>RFOM01000049.1 GCA_009926615.1 Pseudomonadota bacterium
GTGTGGCATGCTGAGACCCGCCACACTGCTTTACACCGAAAATGCTCGCACTGCCCGATACGCCTACACGAAGACGCGGTGCGCGCGCGTCACGGCGCCGGCGCACGTGGCGCAGCGCGCGCCGGCGGCGCGCGTGCGCGCACACTCCTCGCAGAACTGCACGTGGAAGCACGGGGCGGCCGCGCACGTCGGCGGCGCCGCGCAACAGCTCGCGCACAGCGCGCCGCCGTCGAGGATCTCGTGCGCCGCGGAGCTCGCGCTGCGGCACATCGGACACTCGCGCGTGCCCGCCATGATGCCGGCGCTGCACGCAGAACACACGCACTGGTGGAAGCACGGGCTGAACGCGACGGTCGCCTCCGCCGCGAGGCAGACGCAGCACTCGGCGAGCGCAGCGCGCACGCTCGGCGCCGGGCGCGAGGCAGCGCGCGCGGCCGCACGCCGCCCCTCGCGCCGCGCCGGCGCCGCGCTCGCGGGCGCGCCACCGGCCTCGAAGCCCGGACAGAGCTCCTTGCTCGCGCGCAGCGCGCGGTGCTCGAGCGTGTGCTCGAGCTGCTGCAGGTCCTGCTTCACGCGCTCGCGGATCACCTCGAACACCACCGGCATGGCTCCCTGGCACAGCGCAAAGTGCTTCTTTGCGTCGCACAATGCTGCTTTCGCCACGAAGCACTCGGCGAGCATGAGGTTGAAGCACTCGCGGTCGGGTACGCCCGGCGACCCGCGCAACGCGTCCTTGAGTAAGCGGATGGCCTCGTCGATCTGTTTCGTCTGGATGAGGCAGTCGGCGAACATGAGGGTGGCCGGGATGCCGCGCCTCTCGTGCGTGCTCAGCACCGGCAGCGTGGCGAGCAGCCGGAACATGAGGCTCGCCTCGCGGTAGAGCCCGCACATGGCCATCGAATGCGCGCCATAGAAGAGTGCGAGGGCCTGCAGCCTCTTGTTGCCGATCTTCTCGGTGTACTCGTACGCGGTCTTTGCGTAGGTCACGCTCTGTCTGTAGGCGCTCACGTCGTAACACGCGATGCTCATGACGAGCAGCCCGTAGATCGACCGCACCTCGTCGCCGCTCGCGACGTACTCCCCGTACGCGCTGTCGGTGATCGCGAGCGCGGTCTCCACGCGGCCCAGTTCCATCAAGCAGAGGGCGGTGAGCATCTTCGTTTCGGCGGGGAAAACGGCGTCGGTGTCCGGGACCCACAGCAGGGCGCACACGTCGTACTTTTCGACCACAGCTTTCTGCTTTGCGGCCACGCACACGTACCCGGACGCGCTCACGGAATCGAGGCAGAAGTTGAAGGCGATGACTGCCACGTCGTACAACTCCAGCGCCCGGAAGCACTTGCCCATGTTCCTGACCGTGTTCACCAGGGCCCATTCGACTTCCTCGCCTGACGTGACAAACATGTAGAGCGCGTGCTCGGCGAAGCGCAGGCTCTCGTCGAACACGCCCGTCGCGAAGTAGCACAGCGAAATGCGGTCGAGAATCTGCCCTAGCGCCAGCCGGAAGCGCCTGCCCGCGGTGACGTACACCACAGCCGCGAGTTTCAAGTGCAAGAGCGCCTCTGCATATTTCTCGGCGTCGAAAAGCATGTTGGCCTGCACGATGGAGGCGGGGACCAGCGCAGACACCTTCTCGCGGAACCTCATGGCATTCGCTCGGTCGCCGCTGAGCAAAAGACGCTGTGTGGTGTCGAGTGTCAGAGTCAGCTTCTTCAGACTCTTCGTGTCCTCGAGCACGCGCGCCCGCAGGCCGTCGACGCGCGGCTCCGAAAACAGCGTCGCGACGAGCTCGCGCAGGCCGCGGTCCTCCGGGGCGAGGGTCGACAGCAACTCACAGGCGTCGCTGCCGCCGGCGGGCGCTGCCGTGCCCCGCCGACGGACCCCAGCACTGAGCGCACGTGTCCCGGGTGCGCGAAGAGGGCTAGGGCAAGCTCGTCGTGCACGTAGTACCCGGTGCCCGCGTGCAGCGTCCATCCCAGAGGCATCGACGACGCCTGCAGCGTGAGTCCGAGCGCAGTGTACTCGGACTCATGCGGACGCGAGGAACCGCCCGGCCTGCGCTCGAGGGCGCTCGGGTTGACAGGCGCGCCGAGCAAGGGCTCCGCCAAGAACGGCGCCGTCTTGGACTGGGCGCCAGGGCCGTTTCCCAGAGCGGTGTCGGCGTCCCACGACCACCGGGACGGCGCCGCGGACAGCAGCCGCGCGAGTCTCAGCGCGCCGTTCTCGGACGTCGGCAGCCGCAAACAGCGCGAGATTCTGTCGCTGGCACCGCGGTGAAGCCCGCTGGAGTCCACCGAGCCCTCAAGCGCGCGTGGCAGTGACATGCGCGGGATTTAGAAACTGCGCGGGAGACTCGCGAGCTTTAAAGCAAGTTGGAGACTGTTCAAATCAAGAAATTTATTTCCAAGCTCTTGCAGAAACGAGTTCGTGGCGCCTCTGTATAAAAAGCGCACACAGCTGGTGCGTAAACACGAGCGCACAGAAAAGCCGGCGCGTGCGAAGACAAAAACAAAAAGAAAAAAACGACGGCAAAAGACATAACCACGGGCTCGCTTCATGAAAAGACTTTATGAGTGCCTCGAGCCTCTCCTCCACATGCGGAGCAGCGTGCAGGCAGCGCGGATGGCCCGCACGCCTCGCAGAACTGCATGTGGAAGCAGGGCGCGACGGCGAAGGTCCGCAGGTCCGCATTGCAGCGCGCGCACGCAGCGCCGTCGTCGAGGACCTCATGCGCGGCGTCGCTCTTGACCCGGCACATGGGACACTCGCTGGCGTTCGCCAGGATGCTCGCGCTGCAGGCGAGGCACACACACCGGTGGAAGCAGGGGCTAAACGCGACTGTCGCACTCGCCGCGAGGCACACGCAGCACTCGCCTTCGCTCCACTCCTGCGCAGACGGGTCCTTGCCTGCGTCCGTGTTGGCGCGCCCTTTCCGGGCCCCAGAGCTTTGTTTCTTCTTCTTTGCCTGCGCGGCGCTGAAGCCGGGACAGAGGTCTATCGTGGCTTTGAGTGCCTCTTCGTCCAGACGCAGAGCAAGATCGCGCATCATCAGTTCTACTCGGGCCTTCTTGGCCGCAAGAAAGTCGGAGGGGTAGCCCTGTGCCAGAAGCATGTGCTTCCGCGCTTCCACGAGCTTACCCTCGTCTACGAAACAGGCGGCCAGGATCAGGTTGCACCACGCTTTCTTTTGGTCGTCGTGTACGTATTTCTTGATGAGACTGAGCCCGGCGATTGCCTTCGCCGTCTGCTTGTCGCGCTGCAGACAGTCGGAGAACATAAGGATGTTGGACACCTCATTTTTTTTACATCGGCTTGCGAGTGGGAGCTGGTAGAGCTTCTCAAACGCGTCGATCGCCTCACGAACATTGAGGCACATGGCATGCCCGTGCGCCAGATACGTGAGGTCAAACGCCTGATGTTTCTTGTTGTCCGTTTCCTTGGAAATGCTATACGCGGCTTCCGCAAACTGCACCGACGCTTCGTACATGTCTTGCTCGTAGCAGGCCTCTGCGATGGCTCCGAACGCGGTCCGAGACTCGCGAGCATTGCCTATTTTCGTATATAAATGAAACGCCTTTGTGAAAAACTCGAGAGCGCGGTCCTTCTCTTCCATTGAAAGCAGACAGGCCCCAATGCACAGCGCTTTGTCTGCGTGGAACAAGTTGTCGATTTTTGGCATCCACAGCGGCGTGTAGATATCGTACATGTCTGTAGCACCGTGACGCTTCTCGGACGCGACGAGCGAGGAAAATTGCTCGGAGGCCTCGAAGCAGTAAATGTAGTGAGCCAGGGCGAGGCCTTGAACCCCCATGGCGCGGTAGCACTGGCCCATGACATTCAAAACACTGACAAACGCCCAGTCGACTTCCTCTCTGCACATGATGTACATGTACAGCGCGTGCTCGGCAACGCGCAGACATCCCTGAAAGTCCTTCGCGCTCAGTAAACAGTACGATATTTGCTGCATAATCTGTCCAGCCTGGAGTAAGAATTTCGATCCGGCAGTGAGATAGAGCACGCCGCAAATGCGCAGGTGGTCGACCGCCTCCTTATACTTCTTGTCGTGGTACAGAGTATTTCCCTGAATCACACACGCAGGAATCATGGCAGGAATCTTACTGTCACACCTGAGCTTATTGATCGAATCCTCGGCGTCCGTGAACTTACGGGCGAGATCCATCATCGTGCACAGACGCGCAAAGTCGCGCTTCGCCTCTGTCACGCGCTGCATCTTGTCTGGAAACGCGCATTTCGAGAATATGTCGCCCACCAGCTTCGCAAAGCAGTGCTGGGTCGGCGGCAGCATCTCGAGCACAGCGAGCGTGTCCTTGTCCCACGTTGGCACGTGGTCGCAGTCTTCGAGATTGTAGTGATCGCCAAGTATGGCTTTCAGCTCCACAGGATTGGTGAAGAGTGCACGGCCCTGCTCGTGTAGTGTGAAGTACCTGAACTCAGGATTTACACTCCACCCGACCGGCAGCTCCAGCTCGCGGGTGTTGAGCTTGGACGTTGCTTCCGCAACTCTTGAGATTCGCCATTCGACGTGCACAGCATCTGCCTGCTCGACAAGCGATCCGAGCGCGGACATGAAGGACAAACCAGCAGAGCCGGTGAAAGCTGTGTGGACAGAAGGCGACAGCGGTCGAGTGCTGGCTTGCGGCGAGAGCTGCTGTGTGTCCACGCACGCTGTCTGCTTTTTTGTAATGGAAATTTGGTGGGATTTATTTTTTATTTTCGTGCACTTTAAAAAAACTCCAGTAGGGCCCCTAGTCTACAACGTAGGTGCGCGAGTTCGAACCCTGGGCGCGTGGACGCTGCCGGCTTGTGAATGTGCTGAGACGCCGACTTTGTGTATTTGACAACGCCTCGGTATAGTATTCTAGCAGTATGGTCCGAGGCGTGAAATGACTTGCTATGTGTGGCAGATCGGAACAACCAAAGGCACCGGCGGCGACGTGCTCGTGCTTGAGGAGGCAGCATACTGCGACGAGTCTTTCTTTTACGGTGCGCGTCCTCGCGTTCCTGCTGCGCGCGTGGCTTCGGCACAGTGCTCACAGGCTGACATCGGACACACGCAGAAACAATCGCGCCGATTCTCTCAATCGGCAGCGCGTCGCTCGTCGCGATCTCCACTTTGACCTCGGAGATCAACTTTTACACGCGTTTAATCAAAATGATCGACCCTGTCAACTCGCGGCCTCTGTTTCAAACGCGCTGCATCGAGCTCGCCTGTGAGAAGTGCATCGAGGATGGAGTGGGCCACGAGTGCGTGCACAAACTGCACCTGGTGCCAATGTGGCAGTCCGCAGACCGGTCGCGCCTGCACCGCGCGCCGCGCTCGCGCCGCGCTCGCGCCGCGCTCGCGCCGCGCTCGCGCCGCGCTCGCGCTACTGACTCGCGCCGCCGGGCTCAGGCACCGCAAGCTCCGGGTCATGATGCAGGACCGCCCGGACCTCATCCAGAGCGAGCTGGCAGGCCTCGCGTTCGACTCCCTCCAGCAGGTGTTTCGCAAGGCCGACATCCGCATTGCGATGACCATAGAACCACTCCCGTTCGTCGACCACCAGATGGTGTGGGTGGTCATTGACCCGGTACGCTCTCCGCCTTGCGCTTCTTTACCCTCTGCAGCTCAATCCACTCGTACACCACACCGCGTTCCGTGTTTCTTGCCAGCTGCGTCCAGCCGTGCTCGCGTGGGTCGCCGCCGCCGGCGACGAGTTCGTACAGGGGCCGCATTTGAGCCAGAAAGCGGTTGCACTTGGAGTGGTAGAGCGCGCGATGCTCCTCGGTGATTTCTGCGTTACGCGTGAGAACGTCCCGGAGAAGCACTGGAGTAAAGGCGAGCTGGCGCGCCGCGCCAATCCTGCCGATGTGCGGGAAACTTCGCGTCGGGTCCACGAACTCCTCGTAGAGCGGGGCGTCCTCAACAGGCGGCAACGCGCACACGGCCTGCCAGACGTCGGGCAGGTGCTTGGACGTACGGAGCTCGGTCGGTGGGTACACGACTTTGATGGCCGAAAAATCTTTCTTCATGCACACGCGCGTGCGGCAGCTCTTACACAGAACCGGGATCCACGTGAACTCGTCGCCCATAAGCCCGTGCTCGAGAGCACCCTCTCCGAGTGCGTACGACTCCATCGCGAGGACCTCGCTGTTGCTCCAGCTGTTTTTTCCTGAGCGCCGCAGAGGATGCGGCAGCGAGAAGCCGCTGACCTCGAAGAGCGAGCCGTCCGCCGGCAGCCACACATTGTACACTGGAGTGTAGGACACGTTCTGGTGGTTGGCGAACCCCACGCTGCGCTGCACCTCGAGACGCACATCTGTGATGAAGCCTTGGTAGCAGCGCTGGTTGGTGTGCGGCCTGTTGCCACATCCAAGCATGTCGCGCAGCTCGCCCACCGACAGCGTCGAAACGTAGGTCGACTCGTCGCTACACTCCTCGTCCTTCAGCGACAGCACCTCGAGGATCACGCCCGTCCACGGCTTGTAGACGACGAGCTCGCTTTCGCACGGAGCAGCGTCGAAGTCGGGCGCCAGCGCCCTCTCCATGCCGGAGGCTTTGCTTGTCGGCGATGGCTGGGCCCCACTCGCTTCTATACCCGGCGACGTCTGCGTGGCGCGCGTCTGCACAGCTCGCGGTGTGACACTCATGAGAAAGCGGAGCATGCCCAGGTTCATGTTTGCTGAACTGTTCTCCATCCCGTGCAGGCGGCAGGCGGGCCTGGGAGCGACTACGCGATCGTTTCGCTCGTGCGCGAGCGCGGAACCGTCACGGTGAGTTCTGAATGTGACCAGTGTTTGCCTGGTGGTGTCTGCACGCGTGCGAGCGCAGGGTTCCGTGTTTTCTGTCGGATACTCAAGGCTGCACAGTCTCAATTTCTCGGTCTCCAACTCTTGTTCGGCGGAGCACGCGGTTAGTCAACTTCACGACCGCCTGTTTTTTTTCGAAATATTTCACGTACAACAAAGATTTTTTTTTATGCGACTAAGTACGCTTCGTGGCACGAGCGCACGAATTTTTCGATCTCGATGGACTCTTCACATAGGAACGCAGGGATCAGTTCGTTGCGCAGTCTCATGAAAAAACCCGTGAGCTTGCGCTGCATGGTAGTACTCTCGGCCTCCATCATCATTTGCTTAAGCTTTATGTCGATGTCGAGACCCAGGAAGAAGAGTGCAATCATGCTGTTTCCAGCTTCGTCAGGGTCGCCGCAAAAATCTCGCAGTGTTTGAAATACCCGGATCCCAGGATTGATTTCGTACTCGTCACAGATGCGGTCGAGGGTCTGCGCGCAGCAATTTCGTAGTGCTTGCTCGTTCTCCGGGAGCATGATGCGCGGGATCAACTGTCTCAAGTCGAGTTTTGCTGCCGTGCACACCTTCTGTCTTTTGTTACGCTCCTTTGCCACTTCGCCCTGCTGACGTTCTGCGTGCCTGCAGGTGCTGGGCATCGACGTGCTCATGAACTGTAAAGGTGAGGGTACATTCAGCGGCTTTATTTTTGCTTGACAACCAACCCGTTTCACTTTTACACACACACTGACTCGCATCACGCGCCCTCGCAGAGCCCGAAAAGCAGTTTGCCCTCGTCGAGCGACATGTGGCCCGCATCCGCGAAGTAAAAAACTTGATGCTATCTCCCATTGTTATCATGGTCGAGCGAAATCTCGGGTAAGCAGAAGCTGTCTTCGCTTGCGTCGCTGCTGCGACGCGGTGACGCGCGCGGGGTTTCACCGCGCGGGGTGTCGGCGCGCGACAAACCGTGCTCGAGCGGGAGCTGCGCGCGGCACAGCGCGTGCTCCAGTGATGACGCGCGTTCCACTGCGCGCTCTAGCGTGCCCGAGAGTTCGGCCATTGTCGTCGACAGCTTGGCTATCTCTTCGCGTATTTGCTGCAGCTCCATGCGCGTGACACTGCTGTTGGTTCCTGCAGCTGGTTCGCGCGAGCGCTTTGCGTGCTCACGGCTGAGCAACTTCTGGATGCTGTGCTGCATGTGCCTCATGAAACGGTCAAGCTGCGAGAAGTTATGTTCGCAACGCGCGTCTACTTCTCTCAACTTTGCTCCTAATTTACGCATGTCCACGGCCATACCGAGTGTCGCGTGTGACATATTCGGGATAAGCGTAAACATTTTAGCACGCTTGTCATACGTGTCTCTCCAAAGACGTTATTTTTTTCTATATTTGAGCATTTTTTTTTTAATTTTTTATATATTTGCGTTTTTTTAATTTTTTATATATTTGCGTTTTTTTTATATTTTTATATATTTGCGTTTTTTTTTATATTTTTATATATTTGCGTTTTTTTTATATTTTTATATATTTGCGTTTTTTGTTTCAGTGTAATTTTACGTAGTAATTGTCTCATTCATAGGTTCCATTCTTGGAACCATATTTTGACTGATGGTTTCGCGCATGCGCGCTGCTGCAGGTTCGAGAGTGAGCATCATGAACGGGCGCTGTCATACTTGCCAAATACGCGCTTTCGAATCGACCACCAAGCCAAGCGCTTTGGAATCCTCACGACGGAGGAGGTCAAGTACGCCGCGTGCACGCTGCTCAACACATTGCTGCGTGACCAGCGGGTGGCCTTCATGGACCCACTCCTGAGCGAGGATCCAGTGGGCAATCGCAAACGCGTCGAGGAGCAGCTGCGCATATACTCGATGCAGTTCAAGCAGGCCGTCAACGTGTTTGGAAAGCAGCGTCAAGCGCTTAGTGGCAAGGTCGGTGGTATGAAGGATGACGTCGCAATCGCCCTGCAGCTCGGCATCTACTACAGCAGCCGCGAAGGCCTCTATGCGTAGTCGTGATTATGTCGCTACTTCATGTGCGGCGGCCTCATGCGCTGCATTCGAACACTGGAGTATTTCTCGCATAGTCGAATTCGACGCTGGTCGCTGGAGGATTCGCACATGTGCCGTGGGAACCTGCATGAGAATCTCCTGACTCATACACACGCCCTGATTTTGGTCTGCTATTTGCATCTTCACGAGCTCATGCACTGGGATAGTACGTATGCGCAGGGCCTGTAGAAGCTTTGTGGTGTTTTCCTCGGAGATGTCACCGATATTCTTCAGGGCAACAAGGAGGTGCGCGGCGTTAAAGCGCGAAGCATCGTTGCGCCGCGACTGGCTTTCACGAGCATTCAAGACACGGAGCTCCCCTTCTCTGGCTTTTAAGGTGCTCAGGGTGCACGATAGCTGTAATTCCATTCTCTGCAGTTTGCTCTCCTGTGCCTTGACAATATTCGACAGTTTGCATATAGAATCTCGCGACAGGTCGTATCCCGTCAGAAGTTTTACGGAAGCGTTTTCATCGCGCTGCGAGAGCTTGAACTTATACAGCTCGTAAAAGTCGACATTCGCGTGGTGCGTAAGGTTGCCGTACGACATCCTACGCGCTTGATGCAAGCGGTCGATGCTCGCGACCATTGGGGCATTCAGCAAGTTATCAAAACGGATAATATCAGCAGACATGTTGAAAAGTTCCAGAACACGAAGCAAGATGTCCTCATTGCTCGACACAGCTCTTGGAACTAAATATTTCTCGAAAACGTCTTGAAGAGCGCGCGTGGGCGTGTCAGCCATAACGCAAATACTCTCGAAATGCATGTCGTCAAAATTATTTGTGTACAAAATGCGAGGCTTGAACACGTGTTCAATGACGTGCATGATTGAGTTCCGAATTTTTTCCGATGGTGTAAACCCCCAGAATCCGAAGTACGCTTCTGAGGGACCAGCAGTCGAAGGCTTGTGTGCTTGCTTGTGAAAGTTGGTACTGAGTAGCAATTCCAGTATTTCGCTTTGATTCTGGTTCATACGCATATGCCCCGTGAGCAGACCGTAGATTTTTGTGTTCTTGCGGGTCATACTACACGGCTTTTTCTGAAGAACCTCGGTGTTCATATCGACGCTAGCACACGCCTGTTTTTTTTTCCTGTTTTTCATGGTAACACTAACGCACGCAATTCTTTTTCGGAGAGTTTATAGTTTTTACAAGCGATGATTCTAACCAGTAGCGTTTTGCGCCCATTCACTCTTCTTGCAAATTTCAAAATGATCTTTTTGATTTCGCAATAAACACTGCTCTTGAAGAGCGCAAAAGTACATCTTTTTTTCTACAAACTTCGTGGTTTCGGCTGCAATCTCGGGCAGTTTTGAAAAACTCTTTATTTATAAACAGTCTGTAATCCTGATGTGTAGGATGCTTGCAGCAAAACCCAAATTTAAAATATTTAATCATAGTTGGCAGGCTGCAGTGCCACACTCCAGTATCATCGGAGACTGCAGTGGCATCCTGTTATTTTGTCAACATCAGCACCTCAGGGCCGAGCCGTAACTGGCGCACGCAGCATGTCCGCGACATTTCTGCTGCCCATGAGCATGCTATTGCCATTTTGCGCGTGGTAGAAACAAGCTAACTCGCGCTTGATACAGCAGATATCTTCACAGCCTGCTGATTTTTTTTTCCTTGCAATAATTGATTCAATCGTCTGAAGCTCGTGTGCTCGAAAAATAGAGCGCCATACGTTTGTCTTTTCTTCTGCAATTGTTGTGGCGAGTCTTGTGAGCACTCGCGTATCACACTGCTTAATTTCGACGGTGTTCATTCCCAACAGGAAGTACAGAAGACACTGCATTGGAACCACTGTTACGGACAGCTTTTTGCGGCGACTGATCCAGTGGTAGCAGCAGATACAACACTGTATGGGAACCTCCTCGACTTCAAAGTCGCTGTCATCTGATAAGTCGTCGACACTTGCCTGTGAAAACCCCTCCTGTTCTGGTTCCACCACCTCTTCATTTTCGATGCACAGCTGAGTGGTACTGTCAGCACCAGCAGGCGCCGGAGAACCAAGATTCGTAGACGAGCTGAGTTCCGCTTCCGCGTCGTCTGTGATATCAGAGTTTGGAACTACACCTGCTTTTATGCCTCCAGCAACGTCGCTTGAGAATGATGGTTTGACACGGAGACACTGTGTAAAATTTTGCAGGAAAATGATGGCAGGATCTCTGATTCCCGCGGTAATCTGTCTGTCAATGATGTCAAGCACTTCCAACCTCGATAACTGCTTGTAAACTACCATGCGCGTGTCGCCGCAGAAAAGACACGTGTGTCTTTCCATATGCCCGCTTTGTCCGTCGTGCACACACGCGGCTCAAATCGATTTAAATTTTTATACAGTGAAAAAATCCATCAAGTTGTGTTTCGCGAAATTTGTTCCGGTTTGTGTTTCTATGATTTTTAATAATTTGGATTTGAAAAAAAACTGGAAAAAAATCTCCGAATTGTCACTTCTATCGCGTTTCTGCACCATGGTGTCCAAAAAGAACACAGCGGAAACTCAAGAGGATGTCAAGAACACGGCAGCTACCTCAGAGCCTAAGAAAAAGAAGAAGCGCGCGGAAGGCCGTCCCCACAAGCGCCTCATAGAGTCTATGCTTTTCAAGCGCAAGGATGACGCGCGCCGCAAACTCGAGGTCCACAAGGCAAAGTGCGTGCTACTACAAGAGCGATTGGATTTGTACGAGAGGGAGATTACACTGCGGAAGGAGGATGCTTGAAGGTGCGCGGACACAAGTGCGCCTGGTTGCCGTGCTCCCGAGCACACACTCAGCCTCACGCGCAGAGGTGTGCATGTCGTCCGCGCTTTCTTCAGGCGCCTATTTTTGAAAATTCAACGAGGATTGTATTTGCGTTAAGGTGATTTGATGTAAGAGCGTGCCTGCCAAGATGCTGATCATGCATAGACCTATGACGTCTGCCGCATACTGTTCCCTTGTATCCGCGACAACCTGCACGCCGATGCCGATGAGACACGCGAACACGAATGTGTCTGCAAGGGCCTCAAATGTCTTGAGTAGCTTAGTGTATACGTTTAATTCTTGCTCGTAATGCAAATTCACCAAGTTGAGAAACTTAAGGAAGTTTCGGAGACCGAATAAAGAGACGTAAATGCTTAAAAACGGTGTGTCTATCGTCTGGTTGAGTTCCAGTGAGAGCAGCACCTGTGTAGCGATCAGCGGACCCACGGCCGCCGCACCTGCACTCGAAAAAAAGCTGCTGTCGGTTTCGCACGCTCTGTCTTCTTTGTACTGACGCTGGAGATATCGAACAAGATGCATGCCAGTGTGCAACAGTGTGTATACACCACAAACGATCTGGATGGCGATTTCCTCCTGCATGAGGAGAAGACTTTCAGTGAAGACGAGCTTGCCGATGCTGAAGAGCGCAACAGAAAATGGCAGTGTAATACTCCCGTGTGCGAAGCACGGCCTCTGTCCATGCACGAGCTTTATAAAGTGCTCGCAAGTCTTGATGAACAGGTAAAGCGAAAGGATACTAAGGGCAACAGCGCTCCATGTGTCGATGCTGCGCTGTCGGATAAACAGGAGGTTGTTATCGGGCTTAAGAACGATTTCAAAGTTTCCGTCGACAAGGTCGCACATTGATATCTCGTAGCTTTTGTCAGTGAATGAGAGCACACGGTTTGCAGTCGGGCGGTCGCAATGGAGGCCTGCTTTACCGAGCATAAAACTTGAGAACTCGCGGGGTAAAGTGAGCTGCTCGACGTCGACAGGGACATCCACAGTTCCTGACGGAAATACCAAGACAGATGCAGGGGGCGACTCCTGCACGATACTGCACAGTGCACCACGCACCGGCTCACACGGCATGCGGCGCCAGAGGCTGCTGGGATGAAACGTGCCGTACTCGAACCACTGCACACGGTTGCGGTTGATCTTGATAGTCGAGCATGAAATCTGGACCTCGTACATGGACCCGGAGTTCCACTCGATCTTGGTGTTCCCGTGGTAGAGGTTAGGAAATACATCGCCGTTGATCGAGACAGAGGGCATGCCCCTCGCCTCTTAAATCTGTCGAATGCGGTGCATGCGGTTGACAGGGAAACAAATGGACAAGAAACCTCTTGAGTGTGCACATTACAGACGAGACCAAAGATGTCGGGCGTAGAAAACAATGTTATGGACTCGGTCCTCCAATGCATCCGCTTACTCGCGGAGAAGCAGCGAGTGCTAGCCAAGAATGACAAGGGCATGGAGTCCTTAAACAAGGAGATCCAGGAGGTCTTGTTTGACGTGCACATCGCCCTGTGCAGGCTGGCATCGACGCTGGTGACAGCGCCGATTACCGGCCGCATGTTCCTGCCTCTGCCTCAAAGCTACGTGACCCCGGAGGAACAGCAAGAGAGTCTTTGCGCGCAGCTGGGACTCCCCAGAAACGCCGTGTAGTAGATGGCGGGTGGGGTTTGTGGAGCGCGTACATGCTCGTGCTCTCGCTTCGGTCGAGTGCACTACTTTAATACACTTACTCCAAATGCACACTCGCCACCGGCGAGGGGTCGTGTCGTACGCAGAGCCGGCTGGCTGCACCGGCCGCGCACCGGAAGAACGCACGCGCGACAAAGACGGTGCTCGGAAGAAAGACGCCGAGTGTGAACGTGCCAAGCCCCCGGCATGCGTTTCGTGGCCGCGGTGCCAGTGCTCGCCGCGGGCGCGCCGCGCACCATGCGAGCGCTGCGGGCGCCGCGCGCCGCGCTGCAGCCGCGGCACGGCCCCGTCCTCGCGCTGTTCCCCGCCAGCCGGCCCGTGTCGACGGCAGCGGTGTGTGCGCCGCACGGGCTCGCGTGCTGTCCGGGCTGCCACCCGCGCGAGTACACGGTCAGCCGCGTGACGCGCGCTGTGGAGTTTGGGCTGAGGAGGCTGAAGATCCGCAGGACGTGCTCCGTGCTCCGGTGTCTGGGCGTCCACAGCTGGGACGAGGTACGTCAGAGCACGCGCTGCATCCACACGCGTCGCGCGCAGGCATGCGTGCATGCTCTGACCTCGGCGGTCTCGCAGGTGCATCAGCACTTTGAACGCAAGCGCGCGGACTGGAACTTGGCGCACCCCGGCGCGCCGATGACCCTCACAAACTCCGCCATCGACCACATCCGCCCCGTCGACGCCTTCCAAGGCGGCTGTCTACTCGAGAAACAAACACTGTGCAACCACCTGAGCAACCTCCAGCCGCTCCTTGTGCAGGACAACTTCTGGAAGGGCCGCGCGTGGGACGCCGCCGACGAGAGCTTCTGGAGAAAACACATCGTGTTGCGCCCATACCCCCACATCTACTACCCCCGCGCGCGGCTGCCGCTTAGTCAGATCGAGGGCATGAGCGCGTGCGGCGAGCCTCAGCTCCAGATGCCCCAGCGCTCCTCGGCAGCCTCGCCCTTCTCTAGCCACGGCTGTCCCAAGTCTTGATTCATTTCGAACTCTTGGTCGTGGTAGCACCTGTCGCCGTACTCAGCCTCATCCCACTCGGTGTCGCCGCTCGCATCACTCTCGATTGAATGGAAGGTTGTCGACGCGCTGTTGACGCTGCCGAAGTCCAACGGCGCCAGGCTGTTTTCAGAGTTTTCCGAGTCACTGTTCGTGCCGTCAATTTCCAACTTAAGGTTTTCACGCACCAGGGAGTTGTGGTACACTGACGCCAGTCGGGCTACGAGGCGCAGCTCGCTCTCGTGACACACCGGGATGCTTTCGTTCTCGAAGTCCAAATATACAGTGTCGATATCTCCATTGCAGCGGATATGCGGCTCTAGCATCTTTCCAACTTCCTCTGCCGAATAGAGATTCTGAGCACTGAGGGCTAGCTGTCTGTATCCCCGAGGACCCAGCCTGCCGCTGTGCGTCTCTGCAAATCCGACGCTGCCGCGCCGGTCAAGGCGGGTAAAAACCCGCATTGATGTGTCATGACGGTGCGCAGCAGCCTCGGAAGCGTTTTTCCTTTTTTGAGTCGCAGGGGCAGACGACGACGTTGGAAACGCAGCTGAAGCCCAATTCTCGTCGTCTATCGATGCTCCACCAAACGCGCCCGAAACTCTGGATCGCGAAAAAATAGAGTCCCTGAGTCCAACGCAGAGAATACTGAGATGCACATAGTCCCTTGCTTGAAGAATGTCACTTCCATTGTCGCGAGCAAAACGCCAGCGAGAGACATCGGAAGAGCGTATCACTGGGGAACTCCCGCATTCGCTTACGTCGCTCATATCGAAAGTCTCTCAGTTTTGCTCCACGCCAGTGCAAGCCAGCAAGTGCGCCGAGGTACAGTATATCTCGCCGCAGCTCAAGCTCATTCCGCCGTTTGACACAGCGAACCTCAGCTCGGCTGCGCGGCGCACAGCTCAACGCCAGGCCTGTGCTTTCTTACGCGTCGAAGACGCCCTCTTGGAGAAGCTAGTGGAGGTGCGTATCATTACCACGCACAGGACGGCGCCGGAAGCTACGTTGCACAACCACGTCAACATGCGTTTCAGTCACGAGTACTGCACGATGGTGCACCACGAACGAGCTGGAAGTACACCTACAGACTCCGTCATGTTCTGCTTCATGGCTTCGAACCAGATTGAGCCCATCCTCGTGGTCGTCGTCGTACACTCCGAGTTCGGGCGTTTGCAAAACATTACAGATATACAGCTGGAGTGGCTCGAACTTGCAATCCGCCAACTTAAAGTGCGCTACAAGCTGGAGGGCGAGACCTACGCATACACAGCGGTCAAGGATAGATTAGCTGGGTCTTGGCATTCGCGACATTTTCACTTGAAAATAAGGATTCCTACGGAAATGTACATGGACCTATTTCCCGCTATGCATGTGCTTGCTAGGAAGCGTCATTTACTAGAACCTTTCAAGGAAAAATGGGAGCCCGTTTTCTATAAATTTGAGGGTCAACAAACCGAGTCCTGGCGTGACGTGAAACGAAAAATACAAACGGACATAGGAACAGTTCTCATTTAGTGTGACATTGGAATTGAAGCATTATTAAAGATAAAAAAATACAAAAATACGTATATAACATGAGACTGTGTAAGCATGTATAAGGTGAGTACCCCACAGCTTCAGAGCTTCAATAGCTCTATGCAAACAGCAACATATGACCAAGACACTTGTCTGCATGATTATCACAATCCTCTGTCATATTCAGACTCCATGTTGCCGACTGGTGTGAATTTTGGTAATCTAAGTACAGATGGTGTTGCTAGAATGTATACAACTTTAGATAATTATAAAGATGACCCTACGGCGAAAGCTTTAATCGACGAACGCACGAAGCTTGAACAGTCATTGACCGCCGGAACGAAGAAAATCGAACATTTCAAGGATTTGAATGACAGAGTTAAGAAGTATTTAAGAGAAAAAAGATCACTTCGTACTGTAATTGGGAATATTGCCAAGACCAACAAGAATTTGGCAAGCTTTTTAGAATCGGATGAAGTGAGAAATTATAACCCACGTGCTTGGAACAGGCATGTACTCAATTATTGTAAAGTTCATGGAATTACTCTTCCTGAAAAACCCCCTAAAAAAGAAGGCCAGCATCGTCATAAAAAGGGTAAGTTGGAGCACTTTTTAGTGAGTGAAAAAAGAGATGAAAATGGACATTTTGTACTGACAGTGAAACGCAAGAACGAAACTTCTCCTCATAACCATGCATTCACAGTTACACAGAAACAGGCCAGAAAATCAAATCACCATTATGTGATAGTGGTTGATTCTCATCATGGGCATCATAATAAAGAACATGGAACACATGGAACACATGGAACACATGGAACACATGGAACACCTGGAACATAAAAACTAGGCCACTTACGTCAGGAATAATTCGCATAGTGCACCTCATACTGGAACAAACAGTAACAGAGATGCCATGGGTCGAACTATTGTACAGGATGGCTTCAATCAATTGCAGAAAAACTCCCATGAAATTAAATAGTGTTAGTGACTTGGCTTCTTTGGACTCGTTGTGTGAAGATAACTTTAATGATTTACATTTAATAAAAGCAAATACAGCATGTACACAATGGTGTTTGTTCTGTGCGACCAGAGTCTTAAGCCCTCATAGTCTCAAACCCCTGTAGTTGCTCTTGCACGTGATGTACTATCCTCCTTCAGATAGTAGTAAAATGGAAGGGCAGGGTCACGGTGGTAAGTGATGAGGGGCGTCCCGTCCTGCGCGTAGAGCGGCAGCGTGACATTCATCATTTTCATGTTCCCAGGACCGATGGACTCGTTGACGCGTGACGCGGCATCGGCGCGGTCGTCGGCGGCGGACTTGCGGCCTGGCGTGGAGCCCTTGCCGGCGATGATGAGGATCAGGCGGACGGTGTTGGCCTCGATAGGCTTGACGTGGGAAGAGCCACCGAGAACGTAGAAGACGCGGAGGGTGCGGGAGATTTCGGGGCACTCGAGGAGCCGCGCGTGCAGGTCCTCAGACACCGGGAGCATAACGCGGACGCCCTGGAGGCGGGCGTGGTGGAGTATGTGGGTATACACGGTGTTATTGATGTGCACCCAGAGCTCGGAACCCTCCTGGAGCATGGCGCGAGACATGGTAGCGAAGTCCATTTCGAAGGGGATGCTGGATGCAGCAGCGGCGCCCGCGGAGACGTCGGCGCGAGCGCTGACGAAGTACCGCCCGTCGCGCAGGAACGCGCCGTCGCGCTCGAGCACGAGGCCCCAGCAGGCGGCCGGGAGCGGCGAGGTGACAGCGGCACGGCGCGGGCAGCGCAGCAGGGCGTCGCCGGCCGGGGCGAACGCTGGCTGGAGGGTTGCAGTTTCGAAGAAGGCCTGGCTGACGTAGGCGCGGGCGCCGTAAGGACCGGCGGCGGCGAGGCGAGCGGCGCTTTCATCGCGGGCCTCACGGAGCGCCTCGAGGTCGCTCTCAAAGACCTCGCGCTGAGTGGGCGTGGCGGCAGCGCCTGGCGCGCGCGCCTCGTAGGCGGCGAAGGCACGCGCGGCCTCGTCGCAGCGCTCGCGGAGCACCGGCGGCGCGTGGAAGTCCCAGAAGCAGGCGACGTGGCGGCCGGCGGGCGTGAGGCGCACGTTGCAGGCGCGGCTCTCGAGAGCGGCGACGAGGGCAACCGGACGCGAGCCGTCTGTGTGTGGAGCGAGCGCGGCGTGGCAGAGCTCGGCGACGGAGGCGAAAAACTCGAGCTCGCCGTCGCGCTCGAGCCACAGGCACTGGAGGGCGGCGGCGTCGGGCTGGGCGAGCTCGGTGCCCTCCAGGGACGTTGGGGCGGGGGCGCCGGCGGCGGCGCACACGACGCGGAGCGCGGCGCCGGGCGCGAGGCACACGTCGAGGGCGGCCCAGAGCACTGCGGGCTCGAGACGCTCGGCGGCGGCGAGCGCGGCAACGTGCGGCTCGACGAGGCCGCGGGGGGTGGCGGCGTGCCACTCGAGGACGACAAAGCGCGCGGCGTGCTCGTGGAAAAGGTCGGCGCTCTGGCGGACGTGGAGGCCCGGGCGCCCGGGCAGCGTCCACCCGTCCTGGGCGAGCAGCAGGAGCACCGGCCAGTGCACGACCGGGCACAGCACGCAGGGCAAGCTGCGAAGCCCGGCGCGCTTCGGGTGGCGCATGTCGATGACGACGTTGTGGCCCTCAAGGCAGACGCCGTGCTTGAGCAGCTCCTGGAACTCGGAGACGCAGACGGAGCTGTCGTCGGGGAAGGGCATGGCGGAGAAGGGCATGATGTCGCCGTGCGCGATGTCCTCGGCGCCGGGCCACTCGTGCGTGGGGAGGGTCGGGCGGACGAGGATGCGCTGGCGCTCGACGCGCGCGGTGAAGAGCAGGCCGTGCTCCCACGACATGCACGCGAGCTCGCGGCCGTCCTGGACGCTGCAGAGGGTGAGCATGTGCTGCTCGTGCGCGACCTCGTCGGGGCCGATGCTGCGGCCGAGCGCGAGCATGGCGGGGAGCAGGTTGTTGTGGTAGCGGAGGGCGCACGCGGGGTCGGCGCGCCCGGCGTCGTTGCCGGCGGGCGCCGCGCGCTCGAGCGTCCAGCGGCGCGCGCACGCCTGGATCTGGCCGGCGATGTGCGCCGCGTGCGCGACGCTCTCGGGGGGGAACGGGAAGAGCTCCTGGCGCGCGCGGGCGTTCTTCATCTCGGGCCAGGCGTCGGCGACGCTGCGGTAGAGGAGCAGGTGCTCGCCGTGCGTCAGGCTGAGCATCGTCCAGTTGAGGACGGAGGGCGAGCGCGCGGAGACGCTGAGCATGTTCTCGCTGCGGCCGTCGACGGCGGCGGTGTGCGTGTCGACGTGGAGGCGCGCGTCGTACTCGATCGCGGCCGGGGCCTTGGCGTGGAGCACGGGCGACGGCACCGGGAGGTGGATGAGCCCGCTGTTGACCGGCACGAGCGCCTTGTCGATGCAGGTGTGCAGGAGCAGGCTGAGGCACGCGAGCGAGACGTGCGACATGTTGCGCAGATGCACGCAGGAGGCGAAGGCGGCGTTGTCGTGGGCGGCGGGGTTCCAGTCGCGCGTGACGCCGAGGCCCTGGAGGACGACGAAGTGCACGAGGCGCATGCAGATGTTGACCTCGATGCCCTGGGTCTTTCCCTGGACGGAGACGGAGGGGTTGCAGCAGAACTCGAGCATGTTCTGGCGCGAGTCGAGCACCGGGGTCGCCCACGCGTCGCGCTGCGCGCCCGCGGCGTCGGGGCCCCCGTAGACGCGCGCGCTGACCCCGCGGCGGCGCAGGTACGGCGCGAGCAGGCGCGTGAAGAAGTCGTGCTGGGTGATGGTGGGGCTGAGCGCGCTCTGGAGGATGAACTGCTTGAGCACGCCGTCGCAGCTCCCGGCGGTGCCCATGGCCTCGTCCCACCACACGCCGGTGTGCGCGACAAACGGGAAGCGCAGCTTGAAGACGTCGTTGGTGTTCATGTTCGGGGTCGGGAGCGCGGTGCCCGCGCGCACGCCGGCCCAGAAGCGCGGCGTGTTCTCGTGCTCGAGCATCAGCACGCCCTGCGTGACGCGGCGGCGGTGCGCCTCGTCCTTCTGCTGCAGCGCGAACATCGTGGCGAGCGTGCGCTGGGGCGAGCCGCAGATGTTCTTGTCGGGCTGCGTGTGGTACCCGCCCGAGGGCGGGCTCCCGAAGCCCTTGATGTACTCGCTGTGCACGAAGCCGAGGTTCGGCTGGCAGTAGGTGCTGCGGAGCTCGGCGCGCGCGCCCTGCGTGCGCGAGAGGTGGTGCTGGCGGATGTCCTGCTCGGCCGCGGGCACGTTCCAGTACGCCCACTTCTCGAGCACCTCCTTGCTCGGGGGGTCGAGCACGCCCTGGAGCACCGGGCGCGGGCCGCCCGGGGGCGGCCGAAGGCCCGCCGCGAGGCCCGGGTCGTGCTCGAGGAGGCACGGCGCGAGGTAGTCGCAGAGGCGCATGTAGGCGTCGAGGTCGTCCTCGGCGAGCGAGTCGGCGTGGCCCGCGAGCACGAGCGAGAGCACGCGCAGCGTGCACGTGTGCTGGAAGCCCGAGAAGTGCAGCACGTAGCACGTCACGATCATGACGTTGATGTCGAGCACGGCGGCGGCGAGCCAGAGGTGCAGCGAGGCCAGCGTCGCGAGGAAGCCGATCGGCTGCGTGAGCAGCGCGCGGACGCCGAGGAAGTACGGGAGCGCGAGGTCGAACGCGGCGCCGGCGCGCACGCGGCGCATCGCGCCGAGCAGCGCGGCCCCCATGACGTTCGAGACGTGCGTCGACACGAGCAGCACGCGGCTCCACGGCCCGACCGCGTTGCGGTGCCACACGTTGGCGTTGGCGAGGTACGGGCGCCGCAGCCCGTTCGCGAGCCGCCCGACGGCGCACTCGAGGTTGCGGTAGTTGCTGCGCAGCGAGTAGTTGTACGGGCGCGGGTCCACGGTGAGGCTCGAGCACAGCAGCGTCACGTCCTTGCGCAGCCACTGCAGCAGCAGGAAGTAGAGCATGTTGTTCTGGGCGGTGACGCGGTCAATGACGCGGATGTCCGAGCGCACGTCTCCGGTGCTCATGTCGTTGGCGAGCTGCACCTGCGCGTGCTGCGCGAGCTCCGCGAGCTCCGCGCCCTCCGCGCCGCTCGCTCCGCGGCAGAGGAAGAGCCCGTTGTCTTTGTCCTGCGTGCTGCTCGCGATCGTGATCCAGCGCCCGCCTTCGACCGCGGACGCGGGCGTCGCGTTGCACGGGCGGTTGCCCGTGAGGATCGTGACCGGCAGCTTGCGCAGCGGGCACACCGACTGGTTCTCCATCTGCACCGTGGTGTTCCACGAGGCCTCCTTCACGCCCGCCTCGGTGCCCGTGTCCGCGTTGCCGCTGTGCGCCATCGTCGACTCGATCCAGCCCATGGTGTGCGCCTCGGCGCCCTCCTTGCCGAACTCGGACCAGTAGCAGCAGAGCCCGAGCTCCGTCTGGTGCGCGCGCTGGTGCGCGAGGATCACACCCTCGCCGTTCATCAGCACGCCGCTGCCCATGAGCGTCGTGTACGAGAGCTTGCTCACGTTGCGCATGCTGTAGTCGCAGTTGTTGACGGCTTCGCGCTGCAGCGCCGGCGTCTGCGTGTTGAAGTTGAGGTGCGCGTTCTCCTGCTGGCCCTTGTTGCCCTTGGTCTGGTCGAGCCCGGCCCCCGCGTACTTGGGGTCGTACATGTAGAGCTCCGTCTGCTTCAGGTTGTTCTTCTCGGGCTCGCGCAGCACGTTCACGGTGCCCGCCATGTCCATCACGCGCAGCGTCTGTCCGTACGCCCCCGGCGTGTTCATGCAGTGCGTCATCATGCACGCGCGGTCGAGGATCATCAGCAGCTGGTTCATGTACGAGAGGTCGACGTCGATGCGCGCCGTCGACAGCGCCCAGAAGTGCGCCAGGAGCAGCTCGCCGCTGAGCACGTCGAGGAAGGCCTCGCCCGCCAGCAGCTGCTTCTCGAGCACGGCCTGCGGCTCGAAGTCCTTCACCCACGCGTCGGCGACGGCCCCCTGCTTCTTGAGGTCCTCGACGCTCATCGCCGCGATGCGGAACTGCAGCAGCTCGCACGAGCGCATGACCTGCAGGCTCTGGTTGATCGCCGAGTTGATCTTGAGCACGCGCGCGCGGAAGAGGATGTCGATGTTGGTGTTCTCGTTGATCTGCGCCAGCGTCGCGCGCAGGGGGTGCTTCTCCTTGCCGACGAGCCGGAAGAGCTCCGCGCGGCGCGTGTCGGTCTGGTGCAGTCGCTTGATGTTCATCACGAGCTGGTACTGCCCGATCGCGTCGCGCAGCCACTGCACCGCGTCGACCTGCTTGATGCGGTGCATCTCGCGCGCGAGCCAGTCGACGTCGGGGATCCACATCGCCGAGGCCATGAACTCGTCGAGCGGGTCCTGCTCGCTGCACAGGTTCGTCAGGAACAGCCGCACCATGCTCACGTCCTGCTGCGGCTGCGACATCGTCCCGAGAAGGCTCTCCTCGGACTTCAGGCTGCGCTTCGAGAGCTGCTCGAAGCGCTCCTCCTCCTCCGAGCGCTTGCTGTCCGTCTTGATCTTGAACCAGATGCCGCAGTTGCGCGCAAACGCCTCGCCCTCGCAGAGCAACACAAACTCCCCGCTCGAGTCCAGGATCTGCGCGTTCAGCCAGTCGAGCAGGCTCGCCCGCGCGTTCGCCGCGTCCTCGTTCGCGACCCAGCCCGCCTCGAGCACCGCCAGCTCCCCGAGCAGCTGCGCGCGCGCGACCTTTCGGAAGTTGACCCCGGGGTAGTAGTCGAGCGCCCACGACTCGACGGGCAGGCGGCTCTCGCGCCCGTTCGCGCGGTCCTGCAGCGCGAGGTCCGTCAGCATCTGGAAGTGCGTGCGCCGCGCGTCGACGACGTTGTCGATGTAGCGCTTCCAGATCTGCATCTCGGCGTAGTTCGCGACGTCCATGCGCAGGCCGCCGAGGTTCACGTTGCGGATGCGCTGCGTGTCGCAGTAGCGGAAGAAGCCCTCGACCATGCGCGCCTCGCACACGAGGTCCGCGGCGCCGGCGCGGTCCGTGTTGAAGAGCTGGTCGAAAGCGCACGAGGGCTTTCCGAGCACGAGGTTCATGTGGTTCATCGTGTTCGTGAGCAGCGTGCAGAGCTTCGTGCGGTTCTCGGCCATGCGCTGCAGCATCACCAGGGGGTCGTTCGCGGGGAACTTGGCGATGATGTACACGGCGTCGACGCTCACGTACGTGATCCGCCGCGTCTGCTCGTCCAGCCCGCGCACCACGTGCTTCCACAGGAACACGTCCGCGAGCACGGGCTCCGTGACGGGCGGCTGCGGCGCGTTGACCACGGGCTCACCGGCCACGCTCGGGTCGTTGCTCTGGTAGCGCGAGTCCACGAGCCGCGAGAGCTGCGCCTTGTCGTGCTCGGGGAACGCGACCCCGGGCATACGGTGCTGCCACAGCCGCCGCCGCAGCTCCGGGTCGATGTCGTCGACCGTGTGCGTCACGCTGCGCGAGGCGGCCTTGTGGTGGTTGTACTCGCGCACCGTCTGCGCGCCGTTCTGCACGCGCTGCATCCCGCGCTTCCCGCGCACAAACGGCTCGGTGTAGAGCGTGCACACGCTCGGCCAGAGCTCGTCGCCCTGCGTGCCCTGCAGCCCCTCGCTAATGAGCTCCACCAGGTTCAGGATGTCCTCGCTCGTGTTGCTCACCTCGTCGCCGTGGCGCATGTTCCAGAGCACGACGTCGGCCTTGCCTTGGATGCCGCCGAAGGGGCCGCTGTGCATCGCGAGCGCCAGCTCCCGCGAGGTGTGCTGCAGCCCCACGAAGACGTTCTGGATGAACTTGCCGTTGATCAGGTCGAGCTCCGTCTGCTTGTGCGTCGTCTTGATCGCGTGCAGGATCTTCGCCGTCGAGTTCGAGCTGCACGCCAGCGGGTCCACGACCGTGTCCGCGATGTCCGTCGACACCGCGCGCAGCGGGATGTCCTCCTTCCACGGCGCGAAGAAGCGTGCGGCGAACTCGACGTGCCCCCCCCGGTCGTTGCACCACGCGCGCTGCTGGTCGCTTCCGAACGCGCCGTTGACCAGCTGGTTGTTCTGGCGCTCGTGCCCCTGCTGCAGCCAGTACGGCGTCACCAGGCGGTTCGGCGTCGGCAGCCCGTACGGCGCCTTGTGGTAGTACTCGCACACCTTGCGGTCGGCCTCGGCCATGCCCCGCTCCAGGAGCGGCAGCAGCGCGCGGCGCTCCGAGCGCGTCCGCTTCCTGTCGCTCCACTGCTCGGTATCCTCGCCCGCGGGCGGCACGCGCTCGCGCCAGTCCTCCTCGTGCCGGCTGTCGCGCTCGCGGTCGCACGCCACATGCAGCCCGCACTCCTCCTCCTGCGAGGAGTTGTCTATGAACAGGCGGTCCTCCGCCGTCTCCTCGTCCTCCGACTCGGACTCGTTGTCCGTGTTCTCGATGTCCTCCTCCGCCGGCGGCGCCCCCTTGCGCTTCGTGCCCGCGGGCGGCCCCTCCCGCTCGA
>RFOM01000050.1 GCA_009926615.1 Pseudomonadota bacterium
AAATCTTCAAAAAAATTGAAGAGACAATTGAACTCGGCGGAACCGGAACACTCATGCAGGGCGGAGTCAATCCGCACCTGAAGATTGAGTATTACGAAGATCTCTTTCGCAGCATCAAAGAGCGCTATAAAATTCACCTGCACGCACTTTCGGTAATCGAAATCGAAGGCATTGCGCAGGTCTCGCGTCTGACCGTTGCCGAAACAATTGAACGGCTGAAGGCTGCAGGACTTGATTCGATCCCCGGCGCAGGGGCAGAAATTCTTTCGGACGAAATCCGGCTTGAGCAAAGCCCCGTCAAACGCCACAGTCACCGCTGGATTAAGGTGATGCAGGAAGCTCACAAAGCCAACCTGCCGACCACTGCAACAATGATGTTCGGTGCGCTTGAAGAGCGCAAACACATCATCGAGCACATCCTTCGAATCCGCGATGCTCAGGACGAAACCAAAGGTTTTTACGCATTCATTCTGTGGACCTTCCAAGGCGAAAACACAGAACTGGCGAAAAAGAATCCCGACATGCAGCCGACAAGCGGAGCTGAATACCTGCGGGTTTTGGCGGTCAGCCGTCTGATGATGGATAACATTCCCAACATTCAGGGCAGCTGGGTCACCATGGGGCCTAAGATTGGTCAAATCTCGTTGCACTACGGTGCAAACGACATGGGCTCGATCATGATCGAAGAAAACGTGGTCAGTGCCGCAGGTACATCGTATACGCTCGACCGTGCCAACATGATCGAACTCATCCGCCGTTCGGGCTTTACTCCCGTTCAGCGTGACACCTATTACAATATTCTCGCCGAGTTTCCCGAGACGCCGGCACAGTGAAAGCTCCTCTCTCAGAATTCCTGATGGAAGACTGGCTTGAATCTCACCGGTTCTCCGCAAAATACAATGCCGGAGAATCGGGCCACAGACCTCAGTCTCTCTCAGGAATGCTGAAAGGCCTGCAGCCGGATTTTGATTTCGAACTCACTGACGCACTCACGCGGGTCATGCTCTGCGATGCTCCCAATATGGGACTTGACGAGTTACGCCACGAAGTCGCCCGCCTTCATCCGCACGCGACCGCCGACAACGTGCTCATCACCACCGGCACAAGCGAAGCTCTGCTGCTTTTGCTGCGGCAATTGAGGCCTCGTAAAGTCGCGGTCATCACTCCGGCATTTCAGCTTCTGACAGAAATTCCCAAGTCACTCGGTGCAGACATCGTTCCGTTGCCGCTGGAATGGTCGGCCGACGGCAAGCCACAGGCGCCGATTGGCGTTTGGACTGAAGTCCTTGCGTTGAAGAAGCCTGACGTGCTGATTTTCAATCATCCGCACAACCCGTCAGGGCTTGTTTTTACAAACGAAGAACGCAGCGCTCTGCTTGATGTTTGCGATCGCATCGGTTGCACCGTAATTGGAGACGAACACTATCGGTTTCTGGCGAGTTCGGCCGAAGAACCTGAAATGGGACCCACCGTTTGGAAAACCGGTTCGAATCGGTTTGTGACTGGAAGTTTCATCAAGTGTGCGGGAACGGCCGGTTTGCGCATCGGCTGGTGTGTCGGCGATCCGAACACACTTTCGGCTATGCAGAGCGAAAAGAATTACTTGACTCACACGGTCAACCCTCTTTCACAGCAGTTGGCTCTGTGGTTTTTGCAAAGCTTTTCGCGGCAAAAAAGTTTTTTTAAACCGCTGTATGAAGAGTGGTCAGAAAATCGCGCTGCGTTGAGGGGATGGCTGAATGGAAATACAAAATGGACGGGTGCTGTTCCGCAAGGCGGACTTGTTTCCTGCGTTTTTCCGAAAACACATTCAGAAAACGGAACATCACACTTCGCGATTTTACGCGAAAGAGGAGTTTTTCTCCTGCCACTTTCTACTTTCTCGCAAACTGAATTTGCTGACGTGGAAAGAACATCAGGTTTTCGAGTCGGGTTGGGCTTACCGCCCAAAGAATTCCGAGAAATGCTAACGGTTATGGTGCGGTATTAGATAAAAAAAGCTCCGGTGATTACCGGAGCTCTGATTTTTTTAAACAGTCATCAGCTTACTTCTTTTTATCGTCTTTCCTGTCGTTCTTCTTTTCATCTTTCTTTTCGTTCTTAGGCTGCTGAGGCTTCGGCTGAACCTGAGGTTTTGGCTGTACCTGAGGCTTTGGCTGCACTGCAGGAGCAGGATTTGGATTCTTCTTGGGAGCTTCCTGAGCTTTTTTCTTCTCTTCTGCTTTCCTGATTCGCGCGTCAGCACCCTTCTTTACAGTTTCTCTCTTATTTTTTGCATTGACGAGCGCCTTTTTCGCTCTATCAACCCTGCCTTGGGCAGCAACAAACTTGGGGTTATTTTTCGGATTAACCTTCGCCTTGTTCCTCTTTGCTTTCGCAAGTTCAAGCTTCTTGGCAGCAACCGACCGGTTTGACTTTGCCTTGACCACTTTTGCCTTCTTGATATTCACGTCAGCACGCTTCGCAGCCAGCTTGGCTTTAAGATCTTTCACTCTCTGAGACACTTTACCGCCGCCTTTACCCGCCTTTTTCTTGGCCTGTACCGCGTCCAGTTTCTTCTTTGCAGCAAGTCTCTTGGCCTTTGCTTTGTTCTTGCTTTCTTTGGCTTTCGCCAGTTTGAGTTTTGCCTGAAGTTTTTTCTTCTTCGCTTCCGCAACTTTGCGTTTTTCGTTGCTAAGCTTCAACTTCTTTTCAGGATCCGAGGGAGGAAGCCTCTCGATGATTATGATTGTCTGCTCGCACTTGTGCTCTTCTTCCTCGGCAGCTGCAACCTCTGTACTCGCAGCTGCCAATTCCTGATCGGCAGCTGCTTCCTCTTGAGCGGCTACCGCCTCTTCAGCAACCGCATTATTTTCTTCAGCAACGATTTCAGGCGGAACTTCGGCCGGTGCCTCACCGGACTCCTTCTCAGCTTCCTGAAGTTGCTTTTCAAGCTCAGCGATTTCTTTTGCAGCCTGCTCTGCCTCGGCAGCCGCTTCTCCCTCCGCAGCGGCTGCTGCAGCTTCCTCGGTCACCGCAGCTTGTTCCTCAGGTGACGGTCCCGCAGCTGCTGCGTCAAGTTCAATCAATTGAGCTTCAATCAACTTCAATTCAGCCTCAGAGAGTCTGATCTCCTCCTCGGCTTTCGCAACTTCGGCTTCTGCTGCGGCCACTTCAGGGTCGGCCTTCACCTGTGTCACAGGATAAAAACAAGCCAAGCCGACACAGACCAATCCCAAAGGCAACAATTTGAAACGGCGATTCGATCGCATCATCTGATCCTCCTGTTTTTTCACATTAACGGCGGTATCGGCGAAAATTAAAAAACACTGAAACGGCGCTGACAAATTTATGCAAGTATCTGTAAATATGAAATTAAAATTTAATATTTATGAGATTTCAGGGGGAATCTTTTGCAGCATTTTTTACAAATCGCAGGTTTTCAGGCTCATGCTAAACTCAAAAAAACCTTGAGGACCTTTCAGTGAAAACCTTTTTCGATTCCAAAACTACACTGGCAATCTTAATACTCGGCGGCATCGGATTGTTTGCGGTTGTATCGGTGAAAAGCAGAGACGTTATTGTCATGACCCCTGCTCCCGACAACAAAACCGAACAGGCATACCGGCGAAACGGTTTTGGCGATAAAATCATGTCACCGGAACGGAGAAAATCGCTGACTGCCTGTTACAAATCCATGTTGCGGAACAAAGGGTACGACGAGGCACGACCCACTCCCAAGTCGGGATTGAATCCGGATACACAGGAAAATTTCGAAGGCAAAGTCACCTACGTTTTTCACGTTGCCGAGGACGGATCTCTAAAAAATTTCGAACTGGCCGACTCGGACTTTAGAGACGTCACTTTTACCCGCTGTATTTCCGATTCACTGAAAGGACTTCGGTTCCTTCCTCCGCCTTTGGGAATTAACCGTTTTCTTGCCCACGAATTTGTTTTCAAGTCTGATGAAACATTCAAACGCGAAATGGAAGAGCGCAAAAACCAATCTCCATTGACATTGGTGACTGCGACTCCGGAGGCGGGGCCAACGGGATCGGATACAACCGCTAAAAACAAATAAAGCCGAGAGAACGAGATTCGGAATGACGTGTAAATTTCAGAGTTATCAATGAGCATTCTCCTGAATCCGGTCACTTTTTTCAGGTTTTTTGCATTTTCAAAGCGCTCTGAACTAACGGGAATTTCCGCAGGGACATGCGTATGTGCCGTCACTGTTGACCCCTGAGGCTGGAGTAAGGTCGCTTTTGAGCGCCAATTCACTGCCGGAGCCCCACCCCGTGCCGCTTCCGTCCGACTGCGGGATTTCAAGGACCGAGGGAACAGGCAAAAGTCCGCTTCCCCAACCATTTTGATCTGCGTCCGAAGGAAATGCGTTTGACCCTCCGGCAACTGCCGAACCATTCAATATTTCCGAACCGCTTCCCCAATAGGATGAGCCGGCAGAGCCGCCGGATCCTGCAGACGACCCGATGATAGCTCCTGAACCGTCACACATGCACTTTTTGGCGGTTACTGAGGTTTCGGGCTTCAGCTTTACAGAAGAGCTCTGGTTCCGCGTGCAGGCAACGGACATCACAAGCAACGAAAGCACTGAAAGTTGAAGTATCATCGGCAACCCTCTTGGGGTGTATCGGACCATTTCAAGACAACTTGAGTGACCGCACCGAGTCGCTGCAAATACCCTTCAGTCTGAAATGGCCTCCAAAAATTGAGCGTCCGCATCGGCCAACCACTGCCTGCAGACGTCAGGCAGACACAATTCCGGATGCTTTCGGAAGACATTTCTTTGTTCGCCGTCAGTGAGGTCATACACCTCACAGCGTTCGATACCCTCCAGCGAAAATATCGATTTCAGGTGACCGGCACGAATTCCGCACGACATGGGAAAAACCTTCTTGAAGAAGAAAAAAGGCTCGCCGAAATTATGAGAGGAAAAAGGTTTGGAATAAAAAGATGAATGATCGAGACCGAAGATCTGCGCAAGAGTCGGAGCTACGATTCCGGCAGGGACCGGAGTCGATATTTTTCGGAAAACACGCTCCTGCGGATGTATCAGAAGCAGAAACGAACGAATATTTTCTTCATAAAGCGCCGCCCGATGAATGAGATTTCCGACATGAAGGTCACCGAATGCCTCACCGTGATCGCCCGTGACGGCAATGACCGTGTTCTCCAAATCGTCAAATTTGCCGAGCATCCCGTGGAGAGTTTTATCCACGAAACGAAGAGCTCTTAAATATCTGTCTTTTGGCGACAAATCATTATCAGACAACTGATCTGTAACGTAGGGGTGGTGAGTCGAATGAGTCAAAAACTGCAAAAACCGGCGCTGACCCGAATGTTGTTTCCACCAGTCAGCTGCGGCATCGGCAGCTATTTTATCGCTAATCCCCCAGCTCGATGTCCGGCTGCGCCGGTGCAAAGTAGGTGACATTAAATCGGGCGCAAAAATCTTTTGAAATCCGATGCCGTGATAAAACTGCAGTAATCCCTCAAACGCAAGGCCCTGCGCCGAAACGAGTGCCGTTTTAAATCCGGCTTGTTCAAAAGTTCGCGCTATGGTTTGGCTCTTGATCTTGCTTTTTGAGTTCAGTCCGAGTGAATAGACGGGAAAAAGCCCGCCTGTCTGCAGCGCTGTTTGAGAGCGGGAGGTCGCAGGAAAAGGCGGATAAACGGAATCAAAAACGACTGAATTCTCGGAGCGGCTTCGCAGATAAGGCATTTTAACCGCATCAATTTTACCATCGCTGTCGAGAACATTGAGCGCACCGGCCGATTCAAGAATGATCAGAATTAAATTCTTTCTGCAGTCACTGCAATAAAACTGCAGCGGCTGCGGACTGACAACTGGGACCTTTTCAACAGCTGATTTTGGAAATCCCGTGAATCGTTCTGCTGAAGGGAAGCTTTGACGCGACATGGAAGCCGTCAGGACGTGAACCGGATTTATTGAAGCACGGGTCACAAAGTCCAGATCAGACCAACTGAAAACACGGCGTAAAAGCTCAGAAGAGAATGAAAAAACAATAACTGATGCGTAGCATGCAATCCGAATGCGGCCGCTGAGAATTTTTTTGAAATATAATTCTGTTCTGCTTTTGAGCGGATTTACAGTCAAAGCAGGAATTAATAAAAATAAAGAAACACTTGAAACTGTGAAGCGGCTGTCGACCGAGGCTGTCAACGAAGACCACAGACTCCGTGCACTGTTCAAATCAAATTCAATCGATGAAAATGTGATAAACTCCCCTGCCGAAGCAAGGATGAGAAAGTGAAACCAATAAAAAATCAAAACTGCGGACCAAAAAAATTTCGTAAAAAGAGCACCCGCCGGAAGAATCAGGAACAGCACGGAAAACAGTGAAACTGACAAGTGTGAAACAACATGGCTCAACTGCTTCGAGGCAAGTTCTGTCCAAACTGAAAGGGAAGAGTCAGGTGACCATTGCAGCAACAGGAAAACCTGATTTATCGATAAAAAAAGCAATCCGGCAACAAAAAAAATCTCGGTTCGCTGAAGCAGGCTGACCGGTTTCAAAAAAAGGCTTTTAAAAAAGAGTCTCTTTGAATTAACCATGAATTACCTTAAAAAGGTCCGGCTACTGAAGTGTTTTTCCAGCCTGAATCATAATCCGGACCCAAAAATCAGCATCATAATTTCAACCCTGACTGCCTTTAATACACACAAGAATTCATCAACCTCGTTATGTATCAGCAGTTCCGAATTCAAAACACGACGTCTGAACATTCCATGTCGGCAATTTTTCGGAATAGGTTTGATGGCAGGACTCTGCTTCCGCTGCGCCGGCACACACCAAGAGCGGCATGAGATGTTCCTCGCGCGGATGCGCCCGCCTCGCCTGAGGTGCCATTGACCAGTTCAATAAACTCTGTCTGCGGCTCTCGGGGGAAGAGTGGCACAATATCTGCTTTAACCACTGATCAAACACCTGAGAAGCTCCCGTGCGGTCCGGAATTTCTCTCAGATTATGAGAACTGAAACCACTCCCCATGATCAAAACTCCTTCATTCCGGAGTGGCTTTAACGCCTGTCCCAGTTCGAAGTGCGCTGCAGGACTCAGGTCTTTTCTCAGCGAAATTTGTATCACAGGAATATCTGCCTGAGGGTAGGAAATCAGCAGCGGTACGTACACGCCGTGGTCGAAGCCGCGTTTTGAATCAATCCCGTGACGAATTGAAGCTTCAACGAGAGACTGTGAGATCCGTTTTGCCAGTTCAGGCGCTCCCGATGCGGGATATTTAAGATTGTAGGTGTGGGCCGGAAATCCAAAATAGTCGTAAATCATCTCAGGAGAATCAGCAGACTGAAGAGTGAAATCATTCTCTTCCCAATGAGCCGAAATGACGACAATCGCAGCCGGTCTATGCGGCAGACGGCTTGGAAGGTTTTCAAAATACCTTCGCAATCCGTGAAAAAGCTCCGGCGGATCCCAATCCATCCAAAAGCAGGGGCCGCCGCCGTGCGAACAAAAAACGACAGGAAACAACTTTTGCAAAACGCACCTCGGCGCAAGCGGACTTTAAAAATCACCTTTTAAACAAAATATCTTTTCGGCTGCCGAAAAGCGATTACCCGACCGTTCATGAAAGCCTGTCAGATTTTCTGCAACCGGACAGAAGTTGGGAGGTATCATATTTTTAAAATTTCGAGGCTCCGGAACAGAATTGAACACTTTAAGAAATTGACAGCATCCTTATTTGCGGCGCTCATCGGACCGCGTAAACTCACCAACTCATGGAGGATGAGTCAACCGATGAAACAATTATGCTTCCGTATGCTGCCGGCGATTCTGCTGCTGACTTCCGCGCAGCTTTTTAATGGCTGCGTCACCAATGTTTATCCTGCAGAGAACACCGATTCCATCGCACAAAGAACCGAAGATCTTGCACCTGAACTTGGCAAACCGGCCTATATCGGAATCACTGCCAGTCTCCGGCTGAAATCGCTCACCGGCGACCCGATTCTGATTGTTAATCTTCGACACAAAAACACCGGCAAAAAATTGAAGATCAACGCTGAAGCCAAACCGTCACTCGTGACCAAAGACGGCTTCATTCCCCTGCTCTTTGTTGTCCCGCACGGGAGTTACACGCTGGAGACGGTTGAATTCTATATGCCGGGGGGCGAAGTCGACGGACAGAGGTACAAGGGAACATCAACCACGATTCCGTTGAGCAATAAGTTTTCGGGATTTCAAGTCGAGGAAGGTTCGTTCATCCATTTGCTGAAAATCGGCGCAGCATCGTCACAATCAAAGGACATGGCCGGCGACTCGCTGCAAAATTCAATTCAAACCATTCACACCTTCGAGCGGCCGGCTCCGGAAACGTGGGAACGATTTAAAGGATTTCTTCTCTCAAAATCATCCTATTTTTTGACCCGTACACCAATGGATCAGCTCGAACGTCTCAAGCTGGACTGGTCGAAAAATCCGGATCGCCGTGCGCCGTCCGCGGACGGTCTTGGCTTTGAGCGCCCTTTCAACGGACGGCGCGCCGAGAGTGTCAACAAAACCCTCGAAGGTCTCAACAGCAAAGCGCGCGAGTGTCAGCGGGCCCATGCTCCGCAAAAAAAAGGACGCGTAACTTACACCTATATAATTTCTCCGGACGGCGCGGTCGCCGATGCGAAAGTCACGGAAAATCGAATTGCCGGCTTAAGTTTTTCGGACTGCATTGTGGCTGCGGTCAAAACTCTCAAATTTGGTCCGGCTCCGGACGACAACTATTCTTCGTGGAGCGGGTATCTCGAATTCTGAAGACCCGCCGGCTTGGACCTGATAATCTCCTAAAATCATGGCTTTATGCCGCCACTTTCATCTTGCGCTGAAACTGATATGAACGTCGCCATGCACAGGTCCCGCAGCAGCCGGCCGCTCCGCCCGAACGAGAGGATTCAACATGAGCGAAATTCAGCGTAATCGCCTGAAAGAGATTGTCGAAAAGTACGAACCCATCCGGAGGTCACTTTGACACGCCGCTCAGGCGCAAGCGGATGATGGAAATCGACGCGGAAAGTCAGAGTGACCCCAACTTCTGGAATGACCGCCGCAAATCCTCAAAGATACTCAAAGAAAAGAAGGCTCTTGAAGACGGCTTCAACAACGTCGCCGTGATACAGCGCATGGCCGACGACGCTCTGGTTCTCATTGAGTTCGGCGAAGCCGGTGACGAGGCAACCGAAAAGGAAGCCGACGGCGCGCTCAACGAACTCGATGCCAAAGTGACCGAACTGGAAACCCAGCGATTGCTGTCCGGTGAAACGGACAAAAACTCAGCCATCGTTCAAATCAACGCCGGAGCCGGCGGCACAGAAGCCTGTGACTGGGCAATGATGGTCATGCGGATGATTCTCCGCCATTGCGATTTGCGCAACTGGAAGGCGCAGGTTGTGGATGAACTCGAAGGCGAAGGTGCGGGCATCCGGAATGCGACGATCACCATCGACGGCGACTTTGCCTATGGCCTTTTGAAATCCGAAATCGGCGTGCACCGGCTGGTGCGAATTTCTCCCTACGACTCCAACGCGCGCCGTCATACGTCATTCTGCTCGGTTTTCGTCAGTCCTGTGGTCGATGAAGACATCAACATCGAGGTCAAAGAAAGCGATCTGCGGGTCGATACCTACCGCGCGGGCGGTGCCGGCGGACAGCACGTGAACCGGACCGACTCGGCCGTCCGCATGACTCACATGCCGTCGGGAATTGTGGTGCAGTCGCAAAGCCAGCGCAGTCAGATTCAGAACCGCGAAACATGCATGAAACTGCTCAAGGCGAAACTCTACGAAGTGGAAATGAACAAGCGCACAGCTGAAAGCCGCGCCATTGAAGACTCCAAAATGGACAACGCATTCGGTTCGCAAATTCGTTCCTACGTCCTTCACCCATACAAAATGGTGAAAGACACCCGCACTCTCTGCCAGTCGTCGGATCCGCAAAAGGTCCTCGACGGAGAGATTGCCGAATTTTCGCTTGAGTATTTGCGCCAGTCTGCATCGGGCAGCTTTAAGGGCAAAGGCGGAGGCGGCGGAGACGACGACATGTGAGCGTCGGCGCACACATCTGCGGCCGGCTCTGATATTCAATTCGGCGTGTGCTCGGGCCACGCCGAAATTTTGTGTGAGGATTTTGATTATGAATATTCAACAGGAACTGCTGTCCGTGCTGAAGGACTATCCGGATTTCCCCAAGGCAGGAATCATTTTTAAAGACATATGTCCGATGCTCAGCAATCCGGCCGTCTTCAAAAGGGTCATGAGACACATGGCCGAACACGCAGCCGACTGCAAAGCAACTCACATTATCGGCATGGAAAGCCGCGGATTTTTGTTTGGAATGCCGCTCGCTGCAGAACTGGGACTGCCCTTTATTCCTGCACGCAAGGCCGGCAAGCTCCCCGGCGAAGTGCTCAAGCAAAGCTACACACTGGAATACGGCATCGACCACGTCGAAATACAAAAATCATCGGTTCATGCAGACGGGCGATACCTGATCGTCGACGACGTGATCGCGACCGGCGGCACGGCTGCCGCAGTCGCTCAGCTTGTTCAGACGGGCGGCGGGACGGTCGCGGGTTTTTCTTTTGTCATCGAACTTTCGTTCCTGAATGGCCGCAGGCAGTTACAGGATTTGAGTCCGAAGGCCGGTGTTTATTCGCTGCTGACTTTATGATTTGAAGTTACAAGCGGCGTTCAAAATCAACATTGCACGAACACTGCGTCAAGAATCCGACAATTCTCTCCACGACTCCCTAAAAATGAAAGATACTTTTTGCGCCTTCAGCCGGAAAGCTGCTCAAGGGCGTTTTTTGTAAAACTTTTCCATTTCTTGTCCTCTTTCAGGAGTCATACATGCGTTCTACAAGCCGCGCACTATGCGCATTCGGGTTGCTGTCTGCTGCCCTTGCCGCTGCAGGATGTTCAAAAAAGAAGACGTCTCCGAAGGGTCTGGCAGAAGGAGCCAGCATCACAATTTCCGGTACCCTTGCCCTTACGGATTCCTCAACCACCAGTGCATCGAACCTTGCTGAGTTCGGTCTTGCACAGGCAAGCAACCTGAGCCCTCAGGACCTCAAAGTGTACTGCGTCTCTTTTGCGTTCCCTCCAAAGGCCGGAAACGGCAACGTGGATGCAAACGGCGCCTTCTCACTCAACATTGAGGCAAATGATGTTGCCGTCGGATGTTTTATTCTCAACGGCACCGCCACAGTTGCATCGATGGTGTTTGAAGACACAGCCGGTACGAACGTCGACGGCGCAGCTAAAAGCGACTCGCGACTGGCCTTCTCAGGCAGCACCAATATGGGCACGATCAATGTTGACACCGCCACCGGCAAGGCCAAAGTCAACGTCGCCGGCTTCAAGGCTCAAACCAAAACGTTCGGCGGCAACGGATTCGATTTCACGGGCACATGGAAAATCAAAGCCTCCGATAATATTCCCACGGGCTACGTGACCGCACAGACTGAAAGCGCATGCGCTTTCATGAATCAGGGTGGAGGCGGAAGCGGAGGTGCAGGTGCTCAACTGAATCCGCAGAGCGGCACTCCACCGACACCTGAGCAAATTGAGGCGTGTCAGGGGCCGAGAGTCGATGAAAAAATTTACTTCAAACGCATTGCCGGAAAAAAGATGGCCGACAATTCTGATGCTTTTGCGATGGCGGTCTGGAAATCCAAGGCAGCATTTGAAGCCTGCGGAAGCAAAATCGGCTTCGATATTAATCTTGCCAAAACCAAAACAGGTGTCGACTTCACATCGTCGGGACTTGAAAACGGTCCTTTCAGTTGGACACCGGGTTGGGAAAAAGGTTGGAAATTTTCGGGCGCAACAACACAGGAACGCCCAAAATGCAAACCTGCAAAAATCAATGTCAGCGGTACAGAAGTTGAATTTATGAAGTGCAGCGGCAATTTTGTCGACAGCTCGACGAAAACGGTTGTGACCCCCAACATTGCCCGCATCGACCTCAACACCCGCGATTCCGGCTGCAGAGACGGCAGCGGCAAACCGGCACAGATTCAGGATTGGAGCACAATCACATGGAACAGCAGCACAACACCCTGCGTCCCCAAACTCAATGGCCTTGTTGAAGAATGCACGCACACCGGATCATATGCCGGCGGAACGGTAACGTGTAAAAACACCGGCGGTTTTGTAAATGCAAGCAACACAAGGATTGATCCGCCGTCGGGACAAGAATTTATGGTCGAAAACGAAACCGCCGAGCATTTCCGACGAAATGGATCAGTTGCGCTGCTACGCCGAATATTACAACAACGCCGCGACTGAACAGGAAAACACCTGCATCGCAGAGGTGAATTTGAATTGGGCCGCTGCAACGAGCACCGATTTTGTCATCAAAACCGACGGACCCACCCGCGCGCAAAACCAGTACGTATTCAACCTGCTCAATTATACAAGCGCATCAACCGCGAGTGTCCGCGACGAGAAAGTTTTCTTCCTGCCCGCAATGTCCGGTTCAAAAGACGGCGGAGAATCCTTTGTCAACTGCAAATTCGCAGCCTCAAACGACATCGCAATCACGAAGCTCTCCGAAACAGAAGTCCTTTTTGACCTGATCATGCAGCAGAAATCGCTCGACAAGAACCCTGCCTGCAATTCATTGTTCGCCATGTTCGGTGGCGGGGACAACGGCAAAGCTCAAAAGTTCCTGTTCAAGGCAACCAAGGAAAGCAACTGAGAGATGGACTTGCAACGCTCCGATTCGAAGTCCGTGCTTCGAAATAACTGAGACCGGCATCCTGCCGGTCTCTTTTTTTGCTTTAGAGCGTTCCCCGTGCCGCATCTGCCGACACGGTCGGGACATTAACATCCGTGTCGGCAGAATGACGATCCTCTCCAGTTCGACTGAAATTTTTTAGATACTTTCTGCGCCGGTAACATTTTTAATGCTCCGACAGTTTTTCACGCAAAACTCCGAATACGGTGTTTTTCCAGCAGGAGTGCCTCATGAATTCGACGATCAGGTTGTTGAGTGCGATTGGACTGATGGCCGCAGCCCTTGGTGCGGCGGGATGCGGAAAGAAGAAAACCTCTTCCAACGGCTTGGCCGAAGGTGCCAGCATCACGATTTCGGGTCAGCTTGCAATCTCTGATTCCTCGACAACGGCCAGCTCGCTGAACCTTGCAGATTTCGAAATTGAACAGGCAAGCAACCTGAGCCCTCAGGATCTTAAGGTTTACTGTGTATCATTTGCGTTTCCTCCGAAGGCCGGAACCGGCAGCGTGGATGCAAACGGTGCCTTCTCCCTCAATATCGAAGCGAATGATGTTGCGGTCGGATGCTTTATTCTGAACGGTACCGATACTGTGGCTTCGATGGTCTTTGAAGACAAAACGGGGACAAACGTCGACGGTGCTTCTAAAAGCGACTCGCGGCTGGCTTTCTCGGGCAATACGAATATGGGAACCATCAGCGTTGATACCGCCACGGGCAAAGCCAAAGCCGATGTCAGCGCCTTCAAATCAAAAACCAAAACCTTTGCAGGAAACGGTTTCGACTTTACCGGTACTTGGAAAATCAAAGCATCGGATAATCTCCCGACAGGATACAAAACCGCACAGGCAGCAAGCTCATGTCCGAATATGAATCAGGGAGGCGGCGGCGGCTCGGGCGGAGGCTCGGGCAGCGGCCCGATGACTCCCGAACAAATCGCGCTAAAAGAAGCCTGCAATGGGCCCAAGATTGATGAAAAAATATACTTCCAAAGGATTGCCGGCAAAAAGACAACCGACAATAGCGACGCCTTCGCCTTGGCCGTCTGGAAATCAAAAGCGTCCTTCGAAGCGTGCGAAAGCAAAATCGGTTTTGATATCGCCCTCGCAAAAACCAAAATCGGTGTCGACTTCACCAGCTCCGGCATCGCAGATGGTGCCTTTGTGTGGTCGCAAGGCTGGGAGTACGGCTGGAAATACACTCAAGCTGCATCGCAATACGATCGCCCGAAATGCAAACCTGAAAAAATCACTCTGCCCGACGGCAAGTTGGTCGAATTCATGAAGTGCAAAGGAAAATTTGCAAATAACCCAAGCGTTCCCGTTTACCGAATCGACCTGAACACACGTGATTCCGGATGCAGGGACAGCAGCAACAATCCTGTCCAAATCAGGGACTGGAACAATGTAACTTGGTCGGGAACTCCGATCTGCGAAGACAAATTCAACGGTGTTGTTAAATCATGCACAAGCAAAGGAACTTACAACGGCAGCGAAATCACCTGCAAAAACACCGGCGGTTTTGTCAGCGAGACAAACTCTGCGGTGGTGAAGCCGTCGGGAGTGGAATTTCAAATGGAATGGCAGACTGCGGGACAATGTTCGGCAATCGCAGATGAAGTCCAAAAACTGCAGTGCTACGCGGATTATTATTTCCAAAACCGCGACGACAAAGAAGACAAGTGCATTGCGGACGTAAGCCTGAATCCGGGAGCAACAACAGCAGCTGATTTCGTCGTCACCGGCAACGGCCCGACCCGCGCCAAAAATCAGTATGCGATGAATCTGATGAATTACACGAGCGCGACGACTGCCAGCGTTCACGATGAAAAAACATATTTTCGCGGCATCTCGTCGGGCTCCAAGGACGGCGGCCAGTCATTTGTGAACTGCAAATTCGCGGAGTCAGTTGACCTTGCTCTGACGAAACTTTCCGACACCGAAGTTTTGTTTGATTTGATCATGTCGAAGAAGTCGGTCGACATGAATCCCATCTGCAATTCCATGAGCGGCAAAGACAGCGGCATGGTGCAAAAGTTCCTGTTCAAGGCCACAAAAGAATAAGAAAAGCGACTCCGATCGAAGACACGGAGTGCTGCAAAAAACTGAGACCGGCATCCTGCCGGTCTCTTTTTTTGCTTTTGAGTGTTCCCCGTGCCGCAATGCGGACACGGGGTACAAAGTGGGTCCCGCCGACCGGCGGCCGATCAACTCGCTCCCGCAATTGATTCTCTTCCTGAGAATCGGCCTTACTGGCAGTCCCGAGTCTGGTTTGGAAGACTCTGGTGCGCATCCTGCGCATTGGAGCTGTTTTTCCCCGTCCATGGAGCGTCGCAAAGCCACCCGCAGGACCCACTGTGAAGTACTTCGGAGCCTGAACGGACAGATGAACGGGCGAAAATTGCAGCGCAGCGGCAAGTTGTCGGATGAGAATAAAAGTGCGGGAAATGCTCGGCAGAGTGTATTTTATTTAGACAGTCTCAGCGGCCAAACAAGGTTATGAGTGGCAATTTTAAATGACCGGCCTGAAATGCCGAGTACAAAATTGACATGATGACGAAGTAACTCACCACCGAAGTCAGCGTACGCTTTTCACTGCGCAGAGCCGGCCCCCATGATTGCGGTGCCGTGTAAAGACTGGTTTGACGAATGCGTGAAAGACTCGGGAACCAGCGGTTCGGAACAGCAAGTTTGTATTGCGCATAAGCATCGCCGAAAATGTGGGTCAGCTTGCGCTCTTCCCAAGCGACAACAGGGATGTACTGAGCATAAAAAACAACGACCACAAGCAACGGCAGATACGTCACATTGGCCATCAGCGCGAGACCGATACTTAAAACCAGATTTCCAAAATAAAGCGGATTGCGCAGCAGTGCGAACGGGCCTTCCTGAACCAGTTGCCCGTTGGAATAACTCCGCGTCCTTGAAATTGTGCCGATGTAGGCGACTCCGTAGGTTCGGATCAGTTCACCGGCAAGAGCAACCGAACCGCCCGCGCACAACGATGTGAGAGTCGGCTGTGCAAAAAGAATCGCCAACAGAATGATCGGTACCGGAGTGTAATCTCGGAGACGAAAAAGAATCTCACCCAACTTTTCGAACTTACTCAATTCCGGAAGAGCGTTCATTTTGCCAAATTCCTCTCAGCAATCCCAAATTTCAAAACAAGTCGCCCGCATCCTGCTGCAAAACCGCTCCTGCCGCGGTCACATCTGCGCCCTGCAAGTCTCCGCGAAAGTCCGTCGGACTGAGATTCAGATTCTCATCCAGCGAAACATTCAGCCCGTGCAGCATGCGGTTAAAGTCCACTCCCAGAGTCCCTGCGTTGTAATGCACCAAAGACCAGCCGAAAGTTTCCAAAAACAGCTTCTCAAAATCCTCATACACGCCCTGCGAGGCACTGAGAAGCCAAATCTCATTGGTGTCGAGGTGCCAGACAATCTCCGTGAGCCGCACCGAAGGCAAAGTCCCGCGCAGAAGTTCGAGCTTCAACCGGTCACGCGTGGCATCGCGAAGCTTTTTGCTCTGGCTGCGGCCGCCGTCTCCCCGCTTGCCGCCTTTGGCCTGCAGAGCTTCAAGAGCGTTTTTCATCTGAAGGCGGAAATAAGTCCCCGGAATGCGCTTCACGTCGGCGCGCAGTCCAAAAACAAATGCCTGATCATACAGGTGGTCCTGCGCCGAATCGAAATCCGGCTCGCCTGAATAAGGGTGACACCAGCCGAAGCTCTCTTCCCGTTCGTCGTCGGGACCCAGCGTCGAGATGCTTTTCTTCTTCAATTTTTTAACGATTTCTTTGAATTGAACATCCTTCGGTTGCACGAGAACCTGCAAACGGCGGAGCGCAAGGGCACCAGCACCCAGTGACATAAGGGCATCTCCAATGTGGAATCAGCGGTCTTGGCGGCGCAATGTGTCACAGCCGGCTGGTTGCCGCAAGTGAGTCACCACCCCCGCGGGACCCGCGAATGCCATAAAGGGAGTGGAATAGCTCGCAGCCATGTTTCCGTGCCGATCAACCGCAATGATTCCGGCATGTCCCTTCATCCGGCGGTACAAATCAGCGAGAGTCATTTCGACAGCCGCCTGAAGGTTGGTCCCCCCGCGAACCGCTGCAGAAATGCGCTGTCCTGCAGCAATTCTTAACAACCCCTCACCCCAACCCGTACAACTCACTGCCGCTCCCTCGTCGTCGGCATAAACACCGGCACCGATCACCGGAACATCACCGACGCGCCCCTGCATTTTCCCCGGAGTGCCGCCGGTGCTTGTACCGGCAAACAGATTCCACTGCCCTGCGGCAGATTTAAGGGCTACCGTAACTCCCACCGTACCGCGCTTTTCGGGCTCGGCACCGGAACGCAAGGACGCATTTGCGGGTGATGAAAAAAACACTTTGGCATCGGGCTTTCCGGCTTTGATCCAAGCGGCAAAGACTTCTCTTTCGCGCGGGTCAACCAGCTCATCAGGCGGCAGCCTTTTGTGGCCGCAACGTTCGGCAAAGCGCTCTGCCCCTTCTCCGACCAGAAATGCGTGGTTGGTTTTGGACAATATGTCATGGGCGATTTTTGAAGGATGAAGAAAATTGCGGATTCCTGCCACGGCGCCGGCTTTCAGTCCGGCACCCTCCATGATCGCGGCGTCGAGTTCAACCTCTCCGCACTCATTCAAAAAGCTCCCGCGGCCGGCATCGAAGGTCGGGTCTTTTTCAAGAATCTCGAGCGCAGCAAGCACAACGGCAAACCCGTCGGCACCTTCGCGAAAGGCCTTCATCGCAGCCTGATAGGCTTTGGCTACCCCATCTGCATGCGGTTGATGCAAAACAGCAGGAATATCCCACGCGCCGCCGTGAACCAGCAGGCGAAAGTTTTCTTCGCCCTGCGGAGCACAAATGAAACGGCAGGGAACGTTTTCCGCAGGCTCGGCGGTGAATCCGTCAGGCTGCCCGTGAGCTGATGCTAAATTCTCGATATTCATAAAATTACCGGCCTTATTTTGTATTTGCATTCACCGGAAAAGGCGCTATGGCCTGCAGACGGAAACCTGCCCGAAAGGGACTTTTCACGAAGATACCGCAGACCCTGCGTCCCGAGGAATAGAATGAAAGACAACTTGCGTCCATCTGAACCTTTCAAAGCCCACACTTTTGCGTCCGAACTGACGAGCAAACAAAGAGCAGCCCTTAAAGCCCGCGCTCACCACCTCAAGCCCCTCGTTCAGGTCGGGCAAAACGGTCTGACCGAAGGCATCTTCAAAGAGCTGCTGAACGCGCTCGAAACGCATGAACTGATCAAACTGCAATTGCAGGGCGACACCGATGCGGGCGAGAAAAAAGACGCTCTGGAAGAAATTGCCGGACAACTTCCCAAAAATACCTTTGTGGTCGGGAGAATCGGCCGGACGGTGATTTTGTATCTCGAGAAACATCCCAAAGAAGCGAAAATTCCGCTCAAGACTCTGCTATGATTTTTAATTGAATTGACTCCGAGTTAATGCGTACCCAGCGGAGAACCACTGTTGCAAGGGAGACGGCCGGATGAGTCCATTTTTTACACGCGCAATTGATCAAAACGGAATCAGTGCCGAGGAAGCACGTTCGGCAGTCAAAACACTTTTGCGCTACATGGGTGAAAATCCCGAACGCGAAGGTCTGCTCGAAACTCCCGACCGCGTCTGCCGCGCGTGGCTTGAAATGACCGAAGGCTACGGCATGAGCGCCGAACAGGTTCTTTCGACGACCTTTGAAGGCAACTCAGACGAGATGATTGTTCTCAAAGACATCGAATTTACCTCGTGCTGCGAACACCACCTGCTGACGTTCAGCGGCCGCGCGCATGTGGCTTATCTGCCGGCACACGGACGGATTGTCGGACTCTCAAAACTCGCGCGCATTGTTGATGTGTACGCAAAACGACTTCAGGTTCAGGAACGCATGACCCAGCAAATCGCATCTGCGATTTCAAAGGAACTTGCACCTGCAGGAGTCGCGGTCGTGATCGAAGGACAGCACAGCTGTATGTGCGTCCGCGGAGTCCGCAAGCAGGGCGCTTCGATGGTGACAAGCTCTTTGCAGGGTGTCTTCCGTGACAATTCAGCCACCCGCGCTGAATTCATGTCTCTCATCAGCCGCCGCGACTGAAACCTCGGCCGCATGCCGGCCGAAAAAAATCCTTAACCCGACGGTGTAGTCAGCCCCGCGGGCAAATCAAAAACAGTATAGCCCTGCCCGTTCATCAATATCAGGTAGAGCTTTTGTCCAAAATAGGCGAGCGGCATCACAACCGTAAACCTGAGGCCGGACCCGACAAGATGCGTCAGGCCGGACGTGAACAAATTCTGAAGGGCAGAACCGTGAAATCGAATTTGCTGCGCCGATCCCGTGTCGACATCAGACTGCAGCGCGATTCGTGCCGTCATCCCCATCAGTTCATAGGAATTGCAGGTCCCGAGATTCTGCACGGCAGCGCAGGACAGCGAGACTCCGAATTCCCGCAGAGTTGAATTCAAAATGCCGCGATCCTCAAGACTGGAAACCGTAAGACCAAGCGGTTTGACACTGCTCTCGCGCGCCTCGGCGGCAATCGGAAAAAGACGTATTTTGGTATCTATATATGAGACATTCACCGACCAAAAAATATTTCTGTCGACCGCAGTACCGATTTTAAAAGGCATTGAAATGTTCAGGAACGCAGAATTCGACGAGTTGGCCAGCACCGCTTCGAAGGTCTGCGAGGCGGTTGTCTGTTCTTTAATGATCTTGTAGCCGACGGTCAGCTCCTTCCACTTGAGCTTCAATGCACGCAACTGCAGGGTGCATTCTTCGAGCACACTTCGCTGTTCGTTGAGCACAAACATTTTTTCGCCGGAGACCAACTGAAGAACGTAATCCAAGGGTTCTGCATCATTCGGACAGGCAGAACGCTGAATGGTCAGCTCGGAAATTTGCGCATCGGTGACACCCAACAGCATCGTCGACGGACGCACAAAAAAGTTGACGTGAACATTGTCGGCCGAAGATTCATCTGCAGCTTTTTCTTTTTGACCGCAGGCTGCGGCAATCAACTGCAGCATCAGCAGAAGAAAAATCAAAAGTGACGGCTGCGACGGTTTTATTTTGGACATGTGAACACCGCCGGATCATTGAAATTCCACGTTTGAGTTCCGCTTGTCAGTCGCGGACAGTCAATCACTCCCCGCCATTGATCACTGTTGAATTCAATACTCACGGTGCACGGTTCGTCTTTAATGGTCCAGCTTTCGGCTTCGCCGTATCGCACATACACCTGACAGCTTTTGGGTTTCCATTTTGCAATCACAGGATCACTGGTCAGCTCGAATCCGCCGCACACGTATTTTTCTGCGGTGAACTCAGTGACTCCTGTGGCAGAGAACCCGAATGACAAACCGGCACCGATGCCGGCCTGATCACGCGCGCTGACTGAAATTCCAAGCGCCGATTTCTGGCAGGTCACCAAAAAATCTTCGTGTGTGATCGACTGCTCTCCGGACGAGGTAGACAAACTCAAACGCCCGCAGCCGTAGCCGTTGACTGTGTTGCAGAGCTGCGGATTCGCAGGACTCGGCTTCAGGCGTTCGAACGCTTCGTCAGGAGTAAGACCGGTTTTGGCAGCACCGCGTGAGCCGCAGCCTGCCAAAGCGAGAGCAGAAAAAAGAATGTGAACTGTAAGGAGACGCATCAGGGAACAGGGTCGCCGATGTCGACGTTAAAGTAAACGAAACTTTTGCCACGTGAGGTCGGCGTGGTGGGATCCGTGTAAGACACAATGAAAAGCATTTGTTTGTAATCAACCAGTTTCCCCGGCCCGACCAAACCCGACACCTGCACGTTGGTCGAGCTGCCGGAAACCTTCATACCGTTTGTGACCGCAGTCGGGGTCGCACCCGTGGTCATGAAGGTTTCAATTTCCTCATAGGTATAGGTACTTTTATTGGCTGCGTCTTCGATGAGTTTGACGTGCATATCCAGAATTTTCTGGGGGTCGGTTTCTCCGGGCACACGCGGACAAGCCCAGTCCGAACCGGTTTGCGTGAGATTCTCGTTGCACTGCAAAGTAAAACGGAAAGTTCCCTTGCCGTCGGCAGATGCAACGTCGGTCAGGTTGATTGCACTGATTGTGAACGCAGGCGCTTCAACACCATTAACGGAAAGCGGTGAACCGGCGGTGTAATCGACTACGTTTGAGTTCGCACCCTTGGACGATTTGAGGAAGGTAAATGCGGACGTATCTCCGTCCACTATACCTCCGGCTACGAGCTGCCTGTAGACTTTGACTTTCAGGTCGTCACCCGTTCCTGCCGAAAACATCGCCGAGTTTCCTGCGACTCCCTTGAGTTCCGATACGGACTGCGGAGAATAAGTTTTGCTGTCGTAACCGAACTCCACCAATCCGACTTCGCAGTTTTTGTCTGTTTTGTAGAGCTTCAGTGTCGTTGAGAAGCTGGCGACCGAAGTTGTGCTGACCGTGTATCCGGACGCACAACCCGAAACCTTGAACTTGAATGAAGCTGCATTGACCAAATCAAACGAAAACAGCGAAAAAGACTCGGGCGAATAATCGTTGTCGAGCAGCTTTGCAGTCAGAAGTTGAGAGGGGGTAAGGCCGATGCGAACCGTCGCCCAATCCTGATCGGTGGTGCCCGATCCTTTCGACTTGCTGCCGAATGTGTCCTTAAGGTCCCTGACCTCAAGCGTTCCGCAGGCAGCGGCAAGCACCACACCAATGACGCCTAAACCGAAGGCGGCGTCCCTTGAACATATATCTCTGCGACGATGATAGTTTTTCATAAACACCCTCACCCCCGGGCCTCCTTGCCCATCTTTACCTTCGGAGAACCGTTAAACTTCTTAAGAAAATTTCTGAGCGTTCACGTTTTTTTTGTTCAAGGATGAAAAAACCTTATAAACACGAGAGCTTGACTTGTCCGCCACGCACTCTTGGAAAGTTTGCCGACCTCCAGATTTTCGGGTTGGTCGTTGTAATCCCGACCCGACAGAAAATACTGACCGACAGCTGCCTCGGTTTTTACGGCCAGCGAGCGACTCGCAGCAACATCGACTCCAAGATCACAAAAGCTGCCGAGGCGATAACCCAAGGTCCATCGGACGGCTCCGTCCCACGCCAACGATCGGCTCGCGTAGCTGATGAGTGTCTGATTCGGTGAATCAGACAACAGATAATCATGCCGCCAGAGAAACGGACCGGTTGCAAATCGCAAATGTGAAAACAATCCGGACTCAAGCTTGCGGGCCTTCATTTTAACAATCGTGAATCCAATAAGCGAGGAAGGTCGTCTTGCGAACACGGGCCCGACCCACGGCCACAATCTTACACCGCCGGTCAGCCAAAGCCGCGTGAATGCCAGAGTCGCTTCGCTTTTGACTTCCTCGTCGGATGTGGTCGGAGTACCTCGCAGGGTTTCGGCCCACTGCTGTACTTCAAAGCCCCAACCCAAAGTTTCCATGGGATTCAAAAATTCAAACGTCGCCGAATGAGTTAATGCCCTGCCGAACTCGTAGTTCGCAGTCAGTCGCGGACTGTTGCCAAGCCGGTCGTTGATGGTTGCGATTTCGGGCGATGTGTAAAAAGTCAGGCCTCGGGCTGCACCAAAATTGATTTTGTCTGCGCGAGATCGGGCAAGTGCGTCTGCAGGCTGCATTGTTGAAAATAAAATGCTGCCAATAAATAATTTGCGCATTGCGGCACTGCAGACCTTCTTCACAGCCCTCCCGATAACCTCGTTCCACTGTGGGATGTATCGGCAAAAGTCTTTAATTCTCGACGTCAGAGTCAATTTGAGGGCAGGCTGCTGATGTGATAGCTGTTGGCCAACGAACAGCGACCAACCCCATTCCGGTGTGCTCGGACAGCCCTCAAAGGAGCCCGAAATATGCAAAATCCAGCCGATGCGCTGATCACCTCCGGCCTGCAATCTGGAGCACCTGCATTCGCACCGGAGCGGATGGTGAACCTGCCGATGGTAAACCTCCGACATTTTGCGGGATTTTTTCGTCGCGGAGCCGCTCTGGGAATTCGAGGATTTTTTGCAGGAATACGTGCCGCCGGTTTGAAAAGAGCGGCAGGTTTTATCCTGCAGCCCGTCGAAAACTGGTCCCGCTATCCGGAATTTTTTGCCGTATCGGATCTCATGCCTGCGATGGACTCCCGCAGCAAATGGCTGGACATCGGTTCACCCAAAATGTTTTCGCTGCTGCTGGCGCAAAAAACCGGAGCCCGTATCTGGCTCACCGACATCTGGGATGTTGCCATCCTCGAAATCAAAGGTTTGATCTCGGCGCTGCAACCTCAACTGCGTCATCAACTCACACTGCAGACGGCCGATGCGACAAGGCTCAATGAATTTGAAGCCGGCACATTCGACGGTGTGTTTTCTGTTTCCGTTCTTGAGCACATTGAGCGCGAAGACGGAGTTCAGGCCGCACTGGCGGAATTTTCGAGGGTCGTGCGGCCGGATGGATTTTGCGTCGTGTCGTTGCCCGTCAAGCCGCAAAGGGAAGACGAATATCTTTGCCACGATGTATACGCCAACAAGAAAACCGATTCGGGCTCAGTCTTTTTTTCGCATTACTACGACGCGCCGTGGCTTAAGGACATTGTCGCCGGTGCTATGCGATCCGGTCTGCACTTGGAATGTGCGCGGCTGATGGAATGGAATGACAGCTGGCGGATTCTGCGTTTGTGGAGAAAAGTGCCTCAGAAAATCCGCGGACTCCTCGGAATTGTTAATCTGAGTCTGGCGCCTTGGACGTTTGTTCTCTTTCCCGAAGTCCGTTGGATTCCCTTGAAATCAAAAAAGAAGGGGTGATTGTATTGCGGTTTCGGAAAATCTGAATCCGGTCACGTAAAATCACGCGCTTTTAAACATCTGAAATTCATAAGATATTTTCGATTAATTAAATAAATAATAAAAAAATCCGACGTTGACCTGTGAGGCGTTGCTCATTTCACCGGAGGTCTTCTTGAAAAAATTTCTTCGCTCCACTTTTTGCACAACCGCCCTGTCCTTCGCAACCATCGGTTGCGGCACCGCGGCCTTGAACGAAAATTCAGCACAGACAGCCGGAGCTGAAGCA
>RFOM01000006.1 GCA_009926615.1 Pseudomonadota bacterium
TCAACCTTTCGCGACCGTTTCCGTTTTGGAAACGGTCGTGTCGATCTTGTTCCTTGTTATGTATCCTCTCAGTCGCCAGATTCGAACATCATTAAAAGGAGGATACAAGATGCGCATACCATTATTCCTTGCGGTTGCAGTTGGCGCTTCATCGCCCGCTTATGCCGGCTTTTCCGTTCATGAATGGGGAACCTTCACATCGCTCGTCGGCGCCGACGGGAGCATCCAGCAAGGGATGTTTGGAGAGGATGAACAGTTGCCGCAATTTGTCCACAATTTTGGTGAACGCCCGCCGAATTCAGCACCCCCGCCACCATCCAGATCACCGAGTTCGCCGGCTCCGGCTTGTCCGGGTGCTCCCAAGTTGCCATGTGAGTTTCTTATCGGGCAAACCATCACCCAAAAGATGGAAACGCCGGTTGTCTATTTTTATTCAGACGAACCATTGGTCGTAAATTTTTCAGTCAGTTTTCCAAAGGGCATCATCAGCCAAAGTTTCCCCAAGGCAACACGCTGGCTGCCCCACGCCGAGCCCGGCGTCGCCTTTGAAAATGGTTATGCGAGCTATGCCATTCAAATATTGAAGGGTGAATCACAAGCAGGTGCGATTCCACCCGTGAATAAAGACAACATTTACTCCCATGCACGTAATGTGGCCAGCAACCTTATTCGTGCGGGAGGAGAAACAGAGCGGTTCATTTTTTATCGCGGGCTTGGAAATTTTAATTCCGAACTTCACTCAACGTCCACAGGCAACAGTCTGAAATTTGTAAACAACGGTGATACAATTCCGGCTGTTTTCCTGCTCAGCACCGACGGGAACGGCCGCGGAAATATTCTTTCCTTGGGCCAAATGTCGAGCGCCGAAGTCCGAAACATTCCGGCTGACACTGTATCCAATCTGCAATTGTCACCGGTTGACGACTTTCTCCCCGCTGCCCGATCTTTGCTTCATGGTGCGTTGATGAATGCCGGCCTCTTTTCGGACGAAGCGACCGCGATGCTCGACACATGGGAACACGGTTACCTGAAGACCCCCGGACTGCGAGTTCTCTATGTGCTCAATCCGCGCGAAGTTGAGAGAATTTTACCGGCAAATATAAGTCCCGTGCCCGACACTTTCTCTCGCGCTTTTATCGGCAGGCTTGAAATCCTGCTGGATAGTCAGGAGGCTCTGCTCTTGCAGCAAATCGAGGAACAACAAGAAGACTTTTCGGTCGGGACTCTGGGGCGAATGGCCTACCCGACACTTATGCGCATTCGTGAACGCGCAAGATCTCAAGGCCGGCTGACAGCAACTCTTGATAAAACAATCGATGCGCTGATCCAAAAGATTCAATAAGCCAAAAAACGCAAAGCCTGCCGAGCGTCATTCGTCAAAAAAGATCCCACAGCCGATTCAGCCATCCCAAGGCTGCCGGCTCGTGGGACACAAGGTGAATGGTCTGACCGGAGACAAACGGGTAATCTGAGACTTCAATAGGCACAAGGTCATTGCCGGCAATAAAATAATCCGGCAAATAGCCCAACGCGAGTCCTGAAGCGATGAGATTTTCCATCAGTCGCAAACCGCATACCTTGTAATGAATCTTTCGCGGAAATTTGTCGTCGCGCCAGCCGTCTGTGCTGACGCTCCCTTCGATATGACCCAAAACCGCTGAATCAGGCGAAACAAATGCGTGACTGAGAATCTCATTCACCGAAAACACATGATCGGCGGGACGCGCTTTCAGCAGAGGATGAGACTTGCCGGCACAAACCCGAAAGTGAGATTTCGCAACGACCTTTGAAACAGTCTTAGGAGGCGGATTAGAAGAAATGAGAGCCAGATGACTCTCCTTTTCCATCACCTGATTAATAGCTTTTTCATCGTCGCGGATGAAAAATTGCACGCGTGCCGAAGGATAAATCTTGCGTATTTTTTCAATCAGCCCGATGCCGAAACAGGTTTGCAGGATTTCCTCACTCGAAATGTAGATGTTGAAACTGCCCGCTTCTTTGCCCACCAGCTCAAGGCGTGTGTCTTCTTCCAGTTGAAGAATTTCGGAGGCTCTCTGCTTGAGGAACTGGCCCTCGCGGGTCAGACGAATCCCTCGTCCAATCTTCTGGAAGAGCGTTGCCTGCAGTTCTTCTTCAAGACGGCTGACGGCTTTGCTCAGTGCACCGGCCGAAACATGAATAGACTCCGCCGCCCTGTTGATGTTCTCCATCCGAGCGACGGCAAGAAAATATTTAAGTTCAAAAATTTCCATGGCGCCTAAAGTGGCCAACGATCTCTTTGTCGTCAAGCCTGATTCGGGAATTCTTATTCTTACGGCAGCCGTCCGGCAGATGGGTTGATTGTTGATTGTTATGCGGGCAAATCGGCAGGGAAGCCGCCGTCGATGAGATTGTGACGGTTTGAAGACTTGTTAATTTCAGTCCGGTACCGGCTCCTTGCGCGGCGTATTATTTTCCATATGACGCTTGCGGGAAGTTGCCTCATATACCTTTTTCCTCGCCCGATTGAGATTTCCAAGCGGCTTGTGCACAGGCAAAGAGTGCCATGGAGTGAACGACAAATTCTCGCAGAATTCCTGCTGTTCCTTGGACCCGAATTTTTGTACGGGAATCTGAATGGTCGCAACTTCGGTAAACGGAGAATCGGATTCTTTCCACTCAACCATCGGATTTTCGACCGGAGTCAATTTGTCGTTCACGTAAGGCTGAACGGCAAAACGAAAGCAAGCGTCCCTGTTCTCAAGATGTTTGGCAAGGTTCTCGGAAAGATAGTTTTCGCTTGGTTTTTCGGGGTAAACACTTTGCGGCTGGCCGCACGGAATAGCCGTGTATTTTACTGCCGAGTCGCCGAGCGCATAAGCCGACATGCTCCAATATCGGGACTCGGCAGGATCAGCCGGTTTCATGTTCTTGATGGTTCCGTAAATTTTCGCAGTGGCCCAATGACTTGCGAGGTAGAGCGCCTTCCATTTCTGCAGATCAATGTACTCTTTGAGATTCGGCACCAAAAAAAACGGAAAATTTACCACGAGAAAGTCCTGAGTTTGCTCGTTGCGTTCATTTTCGAGCAACTTCTCACCCGCCACATTCATCAGTTTAATTGCCATTCCCAATGAGCCGCTCTTGGTATCCGGATTCTTTTCGCCCGAAGCGGTCGAATATCGGATCCATGCAGGAAACGTCTTTGGTTGAGCAAAAACTCCCTGCTTAAATTCTTTTGGAATGCCGTCTTTGACCGTAAAAGCAGCGCGGACGCAACCATGAGCCTTGGTATGAGCATCGCGACCGGCTTTGCCAAGTGACTTTTTGGCATTATCAACACCTTGCTCGGCAATTTTAACTGCATCTGCGACGTGCTTCTCTTCATCATCAAACACTCTTTCAAGCGGATGCAGAGCCGGAATTGCGGACGATGACAAAGCTTCACTGTTGAAATCACGCGGTTTACATGCTGTAACGGCAACGACCGCAGGAATAATCAGGAAAATGTCTTTCATTTATTTATCTTTCCGTTTTGTTCAGATGTAAATCAAAGTGTTTTCAGATATTCAATTAGTGCGTCTTTGTCCTCGGAGCTCAACTCGGTTCCCCATGTGTGTCCCGTGTTTTTGTTGCCGCGGATTGACGTGTTGAAAGTTTCCTGTCCATAAACATATTTTGATTCAGCCGAGAAAGAATATCCAACCGACTTTGAATCATATTGCAGCGTGCCGGTTGAGAAACTTCGAACGCGATCCTCGGGCTTTTTGAAAAACTCAGCGAGAGTCGGGATTGAACCGTTGTGCAAATAGGGCGCTGAAAAGGCAATTCCGACAAGTGGCCGCGCCTTGTACACACCCGCATTGAAATCGGTTGAAGGCTCCTGATAGGATGAATATTCAGCTTTCCTGTCATCATTGAATTTATTGACTGCAAACCATTTCTTGACGGCAAGCAGATTGATCAGGCCGAGAAATTTCAACGCGGATTTCTTTTCGTTCGGATCAAACCGGTCAAAGAACGGTTCATTTTTATTGACAAGAACATCGTAGATTGAACTCAGATGAATCGGCAGTGACGAGGCCGCCGTGCGTGCGCCGTGTTCTTCGAGGAAAGCTGTATCTGTTTTGACATAATCCGGCGAATGCCTTGTCACGCGCAGAAACCTTTTGCCGTATCTGTTCGGATTCGTCAGGCTTTCCGGATTGTTTTTATCAGCTTTGACATGACAGGAAACACAGGCAAAGCTATTGCCTTTTCCATCGCTGAACTGCTTTCTTGAATACACCTCTTCGCCTTTTTGCACGAGTTCAGCATCAAGTCCGCCAAGGAGATCCTCGCTCCATTTTGGAGCCGGCATGAATTTCAGCGATTCTTCAAGCCGGTGCAGATTGTGAAGATTGGCACTGATGTCGAACAGTTTATGGGGTGCCGCAAGGGTTGCTACGTCGTTCCAGTTGAAGCCCTTGTCCTTGTTGTCAATCAGGCGAAGCTGAATTCTTCCATAGACTCCCAGAACTTCGCCAAGATTTCTGGTCAGAGGATTACGGGCAAGACAGTTGGTCTGCACGCATTCAAAGTCGGGAACCTTCCACAGGGTCGGAAAGCTGATAGGCGCAGCCGGAAAACGGGCATTCAAATAATGTCCATTTTGGTCTTTTTCATTCAATTGCGCATGGTCGACCAAAATCTCATTGAGGATTTGCGTTACTGCATCGAGCCGGCCATGACCTCCTGTGACTTTGGGCGTATTGCGCGTCATCCGCTCCGTGAAATATTCCAATCGTTCTTCAAAATCCCTCTTCAAAAGATCCTGTTTTTGAACGTAGGGTGACTTCGGGTTGAATTGACTGATGCGTGTTCTCATTGCAGTCAGGCGCTGGGGATTCTTCTTTACAGCCTGCAGAGCTTTGAGAAAAGCAACATTGTATTTGTCCAGATTCACCAGCGGCTGGCCCCCGTCGACAACAGCTCGCGTATTTCCGACTTGGAGCTCTCCCGTGTGGCAAGCGGCGCATGTGAAACCCATTGTCATTCTGTTGTCATTTTTTGCGTCCGGCTCCTGAACAAATCCCAAGGGGAGGCCAAAAAGATTGTATTTTCCCTCTTCGCTTCGGGGCGGATAAACCCAGCCGAATTGCCGCATGTTTTGCCTGTCGGAAAAAAGAGTTCCGCCTTCTTCAGTTTCAAGGCTCCTGAAAATGTCCATTGGGACTACGAGCGAACCCTGAGGAGTAAGGTACCACCAGTTTTTCTGAGTCTCATTGCTCCATTCCTGAAGCCAACGCTCTTGGCCCGCACCTGCGGCTTGCGTCATGGTATTAAAGGTACGCGGTTTGCAGCCGACGGTTGCCGCCAGCGCCAGAAACAAAGGAAGACTTATCCTCATCAACACATTCGACATGCCGTATCCTCCGGACTCAAATTCATAAATGAGATTTGCCTCATTATATTTGCTGCACCGGTAAGATTTGGACAGGGAGAAAAATGCATCGGCGTTCTTGCTATACCAAGACCGAGGCAAAAAATTCACTGTGCCACGTGAGTGAATGGCATAAAAAGAGCGAGCCGGCCGGCACGAACTCTGATTCCTGCAATACGCTCAAAAGTGCAGGTTAGGTTGCGCCAATACCGCGTTCAAAATGCCCGTTTAAAATGGTTACGATGTCTCAAATTTTCGAACCTTTCAAATCGGTGATTATAAAGCTGAGTCCAACGCACATGTCCGCGGGTTCGGGTAAATTTTACCCCCGCCGCTTCGCTGAAGTGACCATCCTCCTCCTTCAGCCGGTCTGAAGGCGCCGCATTTCTGGCCCCGTAGTCTTTTGTCCGAGATTCAAGATTTTGGCTCTGATTTTTTTGCCAATAATGACGGGAGAGTGCAGCATTAAGCGACCTTCAGGAGGAGCACAGTTGAAAATACGGTCAATCATAACGGGGCAGATGACGGCCCCCCTGTTGCGTCCGTTCAAGACTGCACTGCGCACCGTGACAACACTGGAAGAAGTTGTCATCGGATTGCAGGATGAAGAGGGGAACTGCGGTTGGGGCAGCGTTGTCCCGACTCCTGCTATAACCGGTGATTCCGAAGAAAAAATTCGAGCCGATCTCACTCTCCTGTTTGCTGCAATTCAGGGAATCACTATTGCAGATGTGTGGAACTGGAAAGAGTCGATTCCGTCCTTGCAGATGCTTTCAAAAACCGCGCTCTGTGCGGTGGACGTTGCGTTGCACGACCTTGCGTCACGCAGGGCCAATCTGCCGATGTGGAAATGGTTGGGCGGAAAACACACCATTCGTATGATGACCAACATGACAATCAGTGTTGATGTTCCGGATGTGATGGCTGATTGCGCCGAAATTGCGGTTCTCGACGGTTTTCAGGCTTTGAAAGTCAAAGTCGGACTCGATTCGGAATTGGATAAAAAAAGAGTTCTGGCAATTCGGGGCCGTGTCGGCGAAAAAATTCGGCTGCGACTCGATGCAAATCAGGGATGGACACAAAAAGAAGCCGACTCCCTGATACCTTGGTTCTGCGAGATGTGCGGTCCAATTGAGTTTATCGAACAACCTGTTAAAGCTTCCGATTTGAACGCGATGATCTCAATTACGCGTCGAAGTCCCGTTCCGGTTGTCGCCGACGAGTCTGCGATGACCTATGAGGACGCCCTCAGAGTCCTTGATTCGGGAGCTGCGCGTGCCCTGAGTGTGAAGCTGATCAAAGCGGGTGGTGTCAGCGAGGCAAGGCGCATTCTGGATTTGGCATACGATCGTCGTATTCCGTGTTTGATGAGTTGTATGTTTGAGGCCGGAGCCGGACTGCAGGCCGCCGCCCATTTGGCTTCAATGCATCCGTCGGTGCATTGGGTTGATCTCGATTCTGCAGAGTTTCTTCAAGAGCTTCCCTACGAAGGCGGCATCCGTTTCAAAGGTCCGAAGATTGCCGTCGGCGATTCTGCGGGGTTGGACGTCAGGTTTAATTTTCCCAGCGTATCAGACGGATTGTAACAATCGATCCCCAACGCATTAATTCAGAATGTGAGTCTAATTAGGGATTAGCAGGTTTATCTAAAGCCAAGACGATTTCGGGTCGAATCCTCAGTCGTAGGGGGTAGAGCCATGACCAACATACCATTTTCCAAATTTACATCACTGGTTTTACTCACCGGTTTGGCTGCGGCCTGCGGTGTAAACGAATCAGAACCTATAGCCCAGCCGGACCTTTCTGATAAATCAAATGCTGCAAAAGCCGGTGCCAAGGGCGAAGGTGAAGATTCGCTCGGGTTCAAGTTCTCAAAAGGAACGGGGGTCGGAGCCCAGACTCATATGACCGCGTATCTTTCAAAAAAGGATCCTGAACACTGGGAGTACACAAAGGAAGACGGCAACCCGTTTCTATATGAACCGACCGGCGTCCTCAAGTCCCTGTCCGCATTCAGGCATGCGCAATTCGACGGCTCGAATCAAACTTGTTCCGGTATTTTGTATAATGAGCCGCAAAGCAGCGGGAAATTCAACATTTATTACCTGACAGCAAAACACTGTCTTTACGAAGTCACCCCTCTCGGAGACCGAAAAAACAGCGCAGCGACCGTTAATCTTAAATCGTATAAAAGTTCAAAGATATTGTCGTCGACGGGAGATACGACCGCTGCATTCAGCAGACACTTTTTTCCTTACTCGGGAAAATATATGGGTAGGGTAAAGTACTTTGACAGCGTCAATTTGATTGAATCATTCCAAACAGGCAACGCGGAAGTTTATGAGAGCAGCGACATCATCAGAATTCCCGTAAAAATAAATAACGTATCTGCAGAATACTCAATGCCTCTGTGTAATTCAGTTGAACCGGCAGCAGACAAAAGCTTTGGTCAAACGCAAACAGGTATTCGAATGATTCTTGCGCACGACAGCGAAAACAAGCGTTTGGGTTTGGAGCGACTGAACGGGAATCATAATCTGGACGGAATGAAAAACGGAGAATTCCGCAGCGCAGCGTCTTTTTCAGGGATTAAAAATTTCATATTCAGCTCTTTGACGTTCGGAAACAAAGTTACATATTACGGTTATAAAAATGCTTTTTCCAGCGGCGCTGAAGCCTCCGATTCCGGCGCGCCTGTGCTTTACGGACAGCAAAAGCCCCCCAGCTCCTTGGTCAGTGAGAATCTAATCAACAGTTTTTGGCAAGGTGCGGACAAATTCGCAGCGAACTGGAAGGTTGAATCGCTTGATTGCGTGTCCGGTGTTGTTTCGCGCATCATCGCGCGTCCAAATTTTGCAGTCTACGACTCACGAAGAGGTTGGGACTGGACGTGGCTTGTTGACGAACATGTGAAAGTGGCCGGTCAGGAAACAATCACAGTGATTCAGGAAGTCTCGGCCTCCGGAACATGGAATAAAATTCAGTAAGTATTGCGGAGGACTGCAAAATGTTTTTCAGAATAACTTTAGCGATGGGCGCTTTGTCAAGCTTTCCTCTGCCTGCGATAGCCGGCTCAGTCGGAAACAGTGCGTATCAAAGCAGTGCCGTATTCGACTGCGACAAGCGCGAGCGTTTCATCCAATGCACAGCTGAAATGAAACAGCATGTGTTGGACAAGTGCTATGTTGTCGTCCACTCGAAAAACAGGCCGGACTGCTCGTGGCAATCTTGCGGTGCTATGAGTGTAGTTCAGCAGCGTGCCAAAATTGTAGATTCAAATGTAATTGAATACGGCGTAAAAACTGCGATACCAGCCGAAATTGCTGCCAATCCGCCGGCAGACTGGGGGTGCGATGCGCAGAGGGCAGAGTGTTTGCCCAAGTCTCCGTCCTATGAGCGGAGTTATTACACGGTCAGAGAAGCTCTTGCACTCCGTAGCAATTCTTCGGCATCGTCCGATGCTCTTAAGCTGAGTCAAATTCCCGAAGACGTTCTTGATGCCAACCCTTACCTTGAATGCGCGAAACGCAGCGACGAACCCGCGGCAGAGCGTTTCCATGTGCATATGAAACTTTCAAGTTCCGGCACACCTTTGGGTACAAACAACACAGTTGCGCTGACTGTTCACCGGAATAAAGTCAAGGAAGCATGTGAGGCGCTCAAAGCCTATGACAAAAATGGAACTTGTTTCGTGACACATATTGACGATCGGCTTCCAACAGCGTCAAACAGCGTTGCAATCGCAAACTTTAATGAGTCCAGCTTCGCATGTCCGGCTAAACCCGAAACGAGGGAGCGTTGGAATTATTCAACTGCGAAGAGAAGTTTGAACCAGACGTGCGCAAAGGAAACACAAACTCGCTCAATGCCTCAGAAACGCTCGAACGGGGCATGTGTGAGTAACGGAAGTTGGTCCCCATGGTCCGGAACATTCACCAACACGAGTTGTGTGCAGAAGTAGAGATAGCTTTCTGGGCATCTGAGTCAGTCTCGTTTCGAGGACGTCCTTCAATTTAATATTTGTAAATTAAACCTCTGCATTCGCCGGCGAATTCTTTGGCAGGTTCGTCGGCAGTTGTGTTTCATTTTTCACGAGAGTAATAACGTTTCATTACCGTTGTGAAACAACAACGGCTTCTGAAAAAGCACGTTTAACTCGGAGAATCTGATGAAACTGACTTCTTTGGCATCCAGTCTTGCTTTATTTTTTAGCAGCTCAATTTTCAACGCGTCGGCAAACCCTGCTCAGGCAACTCCTGCGTCAGCAACTCCTGCGTCAGCAACTCCCGCGTCAGCAACCCCCGCGGCAGCAGCCCCTGCGGCAAAGTCCGACGCAATGACCGTCGAAGGAACGGTGAAGAAGGTTGTGGCCAAAAAAATGGAAATTTACATTCTGCCGAATGACGGTGGAAAAAAGATGGAATTTTACTTTCCAAAAGATGCCCAGTTCATCAAGGCTGAAAAGGCTGTCGGTTTCGACGCTCTCAAAGAGGGCCAAAAGGTGCGGGTAACCTACACCAAAAAAGGCAAGCGCCTGAATCCTTCGAAAGCTGAAATTCTCGAATGAACGAACTGATTCCTTCAAGGGTTGAACTTTTTCACCCTATGTTTGTCCATTTTCCGGTTGCTTTGCTGCTGGCGGGCGTTCTTGCCCGCTTGCTGCTGTTGCTTTTCGAAAACAGGGACAGGGGACATGTCTTTCGCTGGATATTTTTGTGGTGTTGGACTCTGGGCTCGCTCGGATGCATTGCTGCCTATCTGACAGGGGAAGAAGCTGAGTCTGTTGTCAACAGAATCATTTGCGATCCCACGCTGACTCACGAACACGCAGACTTTGCACTCTACACACTCGCGTTATCGTGGGGTGCGCTTTTTGTTTCCGTTCTGCGCATGTTTTTTTCGGGCAGGCTTAAGGCAAAGCTTGAGCAGGCCGTTATGAACACCCACTCAAAATTCAAAGCCGTCATGCGCGGAATTTTGCTTGCAGAACTACTGCTGGTCGTTGCAGTCGGCGCTGTACTGGTATGGACTTCGCACTTGGGCGGCAAGCTCGTCTACACACAGGGTGCCGGATATCTGCAGACTCCCGACAATACCTGTGCAGAAGATGCATCCGAATAAAATTTGAAAGCCAATACGGACAGAAGCAAATCCCAAGGCTAGCCGTGTCGCAGTTCGCGGATGTGTTCCACGGGATAGATCTGCATGTCGCTGCGTGTGCTTTCGGTTTTCTGCAATTCCAGCAAAGCCTGCTTTTCCATTTGATAGCTGCGGCGCGGCATGTAGACACGATCGAATCCCAGTTTCATTGCCTCCTGAACTCGGCCAACAGGATTGGTCGTGGCGCGGATTTCTCCGCTCAAACCAACCTCGCCGAAAAAAGCAACGCGGCCCTGCCAAGGTGTTTCAATCACGCTTGAAAGCACACTTGCGGCAACCGCAAGATCGCTCGCAGGTTCACTCAGTCGCAATCCGCCTGCGACGTTGGCGTAAATGTCCAGAAGTCCGATGGACACTCCTGCGCGCCGTTCCAGAACGGCAAGAAGAATCGCAAAGCGGTTCGGATCAAGTCCTGTCACGGTTCTGCGCGGGGTGGCGAGAGTTGATTTTCCGACCAGTGACTGAATTTCAACAAGCAGGGGACGGGTGCCCTCCATGCTGACGGCAACGGCGGAGCCTTCGACACCTGCCTTGAGACTTTCAAGAAAAAGCGCACTCGGGTTTGCGACATCGGAAAGACCGTTGGCCTGCATCGAAAAAACACCCACTTCTCCGGTCGAGCCGAAGCGGTTTTTGAGGCTGCGCAAAATACGGAAGCCGGTCGCAGCATCGCCTTCCAGATGCATTACGGTGTCAACCAAGTGTTCGAGTACGCGCGGACCGGCAATTGAACCCTCTTTTGTCACGTGACCGACGATCCACGTTGTTATGCCGTGGAGTTTGGCAACGTCCATGAGGCGGGCCGTGCATTCGCGCACCTGCGTGACGCTGCCCGGACTGCTCGGATAATCGGAGTGGGCGACGGTCTGAATTGAATCCACAACGAGGACGTGCGGTTTGAGGCTCAGTGCCTGTCCGGCAATGGTTCCAAGGTCCGTTTCATTGAACAACAGGATATTCGGATGAACGGTTTTGAGACGGTCAGCGCGCAGTTTGATTTGTTCGCGGCTTTCTTCGCCGCTCGCATACAGCACGCGGTAGCCTTGTGAGGCAAGCCCAAAGAGAGCCTGAAGCAACAGCGTGGATTTGCCGACACCGGGGTCGCCGCTGATGAGCACGAGGCTCCCTTGCACCAAGCCTCCGCCAAGAACTCTGTCGAGTTCCGGCAGCCCGCAAAAGATGCGCGGAATTGTTTCCTGACGGACGTCGGTGATGGGCGTGGGCTTTTCCGGCGGACGGCTGGACTGGGTTTCTGCCCGATGGACGGTTTGTTTGTCGGTGACAATATCTTCAGAGAACGAATTCCAAGCATTGCAGTCGGGGCATTTGCCGAGCCACTTGGGTTGTTGGGAGCCGCATTGGCCGCAGACAAAAACGGTTTTTTTTGAAGATTTCACTGATGCTGCCTTTTTTGCTCAGGGCTGGGCACCTGCGTACCAGAAAATTGAGATAATTTCAGCATGCATTGTGTGTGCAAAGCAATCGAACAGGGCAACGGAGTGCATGTTAAAAGAGGCATCAAGAAAAGGCTTTGTGTCGCGCGCAAAACTCGCCATATCGCAGGCAATCCAGACGACCACGCTGGGTGTCTTCTTTTTGGTCAGGGCAGTTGCAAGTGCACGGGCTGTCGGCGCGCCGATACCGTCACGCGGCGGATCACAAAGCAGCAGGTCGGGCAATTCGTTGGCTCTGACGCGCGCTGCGATAAATTCGCGGACATCCTCGACAGTCGCCTGTCCTGCTAAAGATGGATGATTCCATTTCAGCGCATTGATTGCCGCCGAAACTCCCTCGACACACCACGTTGTGACGTGCCTGCTGTTGCCTGCGGCTTTTGCCGGCAAATCGGAAAATGCACCGGCTCCGCAGTACAGGTCCCATGCCGTCCAGCTGCGCTTGTCCGAAAGCTTTTGCAGAGCAGGAAGCTTGATCAGAGACTTGAGCTGACGGGTGATTTCGCTCCGGTAATTGTCCATGGCATTGCGGTGCGGCTGCAAAAAGCCTTGCGGGGAAATGACGAAATTCGGCAACTCCGGATGGGCAACCGGAATAAATCCTTTTGCATCAATCTGCACACCGTTCCATTGTTTCACAAACGCGTGCATGGCTTCGCGCATTTTGGCTTCGGCCATGTTTCCGCCGGCACAGCGGGAATCCTTGAGCCACAGAGTCACAGCTTCGTTGGTCAGCAGGGTTGCTTCGATTTGCAGGTCAACAAGCTGGGCAGCAGCAAACAGCTGTTGAAATTCGGGCGAGGTGAGCCGAGCATGCAATTCGGCACGAGCCCGTTCAAACTGCGGTGCGGCAATCAGGCAGCCCTCGGCACTTGTCACCGAGTGAGTGCGGCGGGCAAAAAATCCGAGTTCCTTGCCGTCGAAATGCCAGCGCACGCGCTGACGGTAGCGCGAAGTCGTTGCCTGTTCGCAGCGGAGCATGCGGCCCGCGTTTTGAATGTGTTCTGCCGGCCATTGGCCGATGCGTCGCAGGGTCTGAATGAGCCATTGTTTTTTGAGCGCAAGTTGGCCTGCAGGAGTGACGTGCTGAAGCTGACAGCCGCCGCAGTGGGCTGCGTGCCGGCAGGGCGGTTTTTGGCGCATGTCCGACTTTTTCAGGACTGAAGCAACCTGAGCCTCGGCCATTGTACTGCTCTCTTGAATCAGTGTCGCAGTAATAACCTCGCCGCCCAATGCACCTTCAACAAAAACCACTTTTCCGTTTGCAAGCCGTCCGACACCGCGGCCGTCTGTGGCCGTGTCGTGCAGTTCGAGCTCAAAAGTCGAAGACGCATGTGGCTGAGTGTTGTTCTGCAAAAGTGTCCCCAATCAAGGTGCCGATCAATCCGTCGATCAAATGACATGTGTCGCCGATGGATCGCGCACGGCCGCAGGCTGCTGTTTAAAGTATCATAGCTTGTTTTTTGTGCGGCTGCCAAACTGACCCGTTTCAGTAAGCATTCGGATGAATGAATCCCTTAAGGGGAGTCAGCGCGCAAATTTTGAGGTCGAGCCACAGGCTCCAGTTCTGAATATACCAAAGGTCACACTCGATGCGCTTTTCAAGCGACGTATTGCCGCGCCAGCCGTTGATTTGTGCCCAGCCTGTGATTCCGGCTTTCACCTTGTGGCGCAGCATGTATCCGGGGAGGTTGTGGCGGAACTGGTCAACAAAATACGGCCGCTCGGGACGAGGTCCCACAACGCTCATTTCTCCCATCAGGACGTTCCAGAACTGGGGAATTTCGTCGAGACTGGTTTTACGCAAAAACGCACCGATTGGAGTGACACGGTTGTCGTCTTTGCTTGCCCACACCGGACCCGACTGGGTTTCTGCATCGACCCGCATACCGCGGAACTTGAGACAGTTGAATGTTTTGCCGTCGAGTCCCATCCGTTCCTGCCTGTAAAGAATCGGACCCGCGCTTGAAAGCCGCACCGCAAGCGCGCAGACAAGATACACGGGGCTCAGTGCCACCAGAACTGTCAGTGAAAAAATGATGTCAAACGCACGCTTCAGGACTCTGCCGTAGCTGTCGAGTGCCGAGCTGTTGAGGACAATGGCTGGAATCGAGTCGAGCTGCATAACCCGCGGCGCCAGATACTCGGGGGCCTCGAAGTCGGGAATGACAAAAACATCTGCAAGTGTGTTGCCGAGCGATTCGTAAATGATGTGAAGTTTTTCCGATTCGTTTGCCGAAGGAGCAAGAAAAACAACGTCGATATCGCCGGCAGCAAGCCGCTGCCGCACTTCTGCAAGTTCACCGATGCCGCGTTTGGAGTCGAGGACCAGAGCCCACTCATTCCTTTCGCTGATCATTGCCGCCACGCGGTCGGCCACTCTGCCTGATCCCACGACAATCGCCCGTCCGCGAGTCTGCGAACGCCTGAGATACCAGCGGTTGATTTTGCGGACTGCACTGCGTCCAAAAGCCAGCAAAACCGGCGCCATGATGAAAAACAATCCCAGCGTGACGCGGCTGAAGCGGTGATCGAAAATGAAGTAAACCGATGTGACAAAGACGACGAACGACATAAGGTGCGCGCGGCTGAGGTCAAAGGCCTCTTCCCAGACCCGCCTGCGTTCGAGACTGCGGCGGTAGACACCCAATGAAATGAACACAAATGCATATGAAAAAAACAATGCCGGCAACAGCCGCGCGTAATTGAAAAATGAATCTCCGCCTTTGGTGAGTTCGATCAGCGGCGTTTTGAAACGAATAAGATACGCGGCAATCCACGACAGGGTGACACACAGAAGGTCTGTGCCGCCGCGGAATAAGTTAAGCAGTTGTGCATGACGGTGGATCCGCATTTTTACCTTTTCTCAAGCAGCGTCAGCACATGGTCTGCCATATTTTCCGCAAAATGCTGATGCGAAAATGTCGCAGCGTGTGCGCGCAGCTGTTGTTCGTCGACAGTGACGGCGAGTGCACCGGCCAGAGCCTGTTTCATTGAATCGTCATTGCCGAGTTCAAAAAGCGTTCCGGTTTTGCCGTCGGCCACGGTTTCGCGGGTCCCTCCCTGACGCGGGGCAACAACCCAGCATCCCGATGCCATGGCTTCGAGCGGAACAATGCCAAAATCTTCAAGAGCAGGGAAGAGGAGGACTTTGTGGCTTGCATAGAGATCGGCCACCAACGCTTCCGTCGGGTTGATTTCGATTCTGACAAGCGGGTGTTTTTTGTATTTTGCCGCGGCCTCGTGCAACTCCTGTCCCTGACCTGCGGCCGTTACGGCAATGCCTTCAGCGACACATACATCCAGCGCGTGCAGCATGCGTTTGTAAGGAACCCAAGCTCCAAAAATAAGAACTCTTTTATCGCGCTCCGGCCGCGCACCGGCCGCAGCAAAACGCCCCAGTTCGACCGACGGATGAACCACGACAGCCGGCCTCCGGTAGTAAAGCTCACAGCGTCGGGCGACAAAATGGCTGTTGGCAATGAAAAGGTCGACACGCGCAGACGAGGTGACATCCCAGATCCGCAAACTGCGGAGCAGGAGTCGGCGCAACAATTCCAAAGGGCGACCGAATCCGGCGGGCTTTGGAAAGTAGAGATGTTCCTGATCCCATGCGTATCTCATGGGGCTGTGCACATAACAAACGTGCAGTGCAGTCGGGGGGGGGATCACTCCTTTTGCAACACAGCTGCTGCTGCTGACCACCAAATCGTACCCTGTCAGATTGATGCTCTCGGCGGCGGTCGGCAGCAGCGGCAGCAGCGCTTTGTAATAACGGCTGACAAAAGGCATGGAGTTAAGAAAAGATTTAAAGATTTTGTGTGTTTGGTTGGTCTTGAGAACTTTTTCGGGCTCGCCCAGCATGCAATAAAGGTCGGCATCGGGAAACAAATTAAGGATTTGTTCGAGGACCCTTTCGCCGCCGCGCCGGACGAAAATCCAGTCGTGCACGACGGCCACCCTGAGCGCAGCCGTCTGTTTCGCGAGTTGCTTGACCGAACCCATCTACATGACTCCAAAAAAAAACGTCTGCAACGGATAGTCCTACGCAGACTCAAGAGAATCAAGTCTTGGCCGATAGATCAGGTAAGCGTTTTAATTTACTGACTGATCGGGTGAAACATGATGAACTCGCTCTTCGCTGTGCCTGTTCTTTTGGCTGCAATTGCGGTTGGATGCACGGGGGCTACCCCCGGCCAGTCAACGGTCGTGCTCAAGTCAGATGACGAACCTGCAGCCGCAGACGGCCAACAAAAGTCCGGCAACGTCAGCCAGCAGCAACAAAAAACGACCCAGCCCGCGCCGGCCAAGATCGCACTTGCCGACGTTAAGTCCTACTGCGCCGGATGCCATTCGAGCGCCAGCTCACGAAAAGATGCGTGGACAACTGCGAGCGGCGGCGAAGAAGAATGGAAGAAAGTCGCCGTTGAGGCGAGGGATAGAGTCAGCAAAGGGACAATGCCCCCCAGTCCGGTCAGCGCCGAGGTCAAGAAAAAATTGCTGGCCTATTTTGATCAGCTGATAGCGTCAGGCGGTGCAGCGGGCAGTCCTCCCGCCGGTGATGCTGCGCCGGCCAAATTTTCGTTCGCGGATGCCTCGGCCCTGTGTGCAGGTTGTCACAGCGAGACTAAGAAGGTTCCGCTGGTGAAGATAGAAGACTGGAACAACCGGTTAAAAGTCTGCCGGTTCGAGCTTGAGGCAGCCGTCGCTACGGACCAAATGCCTCAGAACAATAAGTTGGACGCAATGGTAAAGTCCAACCTGCTGGCATTCATAAAATCGCTTGACGAGGATAATCCTGCGTGTCTCGACAAACTTAAACAAGCAGCCGGCATGAACGCTGTTGAACAGCCCGATCTTTAATTTCCTGAAGCCTCAAGAAGTGATTGCAGTTCAGCCTGCTCGTACCTGACAAACCGGTGTTCACTGCGGCGCACAATGACCTTTCCGGCGGAGAGGTCTTTCTTTTTGTCCAGATCTGCGCGCAGTGCAACGTAAACATCGGCTTCCTGTGCGCGGGTCTGTTTGGAATAGTGAATCGCCAGAATGGCTGCTTCCCTGAGGGCTGAGTCAGACGGTTTTGCGCCCTTGGGTTTTTCAAGCCAAACATGGCTGCCTTCACCGGTGATCACGTGGACCCATGTGTGATGCGCCGGCATGAGTTTGAGCATTGCATCGGCATCGGCAGCGGATTTGGAGACACGAATGAATTCGCCGGAACTGGCCCTGAAGGAACGGTAAGGAAGTCTTCGCTCCTTTTCAGCTTCCGCCGCAGCTGCCCGTTCGGCCGAGGGTAACCATGTGACCTCAAGTTGGGTGAGCAGCCTTTGAACGCTGACCAAATGTCGGACTTCGCGCGTCAGTGAGATTTGCGACGCGAGGACATCTTCGGAAAGAGCAAGAATATCGTCTCCTGCCTGACGGATGACATCTTCGAAACGTTCAAGCGCAATTTTACTTTCTTCCACACGCTTTTCGAGTTCCGAACGTCTGCGGTTGAGTTTGTCCAGTTCATTGAACGCCTGCGTGACCAAATCACCTGCAGACTGTCCGGCTTTGAGTGTCAGAACGGCCGGCAGTCCGGCAGATTCGATAATATCCGGAGGAACATGCCATTGCGGAAAGTCTTTGGGCCACATGTAAATGTGAGCGCGCAGTCCTTCGGCTCTGTGTTTGAGTCTCTCCAGTTCAGAGACCGGAGGCAAATCGGCTTTCTGTCGTTGCAGGCGACGCTCAAGGAATTGTAAACGTGTGCGTGCTGCTCGCCGGACATGGGTTGGCATGAAATTCAATGCCGATTGCAGTGTGGTTTTTTCATGACCGGCGGGACTGTCTTTGGCGGCCTGCAACACGCTGTCAGCGCCCGCTGAATTTGATTCGGTCTGCGGAGATGCAACTGCAATTGAAACTGCAGCGGCTGAGGTTGAGGTTGAGGTTGAGGTTGCGTCCGGTGCATCTGAAAAACAGGACAAAACAAGCGGCCGGTTAAAAGTCGCGCGGCGTTTGGTTTTTGTATTGTCGATCGTCCATTCGCAATGGCTTTCAAAGAAACAAATGTCGCCTTCAAAACCTGTGCATTGATCGGCGTAGCGTTCCGGAACGTAAGAGTGTCTTCGGGCAACGCAGACCCGCGCAGGACGGGAGTCGAGGTCGACAATCAAACAATCCGGAGCGTCTGACGGCGGCGCTTTTTCTGTCGAAGTTTCCTCCGGCAAAGGCGAAAATTCGATAACCACAGTCACCGGTTCAAGGCTGAGCAGTACCTGCGAAATCCGGCGGCCTTGCAGATATTTTCGTGCCAACTGAACGAGCGAATTGGGTTTGGGCTGGGTTTGGGGCCGTGCCGACCCAAGCTCGATTCCGGAACCGGTGCGGCGAATGCTGATGATTGCGGGATCGCGGGGCGCTGCGGGTTTGTATAAATTCAGAATAAGATAGCCTTCATCGGAAGCCGAAATTTTTTGAACAGTGGAAAGCCGCAATCTGCCTGCAACTGCGGAAAGCTTTTTTTGCCACAACCCAAGCCGCGACAACTGAGGCGCTATGTCCTGAAAAAACTTTGGAACGGAAGGCTGATTTTGCATAAAAATGGCCCGCGAAACGACTTGTGTAAAGCAACCCGCTGAAAGTACCATTTTTTGACTCACCGACAAGTCCACTGTACCCTTCTTTCGCCCAATGATTTCAAAATATTTGCGAGGTATCCACGCCGATGGACTGGCTTGGAAATTTGAAGTGCATGCGGTTGTTGCCGCATGCACCGGCTGTGCGGGGTGCAGCGGCTCTTTTTTTTGCGCTGCTGCTGCCGGCGGATTTGGCACAGGCCGCGCAACCGGCTTCGGCCGCCGCCGCGGTTGACGACTTTCAAACAGTCTTTCAAAAGGTTCGTGCATCCTCGCTCGCGCTTCGTCGGTCCAAAGAATTATTTCTTTCTGCAGAGGCGGGCCAATCGTCGGTCAAGGCACAAAAAGACCCGACACTTCAGTTTTCGGGCACTGTGTCGGCACAGCTTTTCTCACCCCTCAGGCAACAGCACGGATTGTCGGTCAGTTCGACGCTGTGGGATTTCGGACGTCAGGCGGCAGCCGAGATGAGGGCAGCGGCTCAGGTTTTGTCGGCAGAAGCTCAAATTTCCGAAAACGAAGAGCAACTGAAAATTCGAACGGCACGATTTTATGCAGCGGTCTGCAGTGCGGAAGCTGTTTTGGACATCGCACGGGCTCAGCTTGCCAGCGCAGAGCAAAAGCTCAGGACCGTTACGGCAGGATACAAGCGTGGAGAACGGCCGCAGTCGGATGTGGTCCGGCTGCGCGTTGAAGTTGGCCGTGCGCAGCTTTTTGTCCGGCGTTCAGCCGATGAGCGGCAATGGTTGCATTCTCAGCTTTTCCTGACCCTTTCGGGAAGCTCCGGAACAGCGCCTGCCACAGAGCAAAACCTGAACTTAAAACCGATGCCTGAACTGACTGCCGCGCAATGGCGTCAATTTATAAATTCGGCTTCGGCTGACCCCATTGAATCGGCCGCGATCGCAAAACAACGGGCTGCAAAAATATCTTTGGAGTCGGAGCTCGATGCGCTCGGAGCCGAGGAAAAACCGGTCGTCAGCGGAACCGCGGGAATTCAGGGCAACGGTAATTTTGTTCCGCTCAAACCGCAGCTGCAGGTTCAGGTCGGACTTCAATATTCGCTTCCCCTTGGGGAGTTGCGCGAACAAAAAAGACAGTCATTGCTCGCAAAGGTGCGCGAGGTCCTGCTGGGCATTGAGGATGAAATCAAATTGCGATCCGACAGGCGCTCCCAGAGCAGGCTCAGGATGGAAGGAATACTCGGGCAAATTGAATTGCAGAAAGAGCAGGTCGGGTCACTGCTTGAATTTCAGAAATTGGTGCGGAGCCGTTACTTTGCCGGCAGGGCATCGCTTTTGGAATTGAGCAACACCGAAGATGAGCTTTTTGCGAACAGACTGGAGCTGACAAGACTTCAGACGGCTCTTCAGTCTGCAGCCATCGATACGGCAGAAACGACGGGAGGGAAGCATCTTGAAAAGATTTTTTAAGCGCCGGCTGCTGAACCTGCATTGGATCCCGATTGTCGCACTGCCTGTGGGTCCCATGGCCACAGCCCAGCAGAAAAAGGGCGGCGGACGCGGTTCACGCGGACCTGCAATTGTCAGAATTGTCAGTGCAAAAAAACAAATCGCAGCGCGTAAATCAGAATCTGCGGTGGCGTTGGTCGGCCAGCGGCAAACCAATGTATTTTCCAAAGTTGCGGGGCGGGTGACTCAGCTGGCCGTCGAAGAAGGTCAACCGGTTAAGGCAGGTCAAACGCTTTTTCGGGTCGATCGCAGTGAGCCGGGAGAGTCTTACCTGTCGGTGCCGGTGACCAGTCCTATCTCCGGTTGGGTCGGCCGATGGAATGTCACTGAAGGCACGCAGGTGTCGGTTCAGGATTCGGTTGTGCTTGTTGTTGATGACCGCAAACTGATTGCCAACATTTATCTTCCGGTTCAGGAATGGCTTCAGGTGAAGTTGAATTCAAAAGTGAATATTCGGGTCAATGAGCTGACGCGGTCTGCGCGGGTTTTGACCATTGCGCGCGCTGCCGAAGCCGGCAGCGGACGCGGCGGGCTGACTGTTGAACTGGACAATCAGGATCATGCTTTCAAGTCCGGAGTGGTTGCACTTGCCTCTCTTGAGCTCGACACACGTGAAAGGCTTTTGCTGCCGGCATCGGCATTGCGTATTTCGGATCAGGGTGCTGCGGTTTTTCGTATTGAAGAAGGCAAGGCAAAGCGCATCAAAGTGACCTATGCCCTGTTCAACAATGATCAGGTGGAAATCCTTTCGGGGATCAGTGCAAATGATCAGGTTGTCAGTGTGGGGGCTCATCAGCTTTTTGAAGGTGCCGAAGTTAAAGCTGAGGAAGATTCTCCCGCAGCTGCGCCTGTAACCGGTGAGCGCAGCGAACGCGGCGAAAAAGAAGGGCGCGGAGAACGCGGCGAAAAGGGAGGGCGCGGAAAAAATGCCCGCGGGGAGCCTAAGCAATGAATCTTCCGCAGATCTCCATCCAGCGTCCGATTTTCATTACGATGGTCACCACGTTTTTGCTTGTGCTTGGTCTGTTGGGCTTCAACCGGCTCTCTCTCGATTTGTACCCGAGCCTGACCTATCCGGTGCTTTCGGTGCGCACCGACTTCAAAGGAGCTGCTCCCGAAGAAATTGAGCAGCTGCTTTCGCGGCCGATTGAAGATGCCCTGAGCACGGTTGCCGATGTGGCTACAATTCGTTCCGTGAGCCGCGAAGGAACCTCAATCGTAATTCTTGAATTCAATCAGGGCGCAGATATTAAGTTTCAGGAAATGCAGGTGCGTGCAAAGGTCGGCAATATCCGCAGACGCCTGCCTGAAGCAGCGTCAGAGCCGGTGGTGGCGCGGCAGGACCCCGACGATACGCCGATCATTGAAATTGCGATGACCGGAAAGCGCCCCTCATCGGAGCTTTCAAAGCTTGCGGAAGATGTTGTCGCCCGCCGGATCCGGCAAATCGAAGGTGTGGGAGATGTCAGCCTGCGCGGCGAACGCAAGGAAGAAATTCAGGTTGAATTGAATCCGGTTGCTCTGCAGGTCTGGCGGCTGAATGCAACAGACATTGTGCAGGCCATCGGCAAGTCCAATAGAAATGAGCCGGTCGGCAAACTCGAAGGAAAAGAACGCACATGGGTCTTGCGATCGGTCGGCGCAGCAAAGACGATCGAGGATTTGCGCAACACACCCGTCGGACGTGCGGCGAGCGGCTTGCCCCTGCAGCTGCGTGATGTCGCCGAAGTCACCGAGGGCTACGCCGAGCGTGACAATATCAGTAAATTGGGTACGCGAGACTCTTTTGAACCTTCGGTCATTCTCGAAATCGTCAAACAGTCGGGCGAAAACACGGTCGCAGTTGTCGATAAAATTCGCGGTATTTTAAAAGAAATGGAAAGTCTGTTGCCGGATGATGTTTCGCTGCACGTGATTCGTGACAACTCCACATTGATCCGCTCCAACGTTGCCGATGTTCAGGAAAGTCTGATTATTGCCTGCGCGTTGACAATCATAGTGGTGCTTTTGTTTATGCGCAGCCCGCGCAGTACGGTCACCACTGGTCTTGCGTTGCCGAGCAGTGTAATCACCACGTTTGCGATGATGGCAGCGGCCGGTTTTTCAATGAATGTAATGACGCTGCTGGCGCTGTCGCTTTCAATTGGATTGTTGGTTGATGATGCCATAGTGGTGCGCGAAAATATTTACCGGCATCTGCAGATGCCCGATGCGGATCCGCGCAAAGCTGCTCTCGAAGGAACCAACGAGGTTGTTCTCGCTGTGCTCGCGACCACGCTCGTGGTTGTCGCGGTGTTTTTGCCGGTCGGATTCATGAGCGGCGTGACGGGGCAGTTCTTTAAACCGTTTGCGCTTACAGTCGTGTTCGCCATGCTGGTGTCGCTGTGGGATGCAGTCACCATGGGGCCGATGCTGTCGGCATATTTTGCAAATATTCCGCATCCGGTTCAGGAGTGGAAAAAGTTCGGCGCGACGGGGCTTAAAATCAACAGCGCACTGGAAGGCTTTGAACACAGTTTTGAGCGCCTCGCATTGCGTTATCAGAGAACTCTGGTTTTCCTGCTTAAAAAGCCTTGGATTGCAGCTCTTATTGCGGTTGTCTCAATCGCCGTTGCCGCTGCAGGATTTTTCTTTGTCGAAAAAAGTTTTTTGCCCACCCAGCTCGGAGAAACGTTTACCGCACAGCTCGACGGTCCGCCGTCGTTGCGTCCCGAGGCTGTGGAGCCGATGGGAGATGTTTTGCACGAACGCCTGAAGACCATCGATGCGATTGATTTGTGGACAATCAGCACGGGGACAAATGCGTGGGGGCTGGCAAACATCAGAGTCAATGTTCACATTGCAGATCGGTTCGCGAAGTCACAAAAAATGCTGGCGCGCGTGCGTCAGGATGTGCGTCAGGCACTTTCGGGTTTTGCAGGCTACACAGTGCGCATCAATGAACCGGCAGATCCGCTGTCGAGTGGCGGCGCACGATTTCAGCCGGTGGCGGTGATTGTGGCCGGTGACAATCAGACAGAGCTGATGGAACTGGCCAAGCGCGTGCGTTCCGAACTGCAGCAGACCAAAGGCATCAGTGATGCGCAGCCTCTGCAGGAGGACGGCGTTCCTGAAGTGGTTTTTAAACCCAATCCGCAGCTCACCGCACAGTACGGTCTGACCAACGACGTGCTGCTCTCGCAGCTGGCGGTTTGGGTTCAGGGCGACGCGACCAACGATCTTTCGAAGGGAGATGAAAAAATTCCTGTTCGCGTCAGATTGCGTGATGCGCGTTATTCCACACCCTACAAACTCGCGCATCAGGGAATTGTTGTCAGGTCCGGCGGCGGATCGGCGGTTGTTCCGTTGGGCAACATGATAAACATTGAAATGGGTTCAGGCCCCGCAACCATCATCCGCGAAAACCGGCAGCGCGTCTTGCGCATCGGCGGCAACATTCTTCCGGATGCGGCATTGGGGTCTGTCGTTGCCGAACTCAAGGAGCGTCTCGGGGATATTCCCCTGAGTTCCGGACAGTCGTTGACCGTCAAAGGTCAGAATCAGCAAATGGATGAGTTGTTTCGGAATTTGGCCGTTGCGCTCGCACTCGGACTTGTGTTCGTTTACATGGTGCTCGCGTCACTGTTTGAATCTTTTTTGCAGCCGTTTACCGTGATGCTGGCAATTCCGCTGGCCGCAACGGGCGCTGTGCTTGCACTTCTGGCAACTCAGTTTCCGCTCGATCTGTACGGCGGCATCGGGGTTATTTTGCTTGCCGGTATTTGCGCCAAAAACAGTATTCTGCTGATTGATTTTGCCATGCAAAAGATCCGCTCCGGCGAGCAGGCGGCAGACGCGATCGTCAGCTCGGCTCCGCTGCGGCTCAGGCCGATTCTGATGACCTCGGTGGCGATGATTGTAGGAATGCTTCCGGTGGCGACAGGCTGGGGCGCCGGCGGTGCAGCGCGCATGCCGCTTGGAATTGCGACCATCGGCGGTGTGGTGAGTTCAACGCTTTTGACTTTGTTTGTTGTGCCGAACTTTTTTGTGTTCATTGAGAAGATGAGACGGATAAAATCGCAGGCCCCTTAGATTTCTCCGATTGCGTCACGCCAATGAACAGCTCGAATCCGACCAAACTTTTGTGGTTTTGGGTCACGTGAGAGAAGAAAAAATCTGAATCCGGAAAATCGGACAAGAAAAGTTGAAGTGAACGAATGTCATCTTCGGTCACAAGACTTGTCGATTTTATCTCAATGAGTGTCTCTTCGAGAATCTGATACCAAGACTGAACCTAAAACGCTGTGGCACCTTATGAGTTTCGAGCCAGTCGAGCTTCAGTTCCGAGGTCGAGAAGGTTGAACCAGAGAGTCGTGTCGCTTGAAAAAGCCGAACGCAGTAGAGTGCTTTTTCCAGTGCCACGAGCTCCGAAGAGAAAAAACTACTTTTTCTCGGGATGTTAACGAATCTTTGGAAAATACTCCAAATTTATCCTCCAAAAAAGGAGTAGGCTCTGGAAGTTCCCATTTTGCATTTAATTTCGTCCTGCAAGTGCTGCACCGATAGTCGCAGGAATTGCCTGTGCGGTAAAACCAAGCTGACTTCGCAGCAGGTGAAGATAGTCTGTTTTTTTGGTGTCTTAGCAAAATCCCTAAATCAGCCGAATTTTCTGACGACCTTACACTCAGGAGGGTGTCATGAAAAAACATCCAAGCTCCTTAAAGTTTTTACTTGGAATTTCGGTGGCAGCCGTGATGACGGCCTGCGGCGTGGACGGAGAACAGTCTATGGCTCCGCTTGCGCAGCAGTCCGATATCAAACCCGAGGCACAGCGTTCTGAAGGTGAAGAATCAGTCGGATTTGTGGCCTCGTCGGGAACGACTCAGACTGACGGTTCCTTGTGGAGTACTTTTTTTAATACGAAATCCCCCGAACACTGGGACTATACAAAGTATGACCCATTCGGAAGAGTTCCCGATTCGCCGTGGCTGTATGAACCCAAAAATCACACCGCTGCATTGGGTTCCTTTAAACGCTCTTATTTCACCGAATCAAAGCAGACCTGCTCGGGTGCGCTTGTTCATCAGCGTTCCGGAAGCAAATATAATATCTATTATTTGACCGCACACCATTGCCTGTATGACGTGAATCCGCTCGGAGAACGACAAAACGGCCGTTCGAGTCAAATGGAACTCAGTTCGTTCGATTATTCACAGGATATTCGCGGCGGATATTTTGAGTTCAATAATTCTTTCAGGGTTTCCGGCATGAGCGGCACCAATATTAAAACAAAATCATGGCGCCTTTCGGGCAATAAAGAGACATTGGCGATTCCGCATGTGGAGATATACGAAAACAGTGATGTGATTCGCATACCGTACAAGCTTGACGCAGATTCGGCCGGCAATTCACTGCCTCTGTGCGGCAGTGTCAGCGCACCCGCAGACAAAACGTTCGGTTCGTCGAACACGGATGTGCGTTTGCTCGTCGGTTATAATTCGAACTTGACTTCAAAGCGCCTTGAAATTGAGAGAATGAACGGAAAACACAATTTGCAGGGAAAAATTACAGGCGAATACAGAGCTGCGACAAGTTTTGCAGACATCAGGGATTACGTTTTCAAATCGATGATGTTTGGATCTGCGGTCACTTATTATGGTTACAATATGTATTTCAACGGGGGAGCGGAAGGGTCCGATTCGGGTGCTCCTGTTTTCTACGGGCAACAAAGCCCCTCGGCGAACACTCTTGGAAAATCCGGCGGGTCATTTGTTTCCGGAGCCGACAAACTTGCGGAGCATTGGAAAATTGAATCGATTGATTGTGTGTCGGGTGTTGTGTCGCGCATTTTGTCGCAGCCCAAGTTGAGAGTGTCGGATTCTGCAATCGGCGGCCTTTGGCGGCAGTTGGTCACTCAGTTGACAGATGTCGGGCAAGAAACTGTAACGATCATTCAGGAAGTGAAAGACAGCGGACGTTGGTCTCAACTTTAAGTTGGGGCCACCGAGGGGGGCGTATGTCGGGAGATTTTAAAATAATCATCGTTGCGGTCTCAGCGATCTGGATGCCGGCATTTGCCGGATCCGTCGGAGGCAATGCTGCCGCAGTGCAGGCTTCAAGCTCCACAAACTGCGATGACCGGACGCGTTTCATCAATTGCACCGAAACCGCCAAGAATCACATCCTTGATAAATGCCATGTGGTCATTCACAGGGACAAAAGAACGGATTGTACATGGCAATCCTGCGGATATATGAGTGTTGTTCAAAAGAGCCCTTCAGCTCAGGGCAGAAATTTAATTGAGTACGGTATGACAACATCAATTGACGCATTCGTCGGAGGTTCCCAGAATCCTCCTCCCGCCTCATGGGGTTGCGCCAGCGGATCCTGCAAGCCCAAGGCTCCCTATCCGCGGCACTATTACACAGTCAGAGAAGCTCTCGCGCTGCGAAGTAAATCGGACGGGTCTGAGGATGCAACCAAGATTGCGGAAATTCCGGAACAGGTGCTGAAGTCAAATCCGTATTTGGAATGCGCCACGCGGCCGCCTGTGCCCGCCGCTGAACTTGTTTATGTTTTTCTGAGCCGAAAGACCGACCTGCTGAACAATCAGACGGCCATCGGAATTATGGTTCCAAAGACCGAAGTTGCAAAGGCCTGTTCCAGCTTGCAGTTGTTCGACAAAGACGGAGCCTGCAACGTAGGAACTAATTCGGTTTTTCCCGAAAAATCAGTCCCGCTGGCCAACTATCTGTCCGGAAAGCCGACGTGCGATACACTGACTGAAACGCAAACAAGGTACAAATCTCTGACTGCGCCAAGAGGAGGAAAATGCGAATCCGAAGTTCAGACGCGGAAAAAGAACTGCATGTTGGTCAATGGTATTAAAACTTATGATTTAAGCTGGTCCGCGTGGTCTCCCCAAAACTATATCTTCAGCAGTTGCAGATAATGCGCTTTTCAAACACTCCTGTCCGGCGGCATTGAGGGTTACTTTGCCAATGATGTGCGCGCCGTTGCTGCCTCGACACCACTCCTCCTTCTTTTCCATCCCGTTACATTTTCAGAATGTAAAACTTCGGACTTGAGATTTTCTCTTCGTGCTGGGAGGGTTCTGCTTCTCAGAAGAGTCGGGGAGGATTGATGACAGGGATCCTTCGGTCGATGTTGCGAAGCCGGCGTTCATTCCGGCAAATTTTCAGTTTTCGTTGTTTGCTGCTTTTCCTGCAATTCGCACCGACGACAGGCGCGGCGTGCGGATTGCCGGTGTGCGACATTCAGGCTGAAATAAGGGTTTTCGAAGACAAAGGTCAGGGATACAGATTTCAGTATATTTCTAAACTAAGGAGTTCTTTTTCAAAAGAAAAAGACGAACAGAAGTTAAATAACCTGCTGTCGTTTGCCAAAGAGGCAATCGCTGTGATCAGCCGGCTCAAAGATGAGGACTATGTTCTTCGCGAAGCAAAGTCGCTCAAAGATCAGACTCTCTTTTCTCTCCTTCAGTGGGTTTGGCGCGACTGTGAGCGTCTGGGGAATGCTTATGGACAACTTGCCGGCGAGGCACAAAGGTATGCGGCGCTCGATTTTTTTCTCCGCAAAGTGCCGGAATTCCGCAGCGAAGAGCTGATAAAAAATCTTGTCTGCTTTGCCCAATCCGCGGAAAAGTCAAGCCGGTTGGCGGGCGACCCCGAATACATTGCAAGGCATGCGCTGTCATTGGCCAGTGCACTCTCGATGCAATTTCTTGAGGTCTACAACGGCTGGGAAGGGGTCTTCCGGCTGACACACATCGACGGCCCGTTGAACGAAGAACTTGAAAAGCTGAAGTTGATTCTGTTTTCGAGCGGCGGAGAACTTGGGATCGTTGCAGCCATTGCCCATCCGACTTTTCCGCCGATGGTTTTTCAAAATGTCTCATTTCAGGGCGCTGCTCAGAATCTTGTCAGCAGGCAGTCTTTTGCATCGCAGGTGCCTTCGGTCATTGAGCTGAAATTCAATGAGTCTTTTACCGAGGTTTCAGGTTGGATTCTTGAACCTGTCCTGCTTGAAAAAACGTTTTTCACAGCAGTGCGAACGATTCGTGTTTCTGCGGCCACCGAACGTCCGTGCAGCGATGAACAATTCACCGGTCAATATCGAACGGTGCTCGCGGATCACGACGGAATTTTCAGTTTGCAAAAGATCGGTTCCGGTCAATACGCGGGGGCATTTTCAACTGGCGGAGGCGAGTTCAGACTTGCGTTTGCATTCGGTCGCTACAACACGGCAACCGGACGTGTGTCTTTTGTCAACATGCAGACAAGCGTGCCTTTGGTCTGGCGTTTGACCGCAGAATTGAATGATCAGAACCGGTGTCAGTTGACGGGTTGGGGGCTGTCTTCATTCAATTCGGTTGCATACCCGATGTTGCTTCGAAAAATTGTTCCGGAAAATTGAATTGGGCGTGAGCCGAAGATTCGTATTCTTAAACGTTTGACTGGGGGAAGCCATGTGGTTGATTCCGGCCGTGACTGCGATTTTTCTCCTGTGTGTATCATTTTTTTTCTTTCCGCTGATTTTTTTGTTTTTTATTCCGCAAAGCCGAAAGAGGAATGCATCTCTGAGTCTGCCACTGTCGGTTGACGTTCTTTTGCCGTGTCGCAACGAAGAGGTGACGTTGGCACTCACTCTGCGGAGTGTTTTTGAAGCGCGGGCTGAAATGCTTTCTTTGTTTCCCGATGTCCGGCTTCAGGTTATTTGCGGACTTGATGACTGCACCGACACAACCGAAGCAGTCGCAAAGAATCTTGGTGCGCAAGTTCATCATTTTAAACATCGCTCAAAATGGAAGGTTATCGCCGACCTGATTGAGCAGTCCTCTGCTGACTGGATCGCGTTGGCCGATTGCGGTGCTGTCTGGGACAGAAGATTTCTCAGGAATGTTGTTCCGTTCATGGCCAGCGCCGATGTTTCGGGCTTTGCTCCGTCATATTCCGCAGACGGCGCCGGACTCTTTGGACGAATCCATTGGGCTTTGGAGTCAATGCTGAAGTCTTTGGAAAATGTGGCCGGTGGTCCCGTCAGTGTTCATGGTGCGACAGTTCTTTACCGGTCTGATGTTCTAAAGGATGCGTTGCACATTTTGGCCGGCAGGGTGTGGATTAACGATGACGTGACTCTTCCGCTGATCATCAGGGCATTGAATCCGGAAATGCGGATGATCTACAGCCGCAACCGGAAAATGGGATTCGTCGTGTGCGACCGCGCAAGCCGAAAACCCTCACAGGAGAACAATTCACGGCGAAGGGTCAGTCAGGGCAACATTCAATGGGTGTTTTTTCTGCTGCCGTTTGTGCGGCAACTCAATTCCATTGTGTTCGGCTTGGCGCAGCGGCGGGTGGTTCGGTTGTTCTGGGGAGTGGTTCCTGTGTCCTGCGCCGTTTCAGCAGGTTTATTTGCTTTTCAATACTTTCCTGCGGGAACACCCGTCAGGACATTCGCTGCGGCTCTTTCAGCGGCCGGTGTTCTTGCAGCGGCTCTTAAAATCAAAGGATTCGAGTCGTCGCTTGCGGCCCTTGCCGCGGCCGTTTTGCGTTCGCCTGAAAAAGTTGAGGACATCCGATGGAACTGAATCTACAGCAGCGCCTTCAGTTTGCGCGCCTGATGATTAAGGCTTTTCGTTTTCGCAGAAGCGAGATTCCGTCGATGCTGCGCAATTTCATTTTGTTTTTTGTGACGACGTGCGGCATGCGTTTTCACCGATCCCACGGCAAAACAATCCGGTTGGGTCGGAACGTCCGTTTGCAAAGACGAAAAATTATTAAAATCATCGGTGAACAGGCACATATTCAGATTGGTGATCATTCAATTGTGTATGAAAATGCGCGGCTCGAAGCTGCAGGAAAAGGCGTCATCCGCATCGGTTCTTGCGGTGTTTTGGGAGATTGCCGGATAGCTGCGCGCGAGTCGGTTTCAATTGGCGACAGGGCACTGATCAGCTGGAATGTGTTTATTCAGGATTATGATTCGCATCCGCTCAACCCCGAGATCAGAGCCGAGCAGGTGAAAGCGATATGCAGCCGTTTTTATCCACGCTTTACCGGTCAATTACCTCAGGCTGATGCCGCCATTCTTGATTCATGGCTTCCGCCCAGTTCGCCGGTGGTCATAGGCAATGATGTCTGGATTGGGTCAGGGGTTATCATTCTCAAGGGAGCACGCATCGGCGACGGTTGTGTCGTTGCGGGCGGAAGTGTTGTTCCCGCGGGCGAATATCCGCCGCGCAGCCTGCTGGCCGGTAATCCTGTGCGGATCGTCAGACGCATTGAAACGGCAGAGGTGTTTCAATGAAAATCCTGCAAGTTTCGCAATATCTTGCAATGGGTGGATTGGAACGCTGTGTTGCAGGTCTGTCGTCCGGTTTGGCCGCAATCGGGCATCAGACCGTCGTTGCAGTTTATGAGGCGGACAAAATTGACGCTGCATTACGCGATAAAATGATCGAGCACGGTGTGGAGCTTATTGCGTGGCAAAAACAGCGGGGGTTTTCGCTGTCTACGCTAATCCGACTCTACTCCGCGGCAAGGAGCAGGCAGGTTCGAATTATTCATTCTCACGACTTGGGGGCGCTGATATACAGCGTTCTGCTTTCATTCATGCTGCTCCGCAGAGTGAAGCTGGTTCATACCCAGCACAGCTTTGTTCATTTCCGAAAGAAAATTTCGCGATACGTGATTTATGAAAAAATATTTCCGAGGTTTGTGCATGCGCTGTGCACGGTATCGGAGAATGTTTCTCAAATGTACCGTGAGATCGGGATTTCAGCCGGCAGAATAAATGTTGTCCCGAACGGTATCGTCTTTCCGGATAGTTTTTTACCGGCGGCGGAGGCACGGCAACAACTTGCCGGCCTCTGTTTCGGACCGGATTTTTTTAGAATCAAAACTGAGTCTGATTCGGTCCGTATTCTTCTTTTTATGGGGCGTGTGGTTCGCGGCAAGGGTGTGGAGCGGCTTCTTTCGCTTTGGAAACGATGTCCGGAGCGAATACATGCCTCTTGGCGGCTCGTGATTGCCGGTCCGGTCGATGATTCTTATTTGAAAGAGCTCTCCGGAGTGTGTACAGATGATGCCGGCCGACCGTTTTTTGCGGGGGCTACCGACAATCCGATTTTGTTTTATCAGTCCTCCGATGCCTTTGTTTCGCTGTCTGAACAGGAAGGCATGCCGCTTGCCGCACACGAGGCATTGGGATGCGGTCTGCCTGCATTGTTGACGGACATTGCCGGACACCGTGAACTCAGAGAATGGGCGACACTTTTGCCCGCCGAAAGATCAGCGAACGATTCCCTCAAACTTGTACAATTTTTAAATGACTGCGAAAGACATTCTTCCAGAGAGCTGTGCTGGAAGCAGATGGATGATTTTCGCCGACATTTTTCTCTTCAGGAAATGGTCGGCAGATATGTTCGAAAATATGCTCAGCTCAGTCTTATTATTTTTCTGTTTGCATTGCCGATTCCGTTTTTCGGATCTGTTCGTGCCGATGACCGGCCGCTTGTCACGCAATTGGTCGAAAGGCCCGAATACATCACGGGTTCGGACTGGCAACGTGAGATCACAATGACTTTGGCCCGCGGTGAATCAACACTTTTGACCGTCAGGGCGAATTCATTTTGCGGTCTGCTTCCGACCTTGTCTGCAAATTTGAAAGAGGCCGGCCTGAAAATCAAATGGTACGGCGGAAGACCAGTTGCCCTGAAAAAACCTTCCTTCGAAGGTGCCCTCGTTCAGAATTACATCGATCCGCTGATTCCTTTGGGGAATAAAGTTCCGTGCGGAACATTCGAATGGCTGTTTGCGGAAGCAGAAGTCAGCAGACAAGCCCGATTCGGTTCATGGTCGGGGAAGCTCGAAAATACTCTTCGGTTGCCCGACAGTCCGGAAGAAGTTTTGCTCTCGCACTGGAAATTGGATTTGATCATACTTCCGGTTGAACTTCCTGTTGAGTGGAGCCTGCCCTTGCGGGCGGAATTTACGCCTTACTTTGCATCTCTTGCGCATTTCGGCCGTGCCGGACGTGAAGAAGGAGAACTGACGCGGAAATACATTCAAGCGATGTTTGAAAACAGGGTTTTGCCCCTCAAAGCATGGATCAAACATCCTTTCCGCACGGAAGCTGAACGCGAAGCATTGAATTTTCGGCTGAGCCGTTATCCGACGGAAGAATTGTCTTTTTTCAGGACCGTCGTTTCGCTGCTGCCGGAATGGGTTCGCTTCGACATTCCGCGTTCGGACGCAGAGACATCTGCGGAAAGGCAGTTTTATTGGTCCAGATGGCAGGAATTTCTCGATTCCGAAAGCGAGGATGCGAATGAAAGTACGCTTGTCCGCAGAATGGCCAACAAGCCCTTTGTTTACCTGTGGGATGAGCCTGTTCAGGAGGAGTTTCCGGCGCTTTATGAGCGCGCTTCGGATTTGAAGAACGAGGCTCCGGCAATTTCGTCACTTGTGACAGTTTGGCCTTGGGACAGTCTGCAGGAAAAAATTTCGATTTTTTCTCCTTTGCTTCAGCATTTGCTTCAATACGGCAAGCCGGTGATGCGGCAGGGCAATGAACTGTGGAGTTATGTCAGTTGCATGAGTCACGGATGCGGATCAGGAGACTCCAGCGGCGAGCCGGATTTTGTCATTGAAAGGAATGCCGCATACGTGCGTGTCTGGCCGTGGATGGCCGAAGAATACGGATTGTCTGCAGTTCTTTACTACAGCGTCAACAACTTCTGGCGATATGCGAAAACAAGGGATCCGTGGAACGATCTTTTTGATTTTACCGGCAACGGCGACGGTACATTGTTTTATCCGGCGACACCGGACATGTACAGATTGAGCGAACACATGCCGGTGGAGTCGCTCAGACTCAAATTTTGGAAGCAGGCTTCAACCGATTTTGAATATATAAAATGGGCGAAGACGTTGAATCCGGAATGTTTCGCAAAAATCAAACGCGACAACCCGATAGTCCGTGATGCCGTCAGCTGGAATCGCGATCCGCGACAGTATCAGCACGTTCGCAGTCTTTTGATTGGGTGCATGAAACGCCGGACTTTGCCGGAGTCCTTGGGACGCTGAGGTGGACATGACGGGTATTGCAGTGGTCATTCCGACTTACAATCGTCTTGAACTGCTCAAGGTTTGTCTGCATGCAGTGCGGGTTCAAACTCTACCGGCGCAGGAAATTATCGTCGTCGATGACGGGTCTTCTGACGAGACTGTCGCATGGTGCCGGAACCAGCCCGATGTGATTGTGCAGACCACCCACAGACAGGGGCCTTCTGCGGCACGGAATCGGGGGGTCTCCGTCAGCAATGCAGAGTGGGTCGCTTTTCTTGATTCGGATGATGTTTGGTTGCCGGATCATTTGGCGACGATGAAATCCATAATTGAACGATGTCCGTGTGCCGGTTGGATCGTCGGCAATGCAATCATAACCGGCCCGCATTTGGAGCCGCTTGCCGGAGATCAGGGATTTGTGCGCGCATTTCCGGTCTTTCGTCGGGATTTCAGAAGATTCATGAGGTTCTTTCCGCACGATCCGGATTCCGGATTTTGGCATGGCGACGGGCGATTGCAGGCCTTAAGCGGTAATTGGCTGCAGCCTTCGGGACTGGTGATTCGCAGGAACATATTTGTCGCTCACGGCGGATTCAATGAAACTTTGTGGCGATGCGAAGACATGGATTTGCTGATGCAGCTTGTACGGACCTCAAATGCCACTCTCAGCCTCAGGAAAACCTATTTGTGGCGGACAGGACAATCCGAGTCGCTGGCTTGCGATCGGCATGTCATGCTTCTTAAGCGAGGCGCCGTGGGCGTGATTGCCCGCAGCGGTTGCTTGCTTGCAGCACAGGGGCCATTGCATTTCATAAGTTGGCTTGGGAGTTTGTTCCGGCATATTTCCGATTATTTCGTTTCGGCGTGTTTCAGGCGCATCCGTATGCTTGAAGGTCAGCCGTTGATTCAGGCGTCCCTGCAGTCTGCAATCGCGCTTTTGAATATCCTTACACCGGTATTTCTTTCGCGAATATTGAAAATAAACGAATTTTCCGAATACAGGATCTTCGGACTGTATTTATCGTCGGCGTCCGGATTGAGTCTCACCTCGGGTTTTTGGAGTTTGTTGCCCTTTTGGAAGACCGCCGGAGATGAAGGCAGGAAAAAGACGTTCACTGCCTTTCGGTTGAATTTGTATTTTTCGGCGGTCTACGCTTGTTTGCTTTTTGCTCTTTCTCCGCTTGGACATTCAGGCCACTCAGCCTTTGAAAATATTCTTTTGTCTGTTGCAGTTTTTTTGAGCCTGATTTGTTTATTTATGGAACAGAATATTGCTTTCAACGGTCGCGGTTTTCTTTCTGCCTTCGCAGTCTCTATAATTGAACTGACAAAAGTTTTCGCAGTCGTCAGTGCGGTCTTTGTCTCACAAGGCACTGCGACTGTTTTCCTGATAATTACAGTCTTTCAGAGTGCACGAACGGCCGCACTGCTTTTCCTGCAGTTCCGTTTTGGTCTGCTGAATAAGGCGGAAATAAGTATTTATCAAACCAAATCTGTTTTGCGCGAGGCAATGCCGGTTTGTTTCGCAGCGGCATTGATTGCGGTTTCTGCCAACTTTGATCGATTTTTTCTGACCCGTGCACTGGCACTTGAAGATTTTGCCGTTGCGTCGGCAGGTTTGTTGTCATTGCCTCTTGTCGGGTTTCTTGAGCAGTCCGTCTTTCAGAGGGTCATTTCAGATCTTGCATTTTCGGTCGCGGCACATAATCAATCAGAGATCTTCAGGCTTTTAAAATCTGCTGTCAGACAGGTCGCCGATGTGGCAATTCCCGTCACATTTTTGCTGTGTTTTTACTCCCGCGAAATTATCGGGTTGCTGTTCGATTCAAGGTTTGCGGGAGCATCGACCTTTCTGATGATATTTTCACTCTTGAATCTGGCAGCCTTACTGCCCTCTGACCTCATTGCAAGGGCGGAAGGAAATTCAAAAAAGATTTTGTTATTTGCTGCGACAGCCTGCCTGCTGGTCTGTTTTTCGGTTGTTTTTGGCTTTCATGTTGCGTCTGCGGCCGGTGCTGTTGCGGGAGGTGTCTTCGGTCTGATTTTTGTCAAAGGCATACTGACTGCATTTGAGTTGAAGCGTTTCGGGATATTTTTTCCGTCATTCATATTGAGTGCTGTTGATTATAAGTTTCACCTTCCGGCGGTTGCCGTTCCGGTTCTGATCAATGTTGTGTGTTCTCTGTCGGGTGCAGGAGGAAGGGTGTCTTTCATTGTTTCTGTCTGTGCTGCGGCCGTTTTTCTCATTCACAGGTTTACTTCAAGGAAATCCGCAAAGAAAAATCACTTTTAGCAGGGGGTCACATGGGTCTTGCAGGAAAGCCTCTTGTAGTTCTCGCTTATCACGGACTTGTTTTGGATACACGGTCAGTGCTCGATGATTTTTGTTTTGTTACGCCCCGAAAAATTGATGCCGATTTGTCATTTGCCGTCAAATCCGGCTGGCGGTTGATTGGTTTGCGGGAAGGATTGGCCGCTCTTGAAAATGGTTCACTGCGTTCTGCTTCAGTTGCCGTGACATTTGACGACGGTTTTTCATCAGTCGTTGATTTGGCGGGCAACATACTTCGCAAACACCTTTGTCCGGCAACGATATTTATTCCTTCGGCACACATTCGGACAGGTGAAAAACTTTGGTTTACCCGCGTGATTTCCGCCTTGAAAAGAACGTCGTTGAGTGAATTCATATTTCTCGGACGAACGTTCGAACTGAACGATTTCGGTGCGCGTTGTCAGGCAAGCCGCCGTATTCAGAATTTGCTTCGTTGTCTGCATCCTCAGGCGATTTCCGGATTGGTCAACCGTTTGGAAGCTGTTTTGAAAACCGGAAATCATGCGTCCTGTGATGAATTCAGACTCATGTCGGAAGAGGAGTGCCAGTCGGCACTATTGTCGGATGATTTTGACTTCGGAGGTCATTCGTCAACCCATGCGATTCATACTCAGCTCGACAGGCAGCAGCTGCTTCATGAAATTTCGGACAGCCTGAGTTTTTCTGATAATTTTGCAAAGAGCGGGGTGCGTTTGTACGCGTATCCCAACGGACGGAAGGAGGATTTTTCTTCACGCTGTGAAAAAATTCTCGCCGGACAAAGTGTCTATGGTGCGCTGACGACAGTTGCGGGTTGGAACTTTTCACTGAAAAATCGCTATGCGTTGCGCAGGTTTTGCATTGGACCCGAGACTGACATGAAGGAGATTCTTTCGCCGTGGCGGTGGCAGACGGCAAGGTTGTTCCAATGACATTGAAAGCGGCGAAGAAAATAATTGTGACGGACGGTGAATGTGCGTCTGCGCTGGCCTGTGTCCGTTCGCTGGGGATGTCCGGCTATGATGTTTGTCTAGTGAGTCATGCTGAACGCCCCGCAGCTGCGGCAAGCCGCTTTGTGCGAAAGTTTGTGAGGGTTGCCTCACCTTGGAACGAAGCTCGCGACTACCGCGGTCAGCTTGCGGAAATTTCCCGCGGGTTCGGTGCAGATTTTATTTTGCCGGTGAGTGATGCCTCGGTTTTTGCTCTGTCGGAACCGGAATACGCAGATTCGTTCGGATCCCGATTGTTGCTGCCCAGCAAAGACCTTCTTGGCTTGGGTATGAGTAAAATACGGACTTACCGTCGTGCTCTCGAATCTTCAGTGCCTGTTGCCGCGGGTGATGTCGTTACACCCGATGACAATGACGCTCTTTCGGCTCCGTTGGCCTATCCGCTGATTGTTCGGACGGACAACCATGCGTGCAAGGACGGGCGCTTTCACAAAGGGCAAACTTGGATTGTCCACAGCGCGGAAGAATTCAAGTGCGTTCGCAGGGAACAACAGAGTTTGGGACAGCGGATGCTGGTGCAGCGTTATGTTGCCGGACATGGCCGAGGTTGTTTTTTGCTGGTGTGGGAAGGAAAGGTTGTTTGCTGGCACACACATCAACGGCTGGCCGAAATTCCGTGGCAGGGGGGAGTTTCGGCACGCAGACAAATCGGGTTCGATCATGACCTTCTTCAGTCGTCTGTTCAGCTGCTTGGAGGTTTGCGGATTTCGGGAATACTTATGGTTGAATTCCGTCAGACCGAAATCGTGTCCGCGACCACGGGCGGGGCTCAATTACTTCTTGTTGAGGTTAATGCAAGACCATGGGGATCAATGGCGCTCGCAGTCAATGCAAATGTCCCTTTTATTGTGCGATGGCTTGATCTGCTCAACGGCAGCCCTGCAGATTTGAATCCATGGGAGGGCAAAGAGGGCTTTGGCTCTGCCGCCCGAAAAAAGGTGTGCACAACGGTTTACCCGGGGGAATTTCAGCATCTGCTCAGTGTTTTTCGTTCCGCAAAGCGGTCGGAATTGAAAGCTTCGGACGCGTTGGGATATTTGAGCCGATCTCTGTCATGTGTTTTTTCAAAAGTGACGGCCTTTGATTATTTCAGAAGTGACGATCCTCGTCCTGCCTGCCGTATGCTGAAAAGGGCTGTCAGCCAAACATTGCATCGTTTGACCAAATTATTTTGCGAACGCGCCTGTTCCGGAATATTCCGGTTGTTTTGCAGATTGCGTGGACAGCCGGTGAAATTCAAAAAAAATGCCGTCAAAACGAATCAATTCAGAGTGCTGGTGATTTGCCACGGCAACCGTTGCAGAAGTCCTTTTTTTGAAGCGCTTCTGAAGCAAAAACTGAGGGGCCTTCCGGTCGAGGTAATTTCGCGCGGTCTTGAAGTCTCGGACACCAATGTTCCGCCCCGTTTTCATGATGTTTTTCGTTCGCACGGGGTTGAACCGAATCTGCACGCTTCACTCCAAGTGACTCAACACGATGTGCGGAACTCGGATGTCATTGTTGTCATGGAAGGGATGCATGCTTTTGCGATCCTCCGCCGTTTCGGACTGAGGGCTTTCGCGCGTTGTACTTTGCTTCAAGTTCAAAAGACTATTTTTACGGAGGTCAGCGATCCGTTTTTGCGTGGTCCTGCCGCCGCGGCTGTGGTGTTTGAACAGCTGTCGGCTTTGGCATCCGGCTTTTCAGATCAAATCGTTTCTTTATTCAGCCGGCCCTGTGCGTCTCAGGCGCCGCAAAAAACAGATCCATGATCTGATCTGTCATGTGCGGGGAGTGTCGCTGCCGCACAGCGGCTTTTCCGGTTGCACCTTTGTCTGCGCATTCGTTAACGCTGATTGATGAAAGCACAGTGCACCACTCCTCGGCCGAGTCACTGATCCAACATCCGTCTTCTGAGATTCCCGACAGTCCCGCAGTTGTGCCGATGCAGGGAACGCCGTTAATCAAAGCCTCAAGTGCCTTGATTCGAATTCCGGAGCCGAAGAACACAGGAACGATCAGGATGTGCGCATCGCGCAACAACTGCAAAGGGTCTTCAACAAATCCATGAGCCGAAACACGCTCCGATCCAGCGCCGGATTTCATTTTTATTTTTTGCGTTCCCCTTCCTGTCAGGGAAACATGAATATCCTTTCTGACTGCCGCCAGTTTGGGCCACACATTTTCAAAAAACCACGCAAGACCCTGTCTGTTGGGCCACCAGTCGAGTCCGCCCATCCAAAGCAGGCGCAGCGGGGAGTCTTGCTTTGACTGCGATTGCTCCTGCTGCTGTTGCTTCTGTTGCTGTGTTTCGGTCATCCGACTCTTTTGCAGTCTCGGAGAGGCCAAAGGGAGTTCAACAGGCAGAGTTAAAATGTTTTGAGCATCAGTAACCAGCGTTTTCAAAAGTTTAGCGTCGCTTTCGTTGATACACAGGGTTGCGCCGGCAAAGGCAACGCTGCGGCGTTCCAGTTTGAGCATGCGTGTTGTTTCGGAAATCAGGAAAGGTCTGAGGAACGGGGCTGCATTGCCCTGATACTGCCTCCATATTTCCGATTCACAGTTATGTGCTCTGTAGAAGTGGTTTTTCGGAGCGAAAGATTTTTTCTGATTGCCGGTTCCCTCACTGATCAAAACCGACATCGGATGCAGACCATCCCAGACAATATTGGTCCAGCGTCCTGACTGCACCATTTCAAAAATACTCCGCCGGCAACAAACGGAATCGCAGTCATCGGAATTTCGCTGTATCTGAACCGGTTCAGCAGACAGAGAATTATCCTCAAAGGAAAATACCGCATCAGCAGGGGCAACCGGATAACTTCGACATTGCGAACATGGAGTTGCTCACGGATGTTTTGTATTTCCGGCAATTGTTCCGAACGGCTCAGACAAAGCAAATCAACAGTCGTCCCCCGCCGCACCAGCGACTGAATCAAAGAACAGTTGGCAACGCTTGCTCCGCAGGCCGGCGGCCAAGGAATGCGGGGAATCACAACCAAAGTGCTGTCGTCAGACGGACGTTTGTTCGGGTTTGGCATACGCTTCCTCATTTTTACGGGTTGATTTTGCAGATTCGATCAGGGCAAAGAGAATCCACGGAAACATCAGCCACGAATGCGAAAGAAAAAGTATTGTGACCGAGTATCCGGACAGCGCGAGCAGAAGTCCGCAATATTGGTCGCGAAGAGCCCAGCAGGCCGAGAACATCCGGACGTGAATGGCAGTGAAGATGAAAAGCCCCGTGAAACCTGTTTCTGCGAGCACCAGTATCCAGCTTGAATGTGCGGTTCTCAGTCCCCATTCATGCAGTGTCGCGGTTGAATATCGTTCGAATTCATAAGGGTAACGGCCGAAACCCTGCCCCCAGAGGGGACTGTAAATCGCCATGCGGATACCGGTGACGTAATAGTTCATCCGGCTTTCAGTCGAAGCATCAAGATCATCAGAGTCGCGCCCCATAAAGCGGCTGGCAAGCGGTGCCACCACGGACAATACTGCGAGAACTGCAAATGCGAACCGTTTGGGATGGCGGGAGCGGGCAACAAAATATAGACCGCACTGGGCCACGCAAGCAATCAGTGCACCTCTGCTCTGTGATGCCTTGATTGTCGCAAGCAAAACAAGCGCGACGGCAGTGCTTAAAAGTCGTGTCCTTATACTTTCGCGTCCGGAAAAAATAAGTGGCCAGAGCATGCCGAGAGGAATCAGCACAACAGCGGCAATATCATTCGAATTGCCCAGCGAGCCAACGGCTTCGAGTCTTCGGTCGTCGGGTTTGTGGCTGTTGTCGATGAACGGGAGTTTAAGCGGCTGATCAAACCCTTGAAACCTCCAGACGCTGAAAATAGACAGCGTTGCGACGCCGGTTGCAAATGCAGCACTCAGCTGCCGGACGTGTTCAGAATTTTTGACCGTCAGGATTACGATGAAAACAAGCACAACAGCTCTGAACAGAGTTTCGGCGTAGTACTGAAAGCTGCCGGCCGGATCGCGGGAGAACGACACCGTGATCAGCGCCCAAAGAGGCATAATAAATAAAAGCAGCCAGCCCCTTGAGAATGCCGGCAGCCGCAAGAGGTCTGAATCATCCGACGCTGATTTTCGAAGCCACGACAGCAGCCAAACCGTAATACACCAGCGCGGAAGCTGCAGCCACCATTCATTGGTCTGAACGACTTCCCAAGGACGGCAGATGTAAAGAATCACAGTCGCTGAAAGGGCATGGATTGGTTCTCTCCATGCCGAGGCAATAGATAAAAACAACGCGGACGCGAGTATGAATCCTGAAAAATGCCACTTTAATGCGCTTGCCAAACCGAACAGTAGAGCCGCTGCAAGGGTTCCGATGCCGGAACGTTGTTCGGAATGTAATCCTGAAGGAAATACGGAACGGCATCCGGACTTGAACGAAAGACCGCTGCTCAAAAAATGATAGACCATCAGCCCGATCGCAAGCCATACGAAATAGTGCGTTTCATCGGGCTGAATTCGGAAAATAAATTTGTCTTCCTGCCACAAGCTTATTCTCCTCTTTTGTCTGCGTCGTCATCTGCGGCTTGCGGATCAAGGCTGTGCAGAAAATCGGACCACGATTTGCGGATTTGCGGAAAAAAGATCAGGAGATCTTTTGCGAGCCTGACGCAGGACACTGCTGCAAACGAAAAAACAAGAGAACTGACCGCTGCGGACACATACAGGACGTTTCTCTTGGGAGAACTTGGCCATTGGGGAAGGTCGGGAGCTTTTACAATTTTGATGTGCGGCAAGGTTCCTTTTTGTTCCATTCTGATTGCGACCTGCAAAAGGGCTTGTCGGGTCAGCAGTATTCCGCGTAGCGAAGCCCAGTTTTCAATCTGTCCGCGTCCGAGAGGGTCAAGTGCATCCTGCTTCGGAGTCCGGTTGACAGCGTTCAATTGTGAGCGCAAACGTGCGAGCTTCGGATGTTCTGAAGTATATTTCGTCTGTAAATTTTCAATCTCGGTTTCAATGCGCAGACGCGCTGCATCCGCCTGAACCGACACATTGCTGTCTACAGATTGAAATTCAAGTTCGCCGAGTTGACGCGTGACGGATTCATACACGGAATGCATCCTGTTCAGCCGTTCGCCGCGCAGGGTTTCTTCAAGTCTGTTCAATATTTCCGTTGCCATTCCCTGCGTATTGCGGGCCTCGCGCTGATCGACAATCAGCTGATAAGTTGCCCTGCTCAGCGGGACAAAGCGGATGTCCTTGCGCAGCCCCTGAACCCGCCATTCAAGGTCGGCACTTTCATTTCCAAGAAACTGTCGTGTAAGGCGGACGAGGAAGTCATCCGAAAGCACACCGAGCAGAATGGCCTCTTTTTCAGCCCTGAGCTCATTGGGGTCATAAATCTCGCTGAAAAATTCAGAACTGGCGGGCACTTTGGAAAAGTCCGAGTGGAAATTAAAAAGTGCGCTTGATGTGTACTTGTTCGGGATCTTCCGGATTGAAAAAATGGAAGCCGACAGAAAGACAAAAAACAACACAACGACAATTTTCTTTTGGTGCCTGAGCACCGTCAGACTCAGGTGAATCAGAATAAGAACAAATCTCATCCGGTCACCTCTTGCGGGTCAGGATAACAAGAAAGAAAGTGTTGATGACCGCGAGCAATGAACCCGTCCAGCGGATGCTTTTTTCAAAGCCATGTTCGGATTTGGCAGGAACAAAGATCACATCCCCCGGTTCGATCCGGATATTTTGGTCGTCCCAATCCGATTTGATTTTTTGTCCGCTGGTTGATCGTATAACCGTGACGGCCTCCGGATCGGCAGCCGAGGTCAACCCCTGCGCCTCGCGGATAATTGAGAGAATCGATTGAGAGGCCTTGAATTCAAAACGTCCGACCTTTTTGACTTCTCCCAGAACATCAATGCTCAGGGCGCTTTTGGACGTGGCCGGAGTTTCGATGATCAGGCTTTCTCCCCCCCGCCACCGAAACGGTACAGACCAGTCCGCTGCTCCTGCCGGATGAACAAGATCGAGACCAAAAGGTGAAATGAGTCTGATCACCGCGTTGGATTCGGGAGCGGAAACAGCAGATGCCAGAACCGAATTGACCGATGTCCCCTGCGCAACTTTCACAATGTTCATTTTCTCATTCCGGCGTCCGGCCTTTACGGCAAAGAGACGGGGTGTGACCGGACTTAGCCGGAAATCAGGAATTTTCCGGTAAAACTTATTCAGACATCGGCTCAAAGTCGCATGAGCGTCCTGAAGGCTCAGGTTCAACAATGATATGCTGCCGCACAAAGGTACAGACGCAATGCCGGACCAGTCCAATTCAATGGTCGAGTTCAGCTGCGATTCACTGTCAGAGCTTATGCTCAACACATTTCCGGCTGCGAGACTGATTTCGTCTCCGGAAGGCGCTGCATACACAGGGCTCCACACGGCAAAGAAACCGATGATAAAGGAAATGATCTGCCTCATAACAGTTTTCCGAGACTGTCCAGATAAAAACCTTCAAGTTCGGAGAGCCATCTTGCCTGCGAATACAGGGTTGAGACCCGCCGGAACAGATTTTCTGCTTTTTTGATTTTTTCGGTCTCGCTGACGCAGAATCCTGCAAGACGGTTTGCAATGTCGATGTCGGGTTCACTCAGGTCAAATAATTCTGCACCGCCCGCTCCGCAGAGTTCCGGAATCCCGCCCACTGCGCTTGCAAAAACCGGAGTTCTGCGCAGTCCGGCCTCAAGAATGGTGACCGGAAAACCTTCTCCCACAGAAAAATTCAGAAGACAGGAGTAACGGTCGAACTCAAGCCACGCGTCTGCGCAGTATCCGAGAAAACGGACGCGGCTCTCAATCCCAAGTTCATGGCACCGGTCTTCGAGATCTTTCCGGAGTGGTCCGTCGCCGAGAACGTCCAGCGACCAGTCCAAGCAGTTCAGGCGATTCAAAGCGTTCAGAACCGAAAGCAGACGCCAGTGATTTTTCTCGGGTGACAGTCTGCCGACGATGGCCATTCGTATTTGTCCGCCTTGGATTGCGGCGCGCCTGTCCTTCCATTCTATGGCGGGAAGATCTATTCCGTTGCGGTGAATGCGGAGTTTGCGCTCGGGAATTCCCCGTGTGAGCAAGTTTTCATAGTCATTTGTGCAAACACTCAGCACCCGTGATGCAAAAACTCTGCTGCCGTGAGTCATGATCTGTTCATAGATTCGGGTTCTGTGGTCGGGGCGGGCCATTGCTCCGTGATGCGTGACAACGCTGCGGCAGTCTTTCAGCTGCAGCGGCCATAGGGCGGCCCACGTGTAGACACTGGCCTTTGCGTCGTGACTGTGGAAAATTGCCGGACGCGGAACGGAGGAAACCTGATTGCGCATGAGGGCAATCGCATTTCGGTCGAATCTTGATGAAACTGGAATTTGCCGGAACGGAAGCTGATGTTCACGGCAGTAATGTTCAATCGGATCGCTGTTGCCGCTGCGCAGTTCATGCAGTGACCAAATCTCTTTGAGCCAAGGCGCATGGCATAGAGCCGGCAGAACCAGCCGTTCGGGTCCGTTCAGTCCGCCTGAATTGAATATATGAACAACCTGCATGAGCGCATTCCTTAATTGGTTTTCGACTTGTGTCCGTTCGCGGTCCTGAATGCGGCTGACATGACTTCTCTTATGACCTTCTGAATGGTCTTGAAGATGATTTTGAGGTGCAGGGTCCAATGTGAGTTTCTTATAAAGAAAACATCGTGACTGAATTTCTCCTTGCTTTCTTCGATTGTTGACGCGTATCCTGAATATATTTGTGCCCAGCCGGTGATTCCCGGTTTGACCCTTGTCCGTGCATCAAAATGCGGGATTTGGCTTTTCAGGATGTCATGAAATTCGGGTCGTTCCGGACGGGGGCCAATAATGCACAGGTCACCGCAAATGACATTCCAAAGCTGGGGGAGTTCATCCAGATGAGTCCTGCGGAGAAAACGCCCGAGCGGAAAAGCACGGGGATCTCCTGTGCCGCTTGACCATTGCGGCCCGTCTTTTTCCGCATCGTTTTTCATTGTTCTGAATTTGAGAAGTTTGAACGGTTTTCCTCTGAATCCGACGCGGACCTGCCGAAAAAAAATCGGCCTGCCGTCTGCAATCCATATTGCAGCAGCAACAGCAGTCAGCAACGGCAATGCAAAAGTTAAGGCAGCGACGGCCGTCAAACGACGAAGCAAGCACATCAATTTTTGCCTTATCACTGAATCGATTTGAAAATTTACAGGTTCAAGCCATTCCAAAAGGTCTCCGACAGATTCAATCTCGGCAAAACCGATCAGATGTCTTTTATATGTTTTTAAAGAGCACCAGCGCGCTCCCGAAACGATTCCCTGCGCAATGATTCTGTTTTGTTGATTGCAAATTCTGTGTTCAGGGTGAATTACAAACAGGCAGTTTCCTGCATCCGACAGCGCCAGCCTTGCTTCTTCTTCGCATTGCACAGGAATTATGTGCAGTCCGGCCGAAAATGCTGAATTGCTGAGGCAGACGATGTCTGCAAAATCAGACGCCGATGAAACGACAATAATGTTGGAAACCCTGCCGAGAGATTTTGTCGTCATCATTTTCTCCAAATCACTTCGGAATAAGAGAACGCCAACAAAACAAAAACAGCAGCCGAGAGAATCAGAACTGCGGCAGCCGGATTGTTTTGAAACGGGAGCGGGTTGCTGCCGAGCCCGTAAACAATCACGCACTGCACCGAGTAGCCGCTGAGACTGTATCTTCCTGTCCGTACGAGGCAATCCGGAAGATTTTCTTTTCGCGAAAGGTTCATCAGAGTCAAAACTGCGATGCTGTTGGCAGCAAAGAGCGGTGCAAATTTCTGAGTATCGGTCAATCCCGCCGCTACCGAATTGCCGAGACTGTGCTTCAGAAGAATAAAAGCAAAAACCGCACAGGCAATAAGTATTTTCCTCTTGCCCTGAATCGCGGATTCAAAATATGTTCTGCAATTTTTGTTTTGAGACAATGCCGAGAGCACAAACAACAGTTGCCAGCTTGCCCAAGAATGCCATGGCGGCAGAAGTGCGGGTTGTTGGGGTAATTTCAGATGACCTGATTGGTCTGCGAGCCAAAGCGCAACGCTCATCAGCGCTGTCAGCCGCGGCTGTTTCTTTGTCCAAGGCAAACTCCACAGGGCAGTAGCAAATATTCCGAACCACGCATGCAGCCATATCACGTCAATCAACCAAGGAAGTTGAACTCCGGCTGCAGCTCCGGCAATCGCGGGGGAAATGCTCCAGTCGTAGTGTGATTGCCACGGTGCGGCCTTGATGATTCCTTCGGACTCGGCTGCCTTGAATATCGCCGTTGCTGCACAAACCCAAAGCAGCAGTTTTGCGGCGCGCCTTAAGTTCCAACTCCACAGTGCACAGTCGCTCTGCGCCCGTCTGCCCCAAAGAATGCCGGCTGAAGCAAAGTAAACGGATGCGAACGTGAACCAGCCAAAGGATTGGTATGTAAAAGTTAAACCCGCGGAAAGTACGCTGAGCGGCCAAAGAAACAGATGGTTGCAGGTCAGGCCGATGAGGCTGATCCCTTTCCAGAATTCAATTTCCTTTCGGCTTGCCGTCCACATGCGCAAAAAGCTCCGCGTCAGTTGGCGAAACACGGAAACGCGACGGACATTGAATAATTTTTTGCGTGCTCAATTTGTAATTCAGAGGCTTATTTTTTCGAAAACTCGAATTGCCGGCGGCTGTCAGAGTGTGTCGATAAATTCGAGCAAAGATTTTTTTTCTTCCGCGGTGATTGACTTTCCGCGGGGCATTCTGTTCTTCGAGACTTCTTTTTTGATTTCATCTTTTTCCGAACGCCACTGTGAAAGGGTTTCCAGTCGCGGACTTTCGCCGCCGCTTGAATGACAGCCAACGCACAGGGTTTTTGCTGCATCGAAGTTGAAGACGGGTTTCGGCGAAGGGATTGAGCTGTTGCCGGATGAAATTCCCAACAGGCGATTGAGGAAGGCAATCATTTTGGCCTTATCCTGAGCTGCGAGCGGAGGTTGGGGCATTCTGTCGGCGGTCACTGACATTTTTGCCGAACTCGCAAATTGTTTCCAGTCGCCTTCGCTTCCGTCCGCAGTGCTCCAGACTTTTTCTCCGCTTTTTCCCTTGACGTGGCAGGCGACACATTTTGTTTTTGCTTCAGCAAGCGTAAACGGGATCACAGCTGATCCTTTGCCGCTTTCTCCCCTCTCCGGAGAGGGTTTGGTTTCAAGTTGTTCTTTTCCGCTCTTCGGTTCTGAGTTTCCGTCTTTGTTGTCCGGATTGCCTTTTGAGGCGCTTCGACTGCCCGCATCGGAATTTTCTTTGAGGGGGACTTGGACAGATGGAATATCTGCTCCGGTACAGCCTGTTGCTGCGGTCAGAACAATCAAAAGAACAATATTGAGTGATTTGATATACATATCTTCTTTATCGTAAAAACTGAGAAGATTCGTTAATTTTTCATTTTTTCTGAATTTTTACGATTATTTGTTGTTACAAAAATTCAGACTGCCAACCGTCTTTGGCCCTGATTCTTTTTGCAAGCCGTAAACGTAGTTGCCGCAGCAGTTGTCCATTACAATGGTCACAACTCCCTAAAAATAATGAGATGATAAACAAATTATTCATTAAAAGCTGATTGTTTGCCGATAAAACCAATGGCTTAGTCTATGAGGTTTTCAATGAAAAAATTAAGTCCGGTTTCCTGTTCATCCCAAAACGGCTCAGCTCTCACGACTGCGCTTGTTTTTGCATCAGGAGCGGTGATTGCGACTGCCGCGCTGACTTCGCTCACCAAGTCGCTGCGGAAAAGCAACGAACAGAAAGAAACCGTGAATTCCGAGCGGCGCCTTAATGAGTCCGCAATTACAAACGTTTCTCAACTGATCAACAACGGTCAGCTTCACTTCAACAAAGACTGCCAGCGGGTTGAACCGACTCAGCCCAATGCTGATTACCGGTTTGCCGGCTGCGGTGATGTTGCGCAAAGTCGGGGTAAGATTGACTGTGACGGCAACGAAGCTGCATCCAAATGGCTTTACTCTTGGGATGCCGGCAAAAAGGTTGCTTCGGTCGATGTGTGTGCCAGTGAACAACTCAAACCGTCTGCGGGCGGCGGAATAAAAAATTATCCGGTGCGGGTCACTCTTCGTTCATATGAAGCAGAGAAGGCCGAAGACGGTGGAGAACGCAATTTTGCAGCCGTCCGGTCACAAATCATCGCCAAGCCCGATGAAAAACGAAAGTATTCGTCGCTCAGCGGCAAATTGTCACTCGGACTGGCAAGCGGAAACAAGGGGCTGGTCGGCCGTCACGGCGCGGCTGACACGTGTTTTTACATGCGTCCTTCAACGGCTGTTCAGAGCCGAGGGGGCGGAACCAATCTTGCATTCCGTGCCCGCAAAGGAACCGATGCTTATGCATTCAATGAGCTTGAACCGCGTCCGGACGGTCCCAATGCAGATGAATTTCGTCATGAAGTAAATCTTGCTTTTCCCGATCCCATTGAAAAAGATTACGCCGTTCTGAATGACTTTAGAGCCAAGCAGATTTTTCCGCTGTACGCTCAGGGGCTGCGCGGCAACCGGCCGTCCTCGTTGAATTGGAATCTCGCATATGCGCCGTACACTGCCGATGTTCTGTCCAAGAACAAAATCACCGATGTTCAGAGATTGGGTTTTGTCGGTGTGATGCCCAATGTGCCCAACGGTCCCAAGTTCAAATACTTCCTTTGGGCAAAAATGGAGAACGGAAGTGCCGTTCATTCGCAGAGTTTTACACGTTTTGATGCGCGTCAGGAGAAGGGCTTCGAAACAGGCTGTTCGACAACCACGGGGCGCGCGGGCGGTAACCCGAAATTCTGTACCAAAGTTGAAATGCCTCTTTACAAATACGCTGCAACTTTGCGGAAGAGATGTGTTGAATCCGTGCAAACGCTTGAGCCTGTTCCGGCAACGCAGGCCCCGAAGGTCGTCAATGCCGATCGCTCGATTCTGACATCCTGCGACCCCGAGTGGATCAAACGCGTCGAGATTGTTGCGCGGCAGACCAACCGCTACAACGAAGGACTTTTGAGCATCAAAAATCAGGATGCGACGAATTTTTCGGGCGAACTGACCATCGAAATGGCGCTTTCCGCATTGGAAGCGGATGATGATTTTTTGAACGGAAAGGGAATCTGGGCTCAGGAAGAAAAGTCCAACAGCGCGGCTTACCGTCAGCTTAAAGTTGCCTATAATTCTTTTTCATCGCGTTTCCGTCAGGCCGGACAGGTTGCCGTGAACAAATTCACAGTCAGCCACACATCTGATGTGTGTGCAGGCCCGACCTGTACGCTTGACGAAATGAGGAGCAAGACCCGCAGTTTCAAGGTCTGGTCCATTCAGAACGAACAAACGCCCCAGCAGGTCGCCCATACATCGAATACCTGTGCCTATTTCCGCTATCATGCGCCTGAATCAGCCAAAGGCTGCAAGATTGATTTTGTGACCAAGGAAGAAAACAATTGGGTCTGTCGCAACAATGACGGATGTTTCGACGAACTGACAAAGGTCCGTATGGCCGACGGCAGTGACCGCGTCATGACGCAGCTCCGCAAGGGTGATTTGGTGCACAATCCGGTCACCGGCAAACCGGCCAAGATTGTTAAACTGACCATCGGTCCTGAGGAAAAAGCGCTGTATCAGGTGACAGTCGGCGGTTTGATGGTGCGTGTGACCGACTCTCATCCTTTTATGACACGGCGCGGCTGGGTGACAGCCAAGTATCTCACGCTCAGTGACGCAGTGCTTTCTGCCGGCAGAAAATTTCTTCCCGTTGATAAAATCACATTGGGCGAACGGGGACGCACGGTTGTCAATCTGGCTCTTGAAGGACCTGCAAATTCGGCGGACCTTCATTATGTGCTGGCCGACGGCGTGGTGACCGGAGATCTTGTGATCCAAAACATGATTTCGCTGCAGGCCTTTTCGCAGCAGGGCGGGCGCTGAAGATCTGCCGCCGGCCCGACGTTTCAATAATTGTTTTTCAGACGAAGCCGTTCGTCTGATTTTTTTTAATCTATTAAATACAATTAAAAAGATATACGCGCCGTTACTGAATTTCTTGATGTTTTTTGTTTCTCCGTCCCGTGCCGTGTTGAACACGTCCGGCGATGCCGTTAGCTCCGAAGCAAATAAAACACATAGGAGAGTCACGGCTGTGAAAAAGAATCCGGTTCCTTTGCTTTTGCTGACGGTTATTTGTGTGATTGCGTTTTTGGCTCCTGCCGGAACCGCATCGAATGCAGGTCCGGCCTTAAATGCCGGCGATACCGCGTGGATGCTTGCCTCGTCGGCTTTGGTTCTTTTCATGACCCCCGGCCTGTCGTTTTTCTACGGCGGCATGGTTCGCTCCCGCAATGTGATTTCAACCATGCTGCAAAGCTACGTTTGCATGGGGCTGATGAGCCTTTTGTGGGTTGTGGTCGGATTCAGTCTTTCGTTCGGTGACAGCATCGGCGGACTGATCGGCAATCCGGCAACTTATTTCATGTTCAAAGGTGTCACCGGCGCAACCGAAACACGCCTTGCACCGACAATTCCTTTTCTGTTGTTTGCACTTTTTCAGCTGAAATTTGCGGTGATCACTCCCGCATTGATTACCGGCGCATTTGCCGAGCGCGTAAAATTCAAAAGCTATCTGATTTTTATCACGCTGTTTTTGGTCTGCATCTATGCTCCGCTCGCACACTGGACATGGCATCCCGACGGTTTTCTGCGCAAATGGGGTGTTCTTGACTTCGCCGGCGGTACGGTTGTTCACATGTCTGCCGGTTTTGCCGCACTTGCAGGAGCTCTCTTTCTCGGCCGCCGCAAAGATCACTCTCCCGAACCGCATTCTCCGGCAAAACTTCAATACATCATTCTTGGAACAGGCATGCTGTGGTTCGGCTGGTTCGGCTTTAATGCCGGTTCTGCTCTGGCTGCAAATGACCTTGCGGCATTGGCCTTCGGTACAACCAATACGGCATCAGCGTCGGCCGCGATTGCATGGATTTTTTATGATCTGGCGCTTGGCCGCAAACCCACCGCGATGGGCTTTTGCATCGGTGCTGTAGTCGGTCTTGTTGCCGTGACTCCTGCCGCCGGCTTTGTGAGCATCGGCGCAAGTGTGGTGATTGGTGCCCTGTCCTCGGTGGTGTCACGCATCGTTGTTGATTTGAAGACCAAAACCTCGATTGACGACACTCTTGATGTTTTTCCATGCCACGGCGTGGGCGGGTTGATGGGCATGGTGCTGACCGGTGTGTTTGCCAAGGAAGTCGGCCTTGTGAACGGTCCGACGGCCACGTTCTACAAGCATCTCGCCGCCATGGTTCTTGTCGGTGCATTCTCTTTCTGCGGTGCTTATATTCTGTATAAGCTGACCGACATCATTTCTCCGCTCAGAGTCTCTGCCGAAGACGAAGAAATCGGTCTTGATATGAGCCAGCACCTTGAATCCATCGACAACGCTACCGGCTCGGTGTCGCAGGTTCCGCAGAATGCAGTCGGCAAGACGGCATTGTCATTTCTTTGAAATGAGTTCCTTCAGGGAGTGAAGATTTCCAGCCTGCGGCTGGGACCACTCCTCTTTCTTTTTCTTTCGGGCGTCTCCGAAAGTCCCCCCGAAATCATCAGTCGACCGTCGGGCAGTAAAGTGGCTGCATGCATCCAGCGGGTGATGCTCATTTTGGGCCCCGCCGAGCACAGAACTTCATCGGAGTTTGAGACAGTGCAGCGTTCGGTGCTGGCCAGCGGTGTTCCCTGACCGACTCCTCCCGCAAAAAGAATTGTTCCGTCGCGCAGGCGGCTGCCCGTATGCAGTGCGCGCGCACCCGTGAGCAGACCGCCAAAGACGACGGTCTTTGTTCTCAAGTCAAAGATCTCTATGTGGTCCGTTCCCTGCTGCGGAGCACTCAATCCGCCGGCAATCAGAATCCTGTTTTCATCCAAGGCCGTCGTTGTGTGAAAAGTTCTTCCGGTTTGAAGACGGTATGTTTCCGGAATAAAACTGAGCGTCGGAATGTCAAAGAGTTCGATTTCCGCAAGGTATCCCGCATCGTCGCCGGCGGTTTTTTCCGCGGGCGATGTTTCTCCGCCGATGATTGCAACGGTTGTGCTGTTTAAAAGGGTGGCGGTGTGCCCGCTGCGCGCGGTTTTCATTTGTGATGACAGCGTTCGGAAGGAGCCGGTCGCGGGCTCCCAGATTTCAGCACTGCCGCTGAAGTTGTCACCGTTGCTGCCGCCAAAAACGATTATTCTGCCGTCGGGCAGGGTGACCGAGGCGTGACCCGCACGCGCTTCGGCCATTGCCGGACCCTCAATGAATTTGTCGGATTTGGGATCAAAAATATCCGTTGTGCCAAGCGCGTCATCAAAGTCGGCGGCTCCGCCGATGAGCATGATTCTGCCGTCGGGGAGTTTGGCCTGTGTTGCCCCGCTGCGCAGGTGTGCCATCGGTTTTTCGAGTGTGTTTATTTTCGAAATTTTCGAATCAATGATTTCGGCCCATTGTTCGCCGCCCAAATCACCCCACGCACCGCCGGCGACAAGGAGTCGGCCGTCATCAAGGATTTGAATGTTGTGTCCCGAACGGCCAAAGTCGAAAGAATCCGACAGACGGCTGAGTTTTCCGCCATCGTGAGGAGCCTTGCGCGGAAGCGGAACATGTCCTCCGAGGCACTGGGCTGCAAGGACCAAAAGTGTCAGCCGATGCCATGCCGAACCGCAATGGCCTGTTTGAGAAGCCGAAGCCCTGAACCGAGCGTTGCGCATACGAATACCTCACTTTGAAGAACGAAAGCCAGCCGGAAACAACTTTACAGCCCGCTGAACCGGATCCCAAGATAAGTGACATCATCAGAAAGTTTTTGACCGGCCCACAGGTTCTTTACGGTTTTTTCAAGATTGCCCATCTGTTCGGAAAGCGGCAACGGGGCGGACAACAAAGTTTTGAGCTTGCGGAAATTCAGAGTTTCTCCTCCCTGTCCCTCGTTTTCAACCAGTCCGTCGGTGTACAGAAGGAGGGTATCGCCCCGAACGAGATTGAATTCATGCACACCGAATTTGTGCATTCCCGAGCCCAAAAGAGAACCGCCCCCCGGAATTTTTTCGCAGCGCACTGTGCCGTTTTCCGAACGCGCGAGAATGGGCCACGTATGTCCGGCGTTGAGCGCGCAGGCTTCACCCGATTTGAGATCGATGCTCAAAAAACACATGCTCATCAGCCGGCCGGTGCGTCCTGCGGTATGAAATAAAATGTTGTCCAAAGCCTCGGCGGCCAGTTGCAGCTGCTTGCGCGGCGGCGGAACGTGAGCCAGCTGACGTGAACGTGTTTCTGCCGAATACACGGCTCCGCAAACAACACCGGTCAGGACGGCGGAGGTAATTCCGTGTCCGGTAATGTCGCCGATGTAAAAGGTAATCCGGTTTTGTTCGCTTTGGTGGATATAGCCGTACCAGTCGCCGCCCGCGACATCTGCCGGCTGAAAGAACGCGGAAAATTCCAGCCCGTCGATTGTTTCGGGCAGAGGAAGAAGCTGCTCTTGTACGGCGCGGGCAGCCTGAAGCTCGCCCTCAAGCATGGCTTTTTCCAAGAGCTGGGACTGGTTTTTTTCCTTTTCCTTTTGCAGGTCGACAATACGGTAACCCAGTGCAGTGGCCATGCAGACGACTTCCCAGACGGAGGAGAATGTCAGCACATGCAGAATTGCGTCGTTGACCGGATAAAGTCCCTGAGTTCCGGCAAAAAAGATCAGCGCCGCCACAATGGGAACCCCCCACGCAGACAAAAACACAAAGGCCGGCGTGTATTTTCGGATAAAGGCAGAGCGCCATGCAACGGTTAAAATGACAAACTGAAAAACCCCCGAAATCAGATTGAACAGCATGGCGATTGCGTGTGTGGGACCAAAGATGAACGGCAGCGGAACCAGCGCAGCCGAAATCCATGCCGCATATTTCAGAATGCGTTTTTCCGTTTCTGCAGTAGTGTTTTTCAAAAGAAAAGAGCGCGCAAAAAGGGATGTGACCGCAATCCAGCCGATGGCGCTGGCGAACCACAGATCCTGAACGAAGACCGGAGAAAACGGAAACACGTACACCAGCAGTCCGGCGCTCCCCGGAATGGCAAGAACATTCACGGCAATACTGGCGAGCACATAGAACAAGTAAACACGTTCGCGCGTAACAAAGTAAACAAAAACATTGTAGAGCAGAATAAAAACAATTCCGCCCAGTCCGAGCAGCTGAAAAGCCCATTCACGGTTTTGAATATCCTGTGCGGCGGCCGGTGTGCTCAGTGAAGGAACAAGACTCAGCCATTGTCCCGACCGGCTCATCAGGTAAAAAGTTTTCACCGTTTGCGGTTCAACTGTTAAAGGCAGCCAGAAATCACGAAACTGCACCGGTCGTGAAATAAACGGCTCCTCGATTCCGGTGCGGAGAATCTCTTCGGGAATTCCGTTTTTTTCCTCATACAGCGTGATTTTTTTTAAATGCGGATTGCCGAGCCGCAAAATCCATTGCGGTGTGCGACTCCGGTTGGATATTTCGAAACGGGCAATAATTTGTCCGCTGCTGTAGCCAAAGTTGGGGAGCGAATTTCGGGAATCCGTGAATGTCAGCTTTTGCAGAATTTCCGGCGTGATTTTATCGGTTTTCAATTCCGGCGGAAGATGAACGTACGAAAATGAGCGCAGCGGCAGATCGCTGGTGCCGTCGCTCAATTCGATGCCGGCATGCGCAGTCATTTGGAACAGACAACAAAACGCCGACAGCAAAGCAAAGAAGCGCATCCTGAGTCTCGCAGTTCCAACGGGTTCTGACTTTCCGGCATTTTAACCGGAATGAAAAATGATTTCGGGGATTGTACCCCGCGGGACGTTGAACTGAAAACCTGTGTGTGCGGCTTTCGACACTCTGCGGACCGGATATTTTGATAAGATGACAGGCTCTGTAAAATTCTTAGTCATAACTTTTTAGAATAAAATAGCATCATTTCAGGTGTTTATATTTGGCATGCAGTCTGCTCCGAGCGTGGCAGCTCAAATCATCTTCAAAGGAGTCAGCCATGGTTCGCAGCATTCTTTCGTCGTCTGTTTCGATTGCTTCGCTTGTGTCCATCGCGGCAACTGTCGCTTGCGGCAAGCCGACGACTGCGGCATCGACAGCCGGCCTTCAGAATGATTTGGACAGAGAACGCGCAGTGACGTTGAGCTGCAAAGGTTCAAAGACTCCCGCAGCGCAGCTTGCCGTCGAACTTTCAAAAGAGTGCCGCAGACAAAATGCAGAACTTCGGGCCAAAGGTTTGCCCGCGTGTCTGCAGGATGAGTGCACCGATTTTGTCACTCTCAGGCCCGCACAGAAAGGGCTGACGGGAACAAAGTTCATTTATGATTCCGAGGGCAACACGGTTGGATTCAGCGTCGAAATTACTTCGGACATTCGTTTGGCAACGCAAGAAAAGCAGGGGCTGATTTGCTATGCGCCGGTGCTCAAGGCCGAAGAACTCCTCGGTTCGGCGGCGGTCAAATGCAAATGACTGCCGGCCGTGCAGATTCGGACTAAGGAACAAAGACGCAGCGGAAGCTGACATCGGGATAGGCTGTGGCAGGGGCGCGGCTGAAATCGGTGGCGAAGATGCCGTAACGAATCGCGGTAGAAGTGCTAAATCCTGCATACCCCCCGCGGATAATTGCAGTTCCGAGGGTCGACGGAACCTCCGCCATTCCCGTTAATTGTGCCGAATTGTAAGTTGATTCTGAGCCGAAAACGGACGAAAAGTTGCCAGAGAACGCTGCTGAAGTCAGTTCATACCAGCCGGCCGTCGTGGGCAGAGGGTTTGACAAACCGACAGGATATGTCCCGCCGGCGCGATCGTCACTGACCCATTGCCATTTGTTTCCCGAAAAGTCGAAAATGTAATCTGAGCCTGTGAGATAGTGGACACGGCGCTGAGGGCCGGAAATTTGTCCAGTTCCGTAAAATTCTCTGTCTGCGGCAGTAGGCTCAGTAACGTTGTCCGGCCCATTTGAGAGCGCAGATGCCGGCACGCTGTCAGTGTGGCCCTGATACAGCGTCCCAGTGCCGACAGCGCCACCCGTCCAGTTCGAATCTTGCTGGAGAATAGTTCTGGCAATCACCTGCCACTGCGTGTTCGATATCAGCCGGTATCCGCGGAACTCACTTTGTTCCAAGGAACCCACTCCGGAAAGTGTCATTGCGTCGTTGCACGAACCGGAGCTGCACAGGTTTCTGCATTTGTTCATCGCATCCGTTCGGTTGATATCTGTCCACGGTGCGTGCGAGTAGTAATTTAGACCAATTGTTCCTGATGTTGCACCGCTTTCCTTAGCCTGAAACTTCATGACACAAAAATCCTGTCCGGTGTCCAGCCATGCCCGCAGGTTGCCATGCGAGGCATACGTATTTCCCAGCTGGGTGATGTGCGTGCCGAGCCCCGAAACTTTCACAAATCCTGTCGGACACGCAGTGACGCCGTCCGTCGTGAAGGTTCGATTCGTTGATACCGACGCTCCTGAAGGCGTGTGTGTTGTTGTGAGTGTGATTGTGACGCTGGCCGTGTTCGAGAACGGCAGAGACAGCATGCCGAAAAGTTGGCCCGACACGCACTGCAGGAATGCCTTCCGCCCGATTGTGGCGGTGAGTGTCGTGACATTGCCCGTTGCACTGTCACATGTGCCGCTGAAGTAGGGCCGCAATCCCATTCCGGTGAAGTTGGAAGGCGAGTTTATTACAGGAGGTGTTATGTAATGAAGCTCGATAGTCCGAGTTCCGGACTCACCGGTATTGCCCGCTGCATCCGTTTGCCGGACCCGAATATTTTTTGCTCCTCCGCCTGCGGTCAATTCAAAACTGGAAAAAGAATAGCTGCCGCCGCTCACGCAACTCGTTGTTTGCGACACTACGTCACCGGTCAGCTGAACAGCACCGTCATTATAGTTACAGATTCCGGTGAGTGTTTGACTCACTGTGGTCGAGGCCACCGTTGTCGTGCCGATCGGGCTGAGCGTAGGCGCCGGCGGGGTGTTGTCGACGTTCAGTGTCACAATGCTCGGATAAGCCACAGAGTCGTTGCCGGCCGCGTCGCGCACGGCACCCGCAGGAACATTGATTGTAACCGCCGGCGATGCATTGCCCGTGCAGCCGCTCACCGTCACAGTCTTTGCCGAATTGTCCCGCGCGATGCTGCAGCCCGAGATTCCGCTCAAGACGGTCATGTTTATTAATGAGACATCGACTGTCGCCAACCCCGATCCACCCGAATCGGACCCCGTAAAAGTGAAAGTTTTTGCAGATGTGTTTGTGTAAACAGGACCTGCGGGAGACACGCTGATGGTCGGAATTGTTCTGTCGAGATTGATCGAACGCGTGAAGGATGCGGGATTGCCGAGCGCATCGCTTTGATTCAATGTGACTGAATGGGATGTTCCATCGGGTGCTCCCGCATTGAGACTGACGGTTGTGCTGAATGTTCCGGCCGCTGCGCATGTGACCGAGGTACTGCCTGCAGTCAGGTAAGAACTTGTCGTAATGGTGACCGAAGTGCCGCCGAATTCACAGCTTCCGTTGAGGCTAAAGCTGCTGTTGAGCCACTGCGTCGGAGCAGGTGATGTGACGTTCAATGCGGGACCTGTGTTGTCGACCGTTACGGGACCGGCTGAAATTGCAGACACAGATTGATTGCCCGTCAAGTCGCGAAACACTCCCGCCGGCAGCGAAAGACTCAATGTACCGTCGCCTGTACAGGCGGTCACGGTGACTGTTTTGGCCGATGAATCGACAGTCTTGCTGCAACCCGCAATGCCGCTTTGAACCAAAGAAATCCCGCTCAAATCCGCGATCAGTCCGCCCGAACTTTCCGGCGGATCAGTTGCCGACAGTGTATAAACCACCGTTCCGCTGGTTCGCATGGCTGTGACCGACGGACTGACAGTCACCGCCGGAGGCAGACTGTCGACGCTCACCCTCAACTGGACCGCATTCATATTGCCGGCAGCGTCGCCCTGAGTGATTTTGTAATCGCGCGCGCCGTTATGGCCGGCAGCATTCACCGCAAATAAAAACTGGTAAACGTTTGGAATATATTCCGCACAATCCACTTCAATTGATGACATTCCTGAGGAATGCAATGCAACTTTCGAGGCACCGCCCTCACACGCGCCGGTGATTTGGAACGAACTGCCGACAAACGATTCCAGCGGCGGTGAAATAATCGAAAGACTCGGTGCGGTGTTGTCAATCATAATTTCCGGCGAAGCCACCGGCAGCGACTGCGTGCCGCTCTCACTGACAACCGTTCCTTCGGCGAGTTTAATAAGAAAAGCTCCGTTGCCTTGGCATTGTTCAAGCCCGACAGCCAAGTTGTTCTCGCGTTCACTGCCTGTAAAACGAACTGAGCAGGACGGTCCGCCCGCCGGCTGGATTATATTTGCCGCGTTGAAATTAAGGCGCGCACCTCCGCTTATTCTGAGCGGAAATTCAACTCTCGCTGACGAATTGACAAGCGTCAGGTTAGGGTCGCCGATGACGACTTCCGGCCTGATCGCCTGCCAGCCCGTTCCCAAGACGGCACTCGGAAGTGTCCACACCAAACTCCGCGAACCGTCGGCCGCGGCCGCTGATTTGCCGCTGAGTGTGATTCCCAGTTCCGCTGCTGCGCGTTTGTCATCAGCCGACGACCAGACTTCACTCCTTCCGGAAGGAATAAGCATCGTTTTTAAACGAGGTGAATAAAGCCCGAGGGCATGTGTTCTGAGCGGCCCCGAAAAACTCATCAGCTTCAGAAAACGCAAACCCGAAGTTGTTCCGGCTGCAGGCAATTCATGAACTTTGCACAGCCCGTCTCCGGAGGACGCATCCTGCATGCCGAACGTTTGTCCTGTCAGACGATCTGTGAGGACGTGCCGGAATTCGGAAATATTCAAACCTGAAAATTCTCCGGAACCGAAGCCGACGGCTGCCATGTGAACTGTGGTCTGGCCCGCATTTTCGAGTTTCAGACTCAGCGCGCCGCTTGGCTCGACAACCGAATTGGTTGCACCCGACCATGTGCGAATGAGCGCGGGAGCGCCTTTTTGACACAACGAATCAGCATCCGAAGCGGTCATGAAATCGGCCTGAAAGAGCGAAACGGCGACGGACAATGGATCGCCCGTCATTGCATCGACTTCGAACGGTGCGATTTCAAGGATCTGCGGATCGCGCAATTCGGCGGAGCCTTCTTTAAGAATCTGAGTACCGCGGCTTATTCTGAACGAGAGCCATCTGAAGACACGCTTGATTTTAAAAAGTGCGGGACCTTCGCTGATAAGCCTCTCGGGTGAAGTCAGAATACGATTCAATTCGCTTTCCGATGTTCCTCCCGTTCCACCCGCTCCGCCAGCTCCTCCCGCGCCCCCTCCGCTTCCTGAAGGGTCCGGTAGAGCACCTGCAGATTCCGAAACTTCCGAGGCTCCGGAACTTAAAAAGTCGAGCGGTTGTTCCGGCCGAAAAAGCCCGTTGGCCGAAATAGAGTTTGGCGTGTCTGCGGTTGTGGAACCTGTGTCCGCAATTTCGACGGATATTTTTACGGGAATATTTTCGCCGCTGCGCACGGGACCCCGCGCACAGCCCGAAATCAGGACCAGCAGCCCGAAAAATTTGAAAAATTGCTTCAGATTCAAACCTCGCATATTGCTGACTCTTCCCATCACGGATTCGGAAGAAAACCGGCAAATTCGAGTGGGTTTAGCTAAAATGTTGCAATATCGGCTGCTTAAGTTTTGACATTCCGGAACGGGACGTTCACCGGCCGGCGAGGGAGCACAAAGTGCCCGACTTACAGGACATCTACCGCTTGCAGGCGTTTGTTGCCGCAGTTGACGAAGGCAGTTTGTCGGCCGCGGTCAAAAGGCTGCACATCACCCAGCCGGCACTCTCGGCACGGCTGAAGCTGCTTGAAGAAGGATTGGGTTGTCAGCTTCTCGAACGCACGGGCCGCGGCGTGCGTCCGACACCGATGGGTGAACTGGTTTACAGGAATGCCGTCGAAATTCTTGGCCGTATGAAACACCTTTCGCTTGTCGTTAAAAATCATCTGGAGTTGCGCGACGGCTGGATCCATTTGGGCGGCGGCGCCACTGCCGTCATGGGGGTTTTTCCCGATGCCATTGCGGCATTCCGCGAATCGTATCCCAACGTGCAGTTCACCCTTCACGAGCAGGATTCCAAGGGGGTGATCGATGCGGTACGCAACGGTGTGATTGACTTGGGTGTTGTGACTCGCTCGCCGGATGCGCAGCAGGGTGACGATGACGAACTGGCCGGATTGCGGGTTCACGGCGAAATCAGCGATGCTCTTGAGGTGATTGCCAGTCCGCGTCATCCGCTGGTCAACATGGGACGCATGCTTGAGCAAAGCGGCAAATCACTTTTGCCGATGCACCTCAACAAGCAGCACATGATTTTATTCGATGAAGGCTCGGCAATTCGCGGAATAATTGATGCTGAATTCAGGCGGCACTATGTTCATCCGCGGATTGTCATGACGTTGCGTTCAACTCAGAGCATGCTGCGGATGGTCGAAAAAAATATCGGTCTGAGCGTTGTCAGCCGCCTGTCGATGAGGTCTGCAGAAAATGTTCAAACGCTTAAAGTAACAGACCTCGCGATGCAGCGCCGGCTGGTTTTTATTTCTGCCGCCGAGCGGACCCTGCCTCCGGCGGCGGACGCGTTTTTGCAGATTTTGCGGAAAAATTCCGAAGTGAGTCCTGCGCCGTAGCAATCATTTCGAGCATGTCCAGACGATGTTTCCAAAGCCGCTGGACGCGCACAAGTTCGACTCCTGTTTCAAGCAGCGGGTCGGCAAGCAATTCCTCGCTTTCGTCCGTATTCAAAAACTTTCTGTCGGGCGCCGAGTCAGGCATCAGACGCTGAAAAGACTGATTGAGCTGTTTCAGCTGCACGAGTTGATCAACCGCTTCGGAAACAAGTGTGTGCAGTTCGTTGCGTCCGTAGTCGCCGAGCAGACGGTGAAGGTCGCGTTCAAGCAGAGGAGGCGGTGCGGAATTGCGGATGTTTTCGGCCGACGTACTGCTGTCTTTTTTGCCGAGCAGTGATCTGATTGCCTGCGGGCCTGAGGTTCCGGCATCCTTGGAACGGCCTGCGCCTGCCGCAGAACGGACGTGTCTGAACGTCACTCCGCGAATCCGCTGTCTTGAAAAAAGCCGTCCCGACATTCAGCGTCCTTCTATCTTAACCGCGATTCAAGATATTGAATCGCAGGCGAGTCGGAAGGTTCACCCGAAGAACGCAGGCGGGCAATTTCATCAAGAATCTGCCGCCGCCATCCCATGTCGAGCTGGCTTTGTGCGGCCAGTGCTTCCTGCTGGCTCCGGAAACTTTGTCCGTCCTGTTCCTGCTGCGACTGACGTTCGGCTTCCTCTTCGTCCTGAAGAGCTGCGAGTGCCTTTACAATTCCCTCCTGCGCCTCTTCGATTCCTGCTTCGGTTCTGCGCTGATCACCCGCCTCCGCGCCTTGCCGCGCTTTTTGGTTGCCCCGCTGTGCATCGCGGGCGGCATCCTGAAATTCGTCCGAAATGTCGGGAAGCGAATCAAGATCCTGCTGGGCATCGCCGAGCTGTTTTTTTGATTTGTCCGGATTGTTGCGCGCGTTTTGCAGCTGATTGTCGGCCCGTGTGAGTTTTTCACGTGCCTCGCGCATTGCGCGCTGCCTCGCCTGCTGAAGCATGGACAAAACCCCGCCCAAATATTTTTGTGCGTGATCGGCCGAAGACTGAGCCTTGTTGACCGATTCTGTTTGCTGTTTTGCCTTGAGCGAGCCTTCAAGATTCTTCAGATTGTCGGGAGTCTGATCCATTTTCAGTGCATTCAGTGCAGCCTGCCGCTCTTCGAGCGACAATCCCGAATTGGGTTTGTCGATCATGCCGGAAAGTTGTTTTTTCAGGTTCTTTGCTGCGGCACTCAGTTCGCCTGCATCTTTGCCCAAGGCCTGCAACTGGTCGGGATTCGACCTTTGTATGGAGAGTTTTAAATTTTGGATTCTTGCAATCAGGTTTTGAACCTGACTTGCCGTCTGTTCGCGCTTGAGCCGTTCGAGAAGATTTTTGATTTTCTTTTCCGTCTGCTGCGCAGCCGCGTCACGCGGCGCATTTATTTTTTCTGCCGAGCGGCCGATTTGTTCGGTCTGACGGGCAGCCGCACTCTGTTGACCCATCTGGCGGGCTGCGGCTTTGGCTTTTTCGATTTCTTTGTTGAGAGTGTCCTTAAGAGCACCTGCAGGCAAAGATTTGTTCTGCAGGGCCGAGAGCGATTTTTCCAACGCCTGAATCAGATCCTGCCTGAGATTTTCGTTGGTAATAATTTCGAACTGCAGTTCGGGTGATTCCCCGTAAAGATTTTCTGCGACGGTTTTTGCAACGGCCTTGACGTAAAGAGTATCCTTGGACGTAAACGGAATTCCGGTCGTGTTGAACGGAATCCGTGTGCCGTCGAATGTTTGCTGGTTGGCATTGGCAAATTCGGCAACCGGTTTCACCATTCTGTAGCCTGATTCTGTCCGGATATGCAGTTCGACCGCCGAAAGCGGAATCTTGGAGCGTGCCTTGATGTCAAGTCCGAGCTGGCCTGCACGTTCGCTGCCGGCAGCAGATTTTTTGATTTCGACCACCGGTTTGGGTTGGGGAGTGATTTTGATCAGCTGAGTCGAATAAACTTTTGAATTGCGCGCAACAATCAGTTTGACAACATGTTCCTCGGAAGCGTTCAGCGAGAGCTGTTCCAGAATCGCACGGGCGCTTTGTCCGAAGTTGGAATTTTTGCCGACGCTTTGCAGTTCTTTTTCGGTTTGATCGGTCGCAATTGCAATTCCGGCAGACCAGTTGGAATCTGTTTTTCTGTAGTTGAACGACACAGACAAGTAAGCATCGGTGTCCATTTCGGGAGTTTCGCTCATGTCGCCCTTGAGGCGAAATTCCTGAGCCGGAGTGTCGAGGTAACTGGGAAATTCGATGCGCAGCACCACCTGTTCGGAGCGCAGGTGCTGTTCAAGCCACGAAATAAAAATCCGGCCCTGCGGCAGAAGCGGAGGAACAACCGCAAGCAACCAGATGAGCAGGATTCCGGCAGCAAACAGCGTTCGTTTGTCGCGCAGCTTTGCGGCGGTCAGATTTTGTGTCGCCAAATTAAGTGCCAGTCGCTCCCTTCCGAGTTTCCGCTCGGCTTCAAGCGGCAAAAGAACCAGCTGGTTCCACGCAACCGCAATCAAAAGTCCGAGCAGTCCGCCGAGCAGGGCGAGATCGCCGCGTCCCGAAACCGACAGGGCGCCGGCAGTCAGCCCGACAAAAAGAGCCGACCAGAGGAATGTTTTCAGTTTGACTTCAGTTTTGGTTTTTTGAGACATGAGCTCAGTCACTCCGTTTGCAATCAGAGCTGTGACATGGGCTCCTGAAATGAGTTCAGATCAGCCAGTGTCTGCAGCTCGGGGTGCTCCTTCAGCATGTTCCAGAGAACCGCTGCAGTGACGAGAATATCCCCTATGGAGCGGTGGCGCGACTCAAACGTCAGATTATAGTGCGCAGCAAGCGCATCAAGGTTCTTGCGCTCGGAATTGACCAAAGCTCTGGCCATTTTGAGAGTGCAGATGACGTGATAGTGACAACTCATCCCAAGACGTGCACTTTCATGAAGCATTACGTTGCAGTCAAACTCGGCATTGTGCGCAACCCCCACACATCCGCGCATGAATTCGTGAAAGTCATAAAAAACGTTTTGCAGCGGCGGTGCGTCGGCCAGCATGGCGTCGTCGATGCCGGTGATTCCGAATGTTTCAGGCGGCAACTTTTGACAGGGGTTGACCAGCGTTGAAAATCGGCCGATTTCCTTTTGATTTTTGAATTTAATCGCACCGATTTCGATGATTCTGGCTGTTTTGACGTCCAGTCCGGTTGTTTCAAAGTCGAATATCACAACCGGCAAATCCGACAGCCGTTCGCTGGGTGCAAAGGTGGAGCCGCTGACGCCTCCCATGATTGCCAGCGGAGCCGATTGCCCCGCCGAACGTCCGTGTATGAGCTGATGAAAAATGCTGTTCGGAAAAGATGTGGCCATGCCGGTAGACTTCCTTAGCTCAACGGGTTGCCGGCGTTAATAGCACGAAAGCGGCAGGACAGAAACCGCGGCGCGGTATCCGCCGACGGCCGGCAAAAGAAAAAGCCTCGCCGCGGACTTGCAAAAGTCGGGGAGGCTAATGTAAACACTGCCGTCGCAGGGGCGGTTAGCTCAGTTGGGAGAGCGCAGCAATGGCATTGCTGAGGTCGTCGGTTCGATCCCGATACCGTCCACCATCCTTTTTTCAGTTCACTTCAAATCGTAAATCCGTCGCGCATTGCCGCTCATAACTGCGGCTGCTTCTTCGTGCGTATAGCCTACGCGGTCCATGCTCCGCAGTGTCAGCTGAACGTACTGGCCGGTCGCCCCCGGCTGTCCCGATGCGTCGCTTCCGAACAAAATACGGTTGGTCAGATTCATATTTTTCAGCCGGCGCAGTGCACCGTCCATAAACAGCCCGTCCTTGTCGTACATCGCCAAACCGAACGCGCTGATCTCCAAATACACGTTGGGATATTTGGCTGCCAGACGGTAAACGTCCTCGGAGAAATCGACCCCCTCTTTATTGAAGTCGAAGCCCATGTGACCCAGCACGAACGGCACGTCGGGGAATTTGGCAATCGCCCATTCGAGTCCGGACGGATCGGCAGACCGCAGGTAGTTGTTGCGTTCGTCGTCGTTCTTGAAGTCCTTCATTTTGCGGATCGGCGAGGTACCGATGTGGTGATACACCGGAACGCCGAAATCGCGTGCGACCTGATAAACGGATTCAAACTGATTGTCGTCCAGCGGGAGTTCGTTGTGCACAAACGCAAGCTTGATACCCTTCATGAGGCGATGTTTGAGCGCTGTGCGCAGGTTTGTCAGTTCCTCTTCGGCGGCATCGGGAAATCTGTGAATATTCAGACTGGCCATACCAAAAAAGTAGGAGAGCTCACCGTTCGGACCGCGATTGCGCAGGTCGTCGAGAATTTTGATGATGGCGTCATTGTCGTACGTTCCCCAAGTGAGCGGGGCATACACAGCCATCAGGCCGCACATGCTCAGGCCGGCGCTGTAGCAGCTCGGGCGGGTTCCAAAAACCGGAGTGTACGGCTGCAGAACGAGGTTGGCATAAGTGTCCAGACTCCAGTTCTTGATTCCCATCGGGATCCATTTGGGAAGATTCGAAAGAACAAAACTTTTCCCGAGCGGCCCCATCGTATTCGCATCACCCACATGCTGGTGAATGTCGATGACTTCGATTGTCTGAGATCGATATTCCGGCGATTTGAAACCGGCACTGGCCGGGGTGCTTGCTGCTGCTGCAGAGAGTGCGATCAGGGCGGAAAATCGCTGAATCGTGCGTGTCAGTATTTTCATAGTCCGGCGTTCCTCTTAGAATTTGAATATGTGCTAGGATATGGAACGTACTTCGTCAATTTTTTAAAACGGGCGTCCGCACGGGTCCGGCGTGTTCAAGAGGCTGTCATGAGTCAGCGAATTGTTTGGTGTTTTGCGCTTATTTTGGCTGCCTCTCCTGCGGTTTATGCGGCGGCTTCGACGGATCTGGATTCCGAAGCCGCCTCGGATATTGACGACCGGTTTTCAACCGACGGATATGCCGGAGTTTATCTCGCGGCGTTGCAAAGTTCCGTGCCGGCGCTGGGATTGACGGGGTCTATTTACCTTGACGATGATTTGCGCGCAGGTATTGATTTTTGGCGTGGCAGTTCAAAGGCAGTTTTCAGTTCTTTTTCATCGCAGGGTGCCGGTCTTTGGGTCAGCCGGGAACTCGGTGACCGGTTTTGGATGAAGGGTGGTCTGAACTATTCGCGGCTTGATCGACCGACTGCCCGTGAGCCGCTTGCCGCATTGTTCGGTTCAAAAACCAAAGTGGACACGAGGCCGTCGCGCACCGACTCCATTGAAGCCAACATCGTTGCCGGACAGCTTTGGACTTTCAAAACATTCAGTGTGTCTACCGATTATGTGGGATTTTCATGGCCGTTCATGACACTCACCGGCCCCAAGCAGTCGTCTTTGAACCTGACGCTGCTTAAGGCAGACTTTCTTTACAACATCGAATAATCGTTTCGGGTCAGAGCAAATCCAAAAGATAGGTGGTTTTCATTTGGGTCGTCTTTGCTTCTGTGCCGACATCAAAAGCAATTGAATCAAAGGACGGCGGGCCGGGGGGCGGCGCAATGCGAGGTTTGCCGTTTTCGGAAAAGGCCAGCCCCTCTTTTGGAATCCCGAGAAAGTTATAGTTGAGCTGCTTGTCTTTGTTTTCGTCGTGCCATCCGGCAACGGCGTACCTCCCCGAGGGAACGTCTTTCAGAGTAATCGTAAAAGTTCGTTCTGAGATGCTAAAGCATTCTGCGAAAATTGCTTTTTCCGCCGAATCCGGAAATCCATCGGCGGAAGCAAAAATAGAAAGACAAAAGTTGCCATTGGTGTTGCGCAGATTATTGACCGCAATTGAAAGCGTTGCCTTTGCGGCAGGAGCCGCGGGTGCAGTGGGAGGGTTTTGAGGCGGTGTCGGCTGAGTTGCGCCGGCGTCAGGATTGGTGTTCGCGTTGTCGGGTGTGTTTGAAGGAGGTTCTGAGCCGGCAGCAGGAGCGGTTCCTGAACTGGTATTTCCCTGAAGTGCCGGTGGAGTGTTCGGGCCGGATGCTCCAGCGGTAGAATCTTTTTCTTTGGATGACTCATCGCTTGGCTTCGGCTTGGTTAACGAAATTTCAAGTCGCGGATCTTTGCCCTCGGTTTGGGCGACATCGTTTCCACAGGAGACCGTAAATGGACATAGTAAGAGGGGGGTGGCCAGTTGCAGGGCAGAGAGTGAAGAGAAGTTCAGCATAAGAAAAGTCGCCTCCCGTGGAGCATCAATTCTGAAAGAAGAACAAAATTGACGACTCACTGCCACACTAACAGCAATATCACGACCGTAAAAGCCAAATCAGGTTATTCAGCGAACTTTTTCGAATTATTCATAAAAAAAGCTCCGGCGTGAATTGCCGGAGCCCTGTTCTTCAAGCGAATGCGCCGAAATTAATAGTCATAGCGCAATCTGAGGCCGAAGGACTGGTCTGTTTTGGTGGGTTTGCGATCTGCGCCCTTCACCAACGGTCCGCGTTCCTTCATCGACTTTCCGGTGTTGTTGGTGTCGATCATCTGTGCGCGGTTCGAGTTGTAATAAGTGTATGAAGGGATGATGCTCACTTTGTCGTCTATGAAATACTGTCCCGCCAGCACCATTGATGTTTCTGTCGCACTGTCAACGGCCGTTTTGACAACTGTTGTGTGGTCGTCAAAGCCTTTTTCCGCAAGCTTCAGGCTGCGCACGCCGACTTCTGCCAAGAGTGTCAGTTCTTTTGGAACAAGGTCATACTTTGCAGCAACAAGAGCGGTCAGAGCGGTGTTTTCGTCAGCCGTCTTTTTGCTGTCAACAGTTTTGGTGGTCGCGTATGAATCCTGCGCGAGACCGGCTTTGATTTTAAGATCGTCGGCAACCTTGTATTCGGCCAATACGTGGTAGAACATGTCGTATTTGAGCTTGGCAGAATCGGTCAGAGCAAGCCATTTTCCCTGCATCCCGTAGCCGAACTCAAGTGCCACGCCTGCAACTTCTTCATTGGCCGTGAACTTGTGATACCACGTGGTGTCTTTGGGCTTGGTGCCGATTGTGGTTTCGTTCAAATCCTGATTGCGTGCCAAGTGGTATGTGATCTTTTCTTTGCCTGCGTCGTCAATCTTATAGCTCAGGCGGTAGCCTTCAACGCGTCCCAAGTGACCGGTGAACGCGGTAGACTCGGTCACGTTGGTTGTCTTGATACGGTCCGTGTATCCGAGCAAACCTGATTCCAATTCGCGAACGTATCCCGCCTCGAGTCCGTCGACTTCGGGAATGCCGAACAGAAAACTGAAATATTTAATCACGTCCGTATTGATGGCTTTGCTGCCGTCGTTTTTGAGCTTTTCAAGTTCGTGCAAACGGAATTCGACAAGAGCTTTTGCGTTTTTTCCGTAGCTGCGGTCGATTTTGAGGCGCAGAGTTTCGAGTTTCGGAGTCTTATAGTTCTTGGCTGCGTCGTTGAGGCTTTTGTAGAAAGGATCCAAATGGACTCGTGTTTCAATCTTGGTGGTCGAATCCGACGGTTTTGCGGGAGTTGCCGCGGGAGTTGCTGCCGGCGCTGCTGCGGGAGTTGCCGCTGCGGGTGCCGCTGCCGGTGCAGCCGCGGGAGTTGCTGCCGTTGTATTTGCGCTGGCGAATGAAGAAACGAGTGCGAATGCAGAAACAGAAACGATAAGTTTCACGTTGCCTCCTGAACGGTTTGTGAACAGAAACATGTTCATTGAATTCGGATTTTTAAAAATTGCAAGTGTGTCCCGAGGTTTGAACCCCCATTTCACGTAAGAGTCACAGATTTGTTTCCCGCTGCTTGTTTTATGGTCACCTTGTTGAAACCATGTCTACACATCCGAGGCAGAGGTTTTTTTTGCGGCTGAAGACTCAAATCTTCGCGATATCATTTTTTGTCTGCGGGCAGCCTGCGTACGCGCTGGTGCTCATGGAATCGGAGCTTGTTCCCAAACCGAACTTTTCTGAACGTGTTTTAACACGCGGCACTGCAGCTTTTTCGGCGCGCATAATTGCCGGCGCAGGGCAGGATGCGGTTGAAACTCCGGTCAATGAGCAATCGGAAAAACGGATTTTTGCTGCTCTGGGAGTTGGCCTTCGGGCGGGTGTTCCGTTTTCGGATAAATTGAGGATTGATCTTTCGTCGACGGCAATTCGCTCGTCTGCGGGCACTCAGATTGAGGAGAATTCCGGCTGGCGCAAAAGCGAAGCCCATTCCGAAGTGAATGCCCAAGGGCAAATCCGATTCAAAGTGAATGAAGGAATACTTGCAGGTGCAGGTGCAACGTGGCTGATGCGCCCTGCGGCGACTGAAACTTTCGAATTCGCCGGTCAGTCGGCCCTCAAAAAATACAGTCCCTATTCTTTTTGGACACCCGAGTTCTCGGTCAGCAAAGATGCCGGCGGCTGGAGCGCCGGTTTGGGTTGGCGGCCGCGGGCAGGCAAACAGCGCGAGCTTATTCGTGAAGGGTCGGGCGAAACAACCTCGGTGATTGAAGACGTTGTTCTGGATGAGCTCTGGTCAGCGGGTATCGTGACCCAGATTGCAGGCAACCGCAGCCTTAAACTGGATTTCAACCTCAATGGAACCAATGCATCACAGGTGAGCAGCCGCAATTCTGCAGAAGGTGCAACAGATGAACCGGCAACACGAAGGTATGAAGTTTCATTCGTTTTCGGTTTCCCGGACACCGGAAGCCATAAATTGAGTTTGGGAGGAGCTTATCAGTCGATAGGCTACACTGATCAGGGCAACGTCATGCCGCAGACCATTCCGCTGTGGTCGGCTCTTGTGCGCGATGAATTTAAACACTCGGAACTGAATTTGTTTGTGGATTTGCTGTTCGGCTATGGCACAGATATGCAGAGTCTTCCTGACTTGAATGCCAATTACAAGCGAATGATGCTGTCCGCCCAAACCGGCGTAAATTTTTAAGGAGGCGGCCTTGAGAAATTTTTTTAAGGCGGGGTCTTTTGCGGTCGCTTCGATCGTCTTTCTGATTGCAGGATGCCGTCTGCGCAGCAGTCTGATTGAAACGGAATCCGGCGCGCAGGCGGATGCGATTCCCTTTGCCAAAGCCGGTTCGGAAATTACATCCGGACTTGCAGCCGTGCATGCCGGAAACTTTGCCTCTGCACCTGCAGCCATTCGTCCTGATCCCGATCTTTATGCACGGCGTTTGCTCAAAACATTCCGATACGACGGCAACACACTGGCGCGGCAACTTGGCCGCGTCGAGCGCTTCAGACTCATGCTCGGCGGGGCGTCCGAAGATTTCCGCTCCGTTCCTCAGGAATCGTATGATGCAACTTCGCTTCTGACACTGCAGAAGGTTGCCGAAGACATTTGTACCTCACTTGTGGCACCCAATGCGTGGGATCATGCGGACTGGCAAACGGTTCTCACCGCGGCGCCGGCAGACATCGATTCCAATCTGCGTTCTCTGATGAAAAAAATGCTGGGACTGCCTGAGTCCTCGTTAAGTCAGGACGCTCTTGCCGAATTGGCCGATATGGTTCGTGCCGATGCCGTCAACGGTGTCGTGTCCAACTCAAGTTACATCACAGCATGCACAGCCATGGCGATGGACGCGGAGGCTTTGCTGTTATGAAGTTATCGGCAACGCTGCTGCCCGACCAAAATCGAATTTTTGCGCGCGGATGGCCTGTACGGAACATGATTCGCGCTATTCTCTGTGCTCTGCCGCTTTTGAGTTTTACCGGTATGGCTGTCTTTTCCTCAGGTGCCGAGGCGGCGGCCCCGCGTTCAGTCAGGCGCGCAGCCCAGCTTCTTGCAGGACGCATGCCCAGTGACACCGAGCTTGCGGCTTCATCCGCATCGGACACCGAATATAAAACATTTGTGCGCAAGCTGATTGACTCCGACGGTTTTTATGATGCCATGCTGCGGTATCACGAGCGCGTTCTTGGGGTGGGTCTTCCGGCAGAATATCTGGAGGAACTTGAGCGCGATGACATTGACGGAAAAGCGAGAAAAATTGCAAAACTGACCTGCAAGCGCACGTCCGACAACCGGTTGCAGTGTGCATGGAAGAGCGCGTCTTCGGGAGCCGGTGCAAGCTGCCGCGCTGCGGACCGGCATCCGGTGGCACCGTTTTGGAAGTCGGGGTTGGTGTTGTGGGTGTGTCCGAGCGTGTCTCACGCCTGCGGCGCAGATTTGAGCAAATGCAGCATTGAATTCCCCGACAATGTCAGTGAAGCTCGGAATTCCGAACTTGGGACATCCGACGTTTTTGATACACGGCGCAGCATGCTGCGAAGTTTGAGCCGGCAGGCTGCAGGAATTGCCACGGCCGTTGCGGTCGCAAATTACCCTTATACAAAAATTATGGCCTCCGGACTGACGGCTGTCGACGGCACACTTGCCATGTTTCTTCAGCAAAATTTTCAATTCGATGTGTCCAAGGTTCACGCAAACGAGTCACTGCTGAAGCAGATTAAATCCATTCCTGCGTCGCAGAGCCGCTTTCAGCTGATTTATACCGGTGAAGCCTACGAGACGGCGGGAGTGTTATCGACTTTCGGCTGGCTGCGCCGGTACGAAAAAAACCGCACCCGTGCGAATCAGCTTTATGAGCGGCTTATGTGCCGCAAATTCACATCCGAATTGCCCCGCGTTTTTCCGCAGGATCCGGGAAATCTGAGAACAACCGAAGGCTGCAGCGGATGCCACGCCGTGCTCGATCCGCTCGCCGATTTTTTCTCTGTTTGGGGTGAGGGCGGTTCATTGTATGCAGGAATTTCATCTGCAAAACAGACCACGTTCATCGGCAAATCAGGCTCGAGCTTAACCGATTTGGCAAACATCATCACGGCCGACGAGGCGTTTGCGGCATGCACTGTCAGTCACGCATTTGAATATTTGTCCGGCCGCAAATTCCGTGTCGCGGAATCGGGACTCCGGCAGTCTCTGACCGATTATTTCATTTCCACAAGCTACAGTTTTAAAGAACTTATGTATGCAATTGCCACACATCCCGATTTTACGGTGAACACCCGATCGGATGCCAACGTCACCGATCCGCTTGAGCAGCCTGCAGTCGGAAAGGTACCGGAACCATCGTTGCCTGCCTGCACATCAACAATCGACTTCAACACACACATCGCACCGCTCATCGGTCAGTGCACCTCGTGTCACCGCAGCGGCGCACCACGGCAGGCCTTGGAAACATCGGCGCAGTGGAAGGTATGGGGAAGTCAGGCTGTCTCCATGATGAGTGTCGGACAAATGCCCCCCGGCCTGCAGGGCGCTCCCACGGCAGGCTCGGTTTACAATTTGAAAGAAGCAGTGCGCTGCTGGTTGTCACAAAATCCCTGAGCAGGAGATTGAGATTATGGATCGCCGATCTTTTCTTGAGGCAGGAGTCAGCCTGAGTGCGACCTTTGCACTCTCGAAATTGTTGTCGCCCCAATCGGCGTTTGCGCAGGACAGTGCCGAAGATTTTCCTGTCAAACGCAAACTCGTCTGGATTCATATGAACGGCGGATGGGACATTCTTGAAACAGTCGATCCCAAACAAAATTCGACCTCCAAACTGGACGTGGCTTACGACTATGGTCTGACGCAGTCGTTGTCGGGAGCGAGTCAGGATGTCCGGCTCGGAAGGTGGTGGCCCAACACAGCTAAACACGGCTCCGACCTGCTGCTTGTGCGGGGCCTTGCCATGGGTACAACTTCGCATGATGCGGGCAGCGTGTATGCAGACACGGGTGTGCTGTCCAACAGCGGCAATGTTAATGCAGCATCCGTGCCGACGATCGTGGCGTCCCAGAGCGGTGCCACAATCCCGCTGATTCAGCTCAACGGCGGCGACAATCCGCGTTTGGACAGAGGATTACTCAAGCCGGTGTCGGTTGTGCGGGCCGGCGATTTGCGTCTTTATCAGGAACTTTTTCCTCTGACCTCCACAGCCGTGGCATCGCGTACAAAAATTCTCGAATATTCAAGAAAATCTCTTCTTCGTTTTCAAAGTTCTGCGGGCACAAATGACCGTGCTTCGGGTATTGATGCTGCGCGCCTGAAAATTCAGGGACAGATTGATGCCGGCGTGGGAAACAAACTGCAGCTGGAGGCTTCCGAGCGCGCAGTGTTTACGTCGGCGTTGGGTACAGACTCCCGCATGGGGGGAGCTCAGGGAGTTGCCGACAGTTTTGCGCTGGCTGTCAAACTTCTCAAAAATGATTTGGTCACGTGCATCAACATGGGGGTTGGCGGATTTGATACCCACACCCAGCAGGACCGATCTCTGATGCCGATTCTCACCGGTTTTGACGCATTGTTTGCAACATTTATCGAGCAGCTGAAAGTCAACGGGCTTTTGTCCTCCACATTGGTTGTGCTCTACTCGGATTTTGGACGCACCCCGAAAATAAACCGTTCATCGGGACGTGATCACTGGCCGGTGGGAGGGGCGCTGATTGCAGGCGGAGGACTGGCGGGAGGACGCGCTGTGGGTGCGACGGATGAAAACCTGCTCGCGCTGAATGTTGATCCGAGCACCGGTTTGATTTCAAATTCAGGAATTCAGCTGAGTCCGGTGCATTTGGGCGGCAGCATCATCGAGCTGACATTGGGATCGGGTTATTTGTCAAAGCGTCCGTATCTTGAATCGATCCCCGCGCTGACGCGTCTGAAATCCTGAGGGAGAGCAAAGTTTATGTGGGCTCCGGTCGATCTTCCTGCACCCAGTGAACACTTTGTTGCGCGTGTCCAGACGCAGCAAAGCACAACGCCCAAGACGAAGGGGCTTTTGCTGCCGCTGTCGTGGCGGACTATTGAAAGCAAAGCTTCCGTGAGCGGAACTCAGGACGGCCGCAGCGTATCGCAGGTGACCTACGCAAAACTCCTGAGGCGCAATACCGGTCTGGCTTTTTCGCCGTCATCCGGACTTTGGATTTCGGGTTTGTTTAATGAAGAATCGGTGACCGCGCGGAATGTGCCGGAAACCGGCATGCACACCGTGAGCGGAGTCAACGAAGAGTTTTTTGTGCGCGAGGCGCTTGTCCGTGCCGGTTTTGAATTGTCGTCTTCTCTCACATTGGGAGTGGCATTGCGCGGGCAAAGCATAAGAGCTGATGTGCTTGGCAATTTTAATGCGCAGGGGGCCGACAGGACTATTTACACCGGACGGCGGATGGGGATTGCGGCGTCTGCCGAATTTGTGCAGCAAAATTTCAAAGCGGCTGTGCGTTACGAAGCTCCCGTTACGGGAAAAGTTTCGATCGGCGGCGAAAGCAAAGTCAGTTCCGAAGCAGGTTACTTGGGCGGAGCTGTCGGATTTTCGCAGTCATCATCGCTGCAATTTCGGGGCATGTTCGGCATGTACGAATTTTCAAAAAACGAATTGGGAACAAGTTTGCGGGGCCCCAATCCGGCACGCCAGTTCAATTTCTCTCCGCTCGGGTTGGCAGTTGATGCGCGTTTGCTGCCGTTGACCGTTGCCGGTGCCGGCCTGCAAACCCACGTGACTTCAAATCTCAGGTTGGATGCCGATTTGGTTCAGGGCAAGCTTCTGTACGTCAGCGACCCCGAAATGCTCCCGCCAAAGACCATTGAAGAATCGGACAAAGCCCCAATGTACCTTGCGAGGCTGGGGCTCAGTGTCGACAAATCGGACTGGGAATCTCAATTCTTTATTGATTATGCGACCTTGAAATCTACGCGAAACAGCGGACAAACAAAGCTTACGAATTCGACCGCCCAATGGGGTGTCGGTCTTCGTGCAGCTATTGAAATTTAATCAAGTATTTTATTTTTATTTGATTTTGCTCAAGGTTTGCGGGCGCGAGCCGATCGACTCCTTGTCGGACTATCGATGGGGAGAGGACGGGCCATGGAAAAAAAGTTTTCTTTCGGTTTGGGTTTGTACAGTTTGGCAGTTCTGGGACTCGGAAATGCCTGCGGACCAAGCCAGTCGACGTTCACCGCAGTTCAAAAGGTCGGTGCTCCCAAGCCGGTGGTAGATGCAAAATCCGGCGATCAGAACGGCAACGCTGTCAAGCCGAAACAGCCCGCGCCGGTTATCGGAATCAAGGATCCGGTGCAACCAAGCCAGCCTGCGGCCGGTGAAAAAAAGCTCGTCACGGCAAGCGAAAAGTTCGAAGTCAGTGCATCAAGCCCTCCGAGCGATTTTGTGTTTGTGGTTGACGGATCCAGATCAATGGAAACGCTGATCGGCAAAATTATGGATGGATTCGAGACAATCAACAGCGCGGATTATCCTCCTGACACAAAAATGGCTGTGATGAATATGCTTTCACACAAACTTGATAATCCGTCCGAGGCTCTCGCTGCGGAGAGTATATGGTCTTTGTATTCCGAAGATCTGGCTGAGAATAATCGCACTGATTTCAGAAGCACGTTTACATTGGAAAATGTAAAATTGTTTCTCGATGCCCAGCCGGGGTATCTGAAATTTATCAACTCCGCTTCCGTTGCTGCATACAAGCAGAAAGCCGACACTCTGAGCTATTCTTATAAGTATAATGTTGCGAACAGCCCGACGATCACCGAGAAGCTAGAACGCCTGTTAAGGCCCGGCAAAACCAATTCAACTTATCCCCTGCCGGTCTGTCAGAATGCATGGTTTACACCGACCGAGACAAACGAATATTCTCAGCGATGTCTTCGTGCGGCGATGCAGATCAACGAAATTGTTCACATTGAAAGCGGCCTGACAGCCGTGCATCAGATGCTGAAAAAGAACAAAGCAATGCCGTTGTTCAGAGACAAAGCAGCCGTGCATTTCGTGTTCATTTCAGATACCCACGATCCGGGGGATTCCGGTTTTGCAAATTTCACCGGTTACATGGAAAAGCTTCCCAAGTTTGCCGATATTGAGTCGGCGGCGAGGGAGACATCCACACCAATCAGATCGGTCAAATTACACGGAGTTGTTCCGTTTACTGCGGATAATTGTGCCGACAATGAATATCAGAGAGGACTGGCGAAAAGTCCGCAAGTTGTGGAACCTCAAAAAATCTTCGGCGGTTCCTATCTTCCTCAAATCACAGCCTCCGGAGGTGTGGCTGTCGACATGTGCAAAAGCAACATCGACTACAAATCCGTTGTCAATCAAATTCTCAGCGAAGCCAAAAAGATTCCGCCATTTAAGCTGAATGCAGCTGACGTGAAGAACGTTGTCGTCAAGGTCAACGGCATGGACTACAAAGAATTTCAGGTGGTCGGCGGCAATTCGGTCGAAGTCAACGGCCTGCTCTCGAACACGAGCTACACAATAGAAATTGCATACACTCACGAAACAATGTGAGTGCCTGCCGCAGCGGCGGAACCGGCTTGGGAATGATTCTCTGTCCGGCTGTTCTCAAGCACATAATGCGGCAGGACATTCTGCCGCGGGCCAAAGGCACGCACTTGGCCCTCTTCAAGCCACAGAACAAAGTCGCAATGCTCAAGCGTACTGAGACGGTGTGCAACAATCACGCGGGTACGGTGCGAGAGCAGTTGTGTCAGCGCGCGTTCCAGAAGCCTCTCCGAATCGGGATCAATCGCACTGGTTGCTTCGTCCATGACGATCACCGGTACATTTTGCACGATGGCGCGGACCAGACAAATCAGCTGTTTTTGACCCGAAGAAAAATTCGCGCCGCGTTCGTGAACGACCTGATCGAGTCCTCCGTCGCGCATGAGCAAGCCAGCAAGTCCGACCTGTTCCAGCAAAGTTGCCAAAGAGTCGTCCGCGTCTTTGCGCAGCGTCAAATTGTCCCGCAAAGTTCCCCGAAAAAGAGTGGGTTCCTGCGGGATGTAGGCAAGTGTGCTGCGCAAAGCAGAAGGGTCTGTTTGCCGGTCGGTCACCGACAATCCGCAAATACGGACCGAGCCTGACTCTATTTCATAAAGTGAGAACAATGCCTGTACCAGCGAACTTTTGCCGCTGCCTGTGCGTCCCACGATTCCCAGACTTTTTCCGGCCGGAAGGCTGAAACTCACATCTTTAAGAACGTGCGGTCGGCCCGCAAAATATCGCATGCAAAGATCGCGCACCTCGATGCCCATTCCTGCATCGGCCGAATGCGGCTCGCCTGCGGGTTCGACGGGCCGGCGTTTGTAGTCATCAAGTCGTTCGGCACCTGTGAGAGCTTCTTCGAACTGCACGACGTACTCGAAATATTGTTGGAGTGTCGTGGAGAGCAGCCAGACCTGAGTCAGGATAATCACCAGCTCACCGACGCTCATCGCATTGCTCTGCTGAAGCCGGATTCCAGCCCCGCCGATAAAAATGAGGCACAGCGCAGTCGCTGCGCTCATCTGGAAAGAAAATTGTGCATTGGTGCGCTGCTGGTGGAGGCGCGCAGTTTGCAGAAGCCCCGAGAGCGTATTGAACCGGCGGGTGAAAAGCGCTTGTCTTCCGTACACCTTGACCGTGCGTGCACCCTGAGTTGTTTCTGCGAAATGAGCGATTGCCGGTCCGCGGGCGGATGAAACTTTTCGGCGCGCAGTGCGGATATCCATTCTGTTCCAAAAATAAATGCAGGCGTACGAGGAGCCGGTGGCGAGGGCTGCAGGAACTCCCCACGATCCGGTCAGTGCAATGAAGATCAGACTCAAAACGGCATCGAAACTCAGGCTCAGGAATTCACCCATCGGCCCGCCCGTCATGCGCAGCACGCTTTCGAAGTCGCTCGAAAATCGGGTGAGCGCGCGTCCGACCGGAGTTCTGTCGAAAAAAGTCATCGGAAAACGCGAGACCCGCAGGGCGACGGCGTCATGAAGCTGACCCGCCGCACGGGTGCCGATGCGCGCAACGGCGACCCGAAAAATAAGGTTCAAAATCAGCGCCGCAAACACCATCGCCACCAATGCCGCGGCGTAGTCTGCTGCCCGCCAGTTCGCCACCAACGACGGCAGCCTGCGGCACGAAGAACCGGTGCACTGTGAATCAATCCACAACCCGACAAGGGTCGCCGAGCCAACCAGCCCCGTCCGCGCAACCAGACCGGTCAGCAATGTTGCAATCATCCGGCCGCGCCAAGGCCTGTAGGCCTCAAACAAACTCTGCCAGACGTGTTCTTTGTACCGGCCGTGAAATTCTGTTTCGCTTTCGGTAAACCGGCTTGCCGGAGGAAGTGACGCATTTGCGTGAGCTGAAGGATTTTGCATCGGTCAGGCCTCGCTGCGCGTTGAACGGGTGCGACTCAGTCGTCCGGAGTCGAGAGTCCAAACTGTATGACAGAAGGGCAGCACCGAAAGCCTGTGTGTGACCAGCAGGCGGGTTTTGTTTCTCCAGAGTCCGAACAACAGGTTGTCGATGAGCTGCTTTTCCGTGGCAACGTCGACAGCACTCAGACAATCGTCAAGAAGCAGCAATTCGCGACCAAGTCCCGAGGCCCGCGCCAAACTCAGCCGCTGCCGCTGACCTCCGCTCAAATTCACCCCGCGTTCGCCGATTTCGGTGTCGAGACCTTCGCTCATGCGGCTCAAGTCGTGAGCGAATGCACTCAGTTGAAGCTGATTGAGCGTGTGGGCATCTTTGTCGGACGTAAGATTATAATCGAATCCGACGTTGTCGCGGACGTTGGCACTCATCACAAAACCGTCCTGAGGAACAAAGCCGAACAGGGCGCGCAATTGGCTCAGGGGCATTTCAAGCGCATTGCGTCCGAAAATTTCATAGACTTCAAATGAACAGGGTATTTCGCGCAGCAGCGCATGCAGCAGCATTGTTTTTCCAGCACCCACCGGACCGATCACTGCAGCACATTGTCCGGCTTCAACATCAAAATTGATGTCTTCAAGAATCACCCTTCCATTGTATTCAAGCCTCAATCCGCGCACACGGAGTGCGGGCGGCGGAGGTTTGCTGCCGGCTGCGGGGCTGTTCATTTCGGTGCTGAATTCTTTTGCTTCCCGTGCAACAGATTCGCCGGAAATTGGCTCCGGCTGAACTTGGCTTTCCGGTGCTTCGCGTTCAAGGGCAAGATAATTTTCCAGCCTGCGGGCAGAAGCGAGGGCATCCAGTGTGTTGACCAGTGCCCAAGGAAAACTGCGCAACGGACGGACCATGAACACACCGCAAAGCCAGAGGGCCGCCACCAGACTTCCTGCTGAAACTTCGGGACGCAGGGCGGTAAAGGTCAGGGCAACGGCATTGAGCATGTAGGGAGCCACCTGCATAATGCCGTTCATTGAAGAACCGTTGCTGACCTGCCGCAGGCGCGCATCTGTTTCAACGCCGCGGGCGGCAAGAATTTTATTCTCAAAATGCCTGCTCCATCCGAGCATCCTGACGGCCCGCATATTCTGCAGCCATTCGTTGATGACGCGCCGCCGTTGCGGCTTTGGAGCGGCCAAACAGTTTCGCCTGCCGCCGCGAGAGAAACAGACAGACAATCAAATTGGCCGCGGCAGTCAGCAGCAGCGGTGCAGGCGGCAAATCGTCAAGCCACATCAGGGCAAACGGAAAACAGACGAGCGGAACGCCGGCAATGGCAATCAGCGGAAGAACTTCTTCAAACAACGAAACAACCGCGCTGATGTCCTGAGCGTACAGGCCGACAGTTTCGCCTATGCTCAATTTAAAGCGTGACTCTCCGCGCAAAGAAAGCGTTTGCTCATAAATTTTTTCCGACAGATAACGGTGAACAAGTGTTCCCTCGCGGACGAACAAGTATTTGCAGAGCGCCTGCAAAACCTGTGCAACAAAAAGTCCGAGGGCCGCCGTCAGCAGAAGAGTCCAAAGGGTGTCGGTCCGGCCGCCGGCTTTGAGATTGTCGATAAAAAATTTCTGCGCAAAAACCCCCGCGAGTGCGGAGCCCGTAGCCAGCAGACCGAGCGAGAAGAGCGATGTTCTGATCAACGGACGCTGTGCCAGTATGGAAGGTACCAAGTGCGCCATCCGGCAAATTCCCCCGTCCAATTGACCCGCCGAGGGGCAGATGATAGCAAAACCGCTCGAATTATACATGACAATGCCCGTTTTTTTTCCGGCTTCAGGCCGGCGGGAGTGGACTGGACATGAGCAAGCAGCGCAAGGGAATTGTTGTTCCCCACACGCACTGGGACAGGGCGTGGTATTTGCCGTTTCAGGCCTACCGGCTGCGGCTGGTCGAGATGATCTCCGAGCTTCTTGATTTGCTCGAATCAGGGGCATTGCCGAATTTCGTTCTCGACGGCCAAACGGTTCTGCTCGAAGACTATCTGGCCGTTCGTCCGCAGGACGGCGCGCGCATTCGTGAGCTGACCGCGTCGGGCCAAATCAAACTGGGGCCGTGGTACACAATGCCGGACTGCTTTCTGGCGCGCCCCGAGTCGCTGATCCGCAATTTGCAGCGCGGACTCGGAATGGCGCAGGCACACGGTGGAGCTTCGCGGGTCGGATATGTGCCGGATTCGTTCGGTCACTTCGCGCAGCTGCCTCAGATTCTGGCCGGTTTCGGAATTGATTCATTTTTGTTTATGCGCGGCATGCCCGAAGGCCTGAGAGACTCTCACGGTGCGGTTTTTGCGTGGCGTTCACCGGACGGCAGCGAGGTTCTGGCGACCTTTTTACGCGAGGGTTATTTTCCGCTGGGTGCTTTGGGGCAGGAGAGTTTTCACGGCCGGTACGACGGCCTTGAGGCAAGCACGGAACGTGCGCAGGAACGTCTGAGCCACACGCTTGCACGCATTGATCCTTTTCAAAAATTTCCGGTGGCCGTTTTGCCCGCAGGCGGCGATCACCTTCCTGCACGTGCAGATCTCAAACCTTTAATCGACCACCTCAACGAGCATCAGTCGGACATTGAACTGCGTTTTGGAACGTTCGAAGATTACCTCGCGGAATTGCGCGCAGTCAGCGGATCTGTTCCCTTTCCCGCGTACACGGGCGACCTGCTGGGACAAGCCGATCATCCTTTGCTGCGCAATGTTCTCTCGTCGCGGGTGGATCTCAAAATTCTCAACCATCGTGCACAATCGCTGCTGACTGGAGTGGTTGAGCCGCTGATCGCGTGGTGCGCTGCAAACGGTTTGCCTCAGGTTGAGCCAGCCCTTGTTCAAAGTGCTTGGGACAGCCTGCTCAAAAATCATGCCCACGACGACATCTGCGGATGCAGTGTTGACGATGTTCATCTCGACAACATCCAGCGTTTTCACGAAGTGATTGCGTTGGGAGAAGAAATCCTCAACCGGCAAATCGAGCACGTCGTTCAGTTGCGGTTGCCGCCCCTGTCTGATCCGCGCTCCGTTCGGGTGTTTGCCTTCAACCCGCATCCTTGGGCAGTCAAAGTCTCTCGGGTGTTCAGAATTCTTTTGCCTGACAGCGGCGGAGAATTTTCAGAACAGTCACCCGCGCGCAATCTGCTGGCCACCGACTCTGCCGGACGCACAATTCCGTTGCGGATATTGTCGACAACCTGCAAGGCCATCCGCAACCGCTATCTTGAAACCACTTGGGGCAGAGCCTACGAGGTTCACGCACAAATCAGTCTTCCTGCGTTGGGATTTGAAATTCTCACTGTTTGCGAAACCTCGGCGACTCCCGAAATTTCCCGCATCGAGTCTCCGAATGCAGTTCCCGAATCATTGCTCAATGCTCTGCGGTTCGAACTGGATGCAGACCTCGGCGACGGATATTCACATGGTCCTTGTCCGGAAATTCCGGTTCAAACCGCGCAGCTTGTTGCTTCCCGTGCCGACACGCAGATACCCGATGTTTTTCATTTGACGTATGAATTGACCGGCCACACGCACATTCGGCGCGAAGAACTGGCGCACAAGTCTCTTGACGAATGCCTCGGTCCCAAATCGGCGATGCAGATCACTGTCTGCGCCCGCCTGAACAACAGTTCGGCCGCTTGGCAGTTGCAAATATCCTACAGCAATATTTTTGCAGACAGCCGGCTGAGACTGATTGTTGATCCGCATTCCATTGCCGGAACGAACGGCTTGGGCGAGTGCTCCGCTTTGATTGCCGACGGACAGGCACAGCGGGTTGTGCATCAGGCCTGTGCGTCCGCACCCGATATTTGGGCCGGACCGCTGGCCGTTCCGGCGTATCCGGGTGAAAAACCTTATCCGGTCCATCACACGAATGACGGTGTTGTCTGGGCCGGAAAAAATGCCGCGGCATTCTGCGGCGGCGCCGGTTTGCATGAATTCGAAATGGTCAATTCCGCCGGTTCAGCTGTGCCCTGTGTTGCGTTCACTCTTCACCGCGCAGTCGGATTTCTTTCGGTGCGCGGCGGACGAATCCGTTCGTGTCAGGCGGGTCCGCAAAAGCCCACGCCGGATGCTCAGCTCCTCAAGAAAATTGATCATGTCTTTGCCTTGGGATGTGCGCAGACACCCGATCTTGGCATGCGTCTGCTGAAAGAATCCCTGCATCCCTGCCACATTCAGGAATGTCCGGTCGTGCCTGTCAGGTCGAATTCAAAATCGGCCTCAACGGCACCGGTGCGTTCAGCGTCGATGTTCGATGCCGGCAATACGCCGCTGGAGGTGATGTGTCTCAAGCCTTTCGGCAGCAACGGCATCCTCCTGCGGCTGGTGAATCCGACGGAAAATTCTGTCGCACACGAATGCTGTTTTGGCGGCTTGCCCGACGTTCCGTTCAGGGCGGCAAAACTCAACCTCGACGAAACTCCGCAGGGCACGGCCGCCGACCTTGGCGCGCGCAAAACGCTGTCCCTCAATTTTAAACCCTTTGAAATTCAAACGTGGAAAATTGAACCATGCTGAAAATTACCGGAACATTTCTCGACGAAATTACCCACGACATTCCGCCGCAGAACTGGGGCAAGCGCGAATGGGCCGCAGATTTTGATGCGATGAAAGCAATCGGCATCGATACCGTGATTTTGATTCGGGCCGGATACCGCGAGCGTCTGACCTTTGATTCCAAAGTCATCAACCGTCACCGCAAATGCCTGCCGGCCTATCAGGATTTGGTCGATGTTTTTCTGACTCAGGCCGAGCGCTGCGGAATGAAATTCTTTTTCGGAACCTATGATTCAGGCGAGCACTGGATTAACGGTGACTACAAAAAAGAAAGCGATCTGAACCGCGATTTTTGTACCGAGGTGATGGACCGCTACGGTCATCGCAAGGCTTTTGCAGGCTGGTACATCAGCCACGAGATCAACACATTCAACGCCGGCATGATGAAGGTCTACGATGAACTTTCACATCATTTGCGGACGCTGAAAAAGATTCCGGTTCTGATGTCGCCCTACGTCAAAGGTGTCAAGCAGTTTGGCGAAGAAGCCATTTCGCTGGACCGTCACGTCAAAGAATGGGGCGAGGTGTTCAGGGACCTTGAAGGCAAGGTTGATATCGTTGCATTTCAGGACGGTCAGATGTCCTTTCTGGAATTGCCCGACTACCTTAAGGTCAACCGTGAACTGGCTGTCAGACACGGCCTGCAGTGCTGGAGCAATCTTGAGAGTTTCGACCGCGACATGCCCATCAAATTTCCGCCGACCGATATCCGCAAGCTTCTCTACAAAGCCGAACAGGCATCGGCAGCGGGTGTGGACAAACTGATCACTTTTGAATTTTCACATTTTATGAGCCCGAATTCGATTTATCCGGCAGCTCATCAACTCTACAGGCGTTATCAGGAGTGGATGCGCGGCGAGGAGATTTGACATGAATTTACAAACAGACCGTCTGCAGAACGGCAGCACAAAATTTCAGGTTCCCGCGCAAACGGTCGGACAATTGCGCACGGAAATGGAAAAAGAACTGTTCGAAAGTGTGATTCCGTTTTGGGAAAAGAACTCTTGGGATCAAAAGAACGGCGGCTTCTGGAATTGCCTCGACCGCACCGGCAGGGTTTTTGATGTGACCAAATACGGTTGGTTGCAGGGGCGTGAAACGTGGCTTTTCAGCAAACTTTACAGAACCGTTGAAAAGAAGCCTGAGTGGCTTGCAATGGCCCGCAGCGGTGCCGAATTTTTGCGTTACAAGGCCCTCACGCCCGACAACCGCATTCCTTTCCGGATGACCGCCGACGGCACACCGGTTTACATTCAGCGCAAAATTTTCAGCGAATGTTTCTATATCATGGCCATGGCCGAGTATGCCCGTGCGAGCGGTGACGAAAGTTACCTTCAGGAAGCCGAGCGGATGTTTGCGCTCGTCTGGCAGTGGGCCTTCGACTGGAAAAAAGTCGGCAGACCTTCGTACGCCGGCGAAACCCCGCTGCAGTCACTCGCCGTGCCGATGATTCTTATGAATCTGATTGAAGAACTCACCGACGGACGTGCAGCCCCTTATGAGCGCGAACTTGAACAATGCCAAAAGGCATTTCTGCTGCACGTAAAAACCGGCGAAAAGAGGGTTTATGAATTTGTCAGGCCCGACGGCTCACTGTGCACCGATTTGCCCGAAGGCCGGCAGTTGAATGCGGGGCATGCCATCGAGGCCGGTTGGTTTTTGCAGCACTGGGCACGGCGTCAGAAGAATTCTGCACTTTCAGCGCTGGCGGTCGATATTGTCCGCTGGTCGCATGAGGAAGGGTGGGACAAGGAACACGGCGGACTGTTTTATTTTCTGGATGCGCAAGGACACTCGCCGGTGCAGCTGGAGTGGAACATGAAGCTGTGGTGGCCGCACTGCGAGGCGCTCTATGCGCATCTGCTCAACTACAGCGTGACCGGCAGCAGGGCGGACTGGGAATTGTTCCTGTCAACAAAGGACTACACGTTCAGTCATTTTCCGGATCGGACTCACGGTGAATGGTACGGGTATCTGGACAGACAGGGGCGCGTCAGCCAGACGTTCAAGGGCGGCGCTTATAAGTGTGCGTTTCATGTTCCGCGTGCGTTATTGCTCTGCCGGAATCTGCTCAAAGCTTTGGAGGCAGGACAATGAACTGGTTCAACGGATCGAATCTTCTCGGAACCGCCGATTACGCAGTCATCGGTGTTTATCTGGTCGGCATCATGATTCTCGGATTGTGGC
>RFOM01000051.1 GCA_009926615.1 Pseudomonadota bacterium
TTGAAAATGTATTTGTCGGCGCTCCAGTCACCGAAAGAAATTTTCGGACCGCATTTCTTCATTTCATAGCCCATCAGGTCCGGCTCGTTTTTGCCGTTCGCACGTATACCCATCTGCTGCTCGAGCCAGTGACCGCCAGCTCCGTCGTGGGAACCTTTCTTTGAAGGCGGGCACTTGCCGTGCACATTCTTCAAGTAGAGTCTGACGATTGAGTCCCGTGCCGGATCGATAACCCGTGCCGCAGCCGACATTTTTCACCCCCCGCTTCTGACTGTAAGTGCTTCGGAAACAGGCACCGTCAGCTTGAGGAGCGCATTGCGGAACTCTGCGAAATTCCCGAAACAATGTTTTGTCTTTATAAAAGATAAAACATTCAGTGAGTTAGACGTGGCTGAGAATCATAAAATCAGCCGTTTCTCCTTTGGAGAAGGCATCCGGTTGTAGTAGCTTCGCCGCAATGTGAGGCTTAAAAGTTATGGACGTAAACCCGAAAGATGTTCTTCCCGGATTTCCGCAAGGCGGACGTATGTCGCAGCATTCGGAACTCATTCTCTTTGTCAGGGAAAAGCTTGGCCTGAGCCGCAAGGAAGTGGCCGATGCGCTTGGTTTGGGTCTCGATGGCATGAGGCATGTCGCGAGCTGGGAACGAGGAGAAGAAGCTCCGCCGCGCAAGCTTTTCAGGAAAATCGAACTTCTCGCATCTCCCGAACCTTTTGCACGCAACCCTGCAGTGAAGCCCGCGTTCAAGTTTATTGACCTTTTTGCAGGAATCGGCGGAATCCGGATTCCGTTCCAGCAACTGGGCGGAGCTTGTGTGTTTACGTCGGAGTGGGACAGGTTCGCTCAGAAAACCTACAAGGCGAATTTCGGAGAATTGCCGCACGGCGACATCACAAAAATCACGTCAAGTGACATTCCTCAGCACGATATTCTTCTCGGCGGTTTCCCGTGTCAGGCCTTCAGTCAGGCCGGACTCAAGCAGGGATTCAGCGACACTCGCGGAACACTTTTCTTTGAAATCCAGAAAATTCTCGTCGCAAAACGTCCGAAGGCTTTTCTTCTTGAAAACGTCAAACAGCTGCGCGGGCATGACAAAGGACGAACTTTAAAAACGATCATCGAGGTTCTTGAGGGCAGGGACACGATCAGCCCATCAAAGGCAGGTTCGCTGAAGATGTCCGAAGAGGCTAAGTCGGCTTTGGATTCAAGGCTGAATTATTACGTCACCTGGAAGGTTCTTGCCTCAAACGATTTTGGCGTACCTCAGAAAAGGGAAAGAATTTACCTTGTCGGTTTCGACCGCGACCAGTTTCCGGCGGATTTTGATTTCGAAGCTGCATTCAAGTTTCCCGAACCTTCCGGTCAAAAGACATCGGTCGGAAGTATTCTGGAGAATCATTCCCGCCTTGATCCGCGCTACACACTGAGTGACCGGCTCTGGACGGGCCACAAGAACCGCAAGGCGGAACACGAGAGAAAAGGCAACGGATTCGGCTATGGCCTTTTCAACAAAAAAAGCTCGCACACCAACACAATCAGTGCACGGTATTACAAAGACGGAAGCGAGATTCTTATCGATCAGTCCGAGATCGGACGGAACCCGCGCAAACTCACACCCCGTGAATGCGCCCGTCTGCAGGGCTTTCCGGAGGAATTTGTTATTCCCGTTTCCGACTCGCAAGCCTACAAGCAATTCGGCAATTCCGTGGCTGTGCCTGTCATTCGCGCCATTGCCGAAGAAATGATGGTCACGCTCGGTTGCAGCAAAAGAAAAGGCCGCAGGACGGACAGCAATTGAGTCCGGCGGATTCATGCCGATGACCGATGTTCTCACCAGGAAACAACGCAGTTTCAACATGGGCAGGATCCGCTCGGCGGACACGAAGCCGGAAATCGAAGTCCGGTCGAGGCTTTTCAGGGCAGGGTTCCGGTTCCGGAAAAATGTGGCTAATCTGCCCGGAAAGCCGGATATCGTTCTCCCGAAATACGCAACCGTTATTTTTGTTCACGGATGTTTCTGGCACGGTCACGCCGGCTGTCCGAAATTTCGGTTGCCCAAATCCAACCGAAAGTTTTGGTCAACAAAGATCAAGAAAAACATAGAACGTGACGAGAAAGTTTTGGATCTGCTCAAAGCAGAAGGCTGGCGCTGTATTGTCATCTGGCAATGTGAACTGCCGCGGGGATCCGACAAATTTTATGACAGGCTTTTCAGGCTCATCAGGCAGGGTAAAAAATAACCGCGGAGCCATTTGAGGAAGTTGAAAAGCCAGACTGCGATATGTGCAGCTGACTGCTTATAAGTTGCACGTCAGTCAATTTGTATGCAGTGGAAAAATAAAATCCGGAAAAGAGCGATCGCACCAGAGAGTGCGAAAGTCGGAATACGAAGTGGTCACATCATGTGCATCGTTTCCCTATAATTATTGCTCCTCCCCCTGCCAACCTCAGGCCATCGCAATCGCCGCGATCACAAATCCGAACCCTAAAGAAATCACGCACACGGCAGCCACCGCACACGGCAGCCACCGCATAGTAAACAAGGTTCTTCAGATTGGCTTTATATTCGGCGTTGTGTTCAATCTCTGCAGAACTTCCCCAGCCCGCGGCAACAACGAAACAGAGCAGGGTATACCAAGCGCCGAGCAGTGCCTGATGAATTCCTCCGAAGATTTTACTTTTGTCGGAAAGGTTAGCCGTCGAATTGGTCATTCCAAACACGAAAACGAAGATCCCCGAAAGGAGAGCGGTAGCTTCAAAATAGCGGTTGATTTTGTCCTTCCGGAAGACACACGCCTGAACGGCAACAATCGCTGAAGTGAACACAGCCGTGGTGGAAGGTTGTGACAATACGTTCTTCGCCTCCTGAATGTAGGCAGACGAATAAACAATGAAAAGCGCAAAAAAAGCGGCAATCAAACCATTCTTTGCCTTTTGCGGCCGAACTGCTTCGGCTTCGGGGATTTTTCCGGTCGCAGCAACAAAACAAAGTGAAAAAAGAAGATATCCGAGAGCGCCGTAAAAAATTGAAAAGATTGAAAACGAAAATGCAGGACCGATAATGTCCGGCTTCCCAATCGCATGGGCAACATGAACCAGACCGAGCAATCCGCCAAACAGTCCGGCAAGCAAAAAGTGATTTCCGGCTGCGAATAATGGGGTTTGCTCCGTATCGCTCTGTCTGAGTGCGTTCAAATAAGACCGGCCTATACTCTTGGTTTCACCCCGCCAAAGAGACATTGCGACCGCAGAGAACAGGACGGTGAGCAAGGCGTGCACATTGAGCATGTTCTTGACCGCAAGGCCGTTCAGAATACTGCCGAGAGCCAGCAGTCCAAGGGCAAGAATGATACCGACGATGATGCGCATGGAAGCCTCCCGAGTACGGTGGATTTTCATAATTCTAGCTGAAAATCCCAGAAAATTGCGCTCGGCAGCCAGCGAAATTTTGGCTCTGTTCCGCTTCTTTTAATTATTCCGCCTGCGCTTGCGTCGCATCCCGTCGCATGCGCAGGCGATGAGAATCTCGGCACTGTCATTCAGCGCGGGGATTTTATGGAAAAAGAAAATTCAGACATTCAAACCGCGGAAAACACCCAAACCGGCGCTCTGCTCATTGTTGTCGGACGGCTGCGTCGCAGCAGGGAGCTTCTCAGGCTCACCTCCTTTTGGAATGAGGAGCAGTGGGCATCGGTTGTTCGGCAAGCGGGTGATTCGCAGGCTCCGGTTCTTCTGTTACCGCAGCGGCGATTGGCCGTGATTCCCGACTTTGAGTCGGTCAATGCAATACGTTACGAGCAGGTTCACACCGCACTACGGGCGGTGTTCAGTGAGCGCAGACACCATGCGCCGGACTGCGCGGTGGTCATGTACAGCAGCTTTGCCGAAGGCGGGCAGACGGATTCCTTTGTGAAGAGGTCATTTCAAATTCTCCTGACCGTGCATAACGCGGGCGGCAAGGCTCTGGTTGTTTACGAAAGCGGTGAAGCTTCCGAATCTGACTGACCGAATGCAATGCAAAGTAAAAGTGAACCTCGGTCAGCTTCCCTCGGTGCGGCGGCGGCCAACTGTGAGTACCAAATCACCGATGGACAAAATTCTTTCCAGAGTGGCCTGAGTAGGATTAGCCGCACCGCGTTCGATTGACTTCAGGGTCAAAGGAGAAATGTTAACCGTTGATGCAAACTGTTCCTGCGTCAGTCCGCTGATTTTTCGCAGAGCTTTCACCGCGTCACGCGGAGTTATTCCGCCTTTGTCAATGCGCTCGTAAAACTCGGTTCTAAATTTGGCTCTGTTTGATTTGTTGACGCTTATACGGCCCATGTTATTTGCCCCGCCGGAATAATTCTGCGCGTGATGTGGCTGAAGCGGCCAAGTTTATCATGCTTTCTTTCGTAGTTCCGTGCTTGAGAAAAATTTCACACCCGCCGGCTTTGTCCAATTCAGTCCAAAAATTTTCAAGAGATTTGCACTTATCCAAATAAGCTTGAGCAAACTGATCTGAATTCAATTTGTATGAAGCGAGCAGACGGCTGACCTCCGGTACCCAATTCTCGTTTTCATCTTTCCAGCGGGTGGAGCGGACAATCCCTTCCGTATCCCACGCCATAGGTGCCATGTCGTAAAGAGGAGCAAGTCTGACTTCATTTCCGGTTTTCAGGAAGGAGGAATTCCGCCCGTGGTTGTCGGTATTTCCAATCATGCAGGACAAAAGGTCGCGTGCAAGATATTCGGCCAAGTCCATTTCAGGTTTGGTTGAATAACGCGCAATGAGACCGAGGAATTCTTCATGATAACGGAACTCACCAAAAATGGTGCTTCCGATTGCCGAATAAAAACTTTCAAGTCCAAGACACGAAACTGATGAGTCACTCTTGAGAATCCGATCGAATCTCTTCAGGAATAAAGCGTGATTTTTGAGGGAGCATGCCTCCGATACGTCCAGTCCGCAGGATGCGGCAGCCAGTGCAACCTTGCTCTCTGCTTCGATAATTTCAAAGTCACTCTGATGCTTGCCGCGTGGAAATTTAACAAACCAGAGTGCCTTGGTCTTTTTGTCCTCAAGGGCCCCGTCTGCGAAAAACCGGCCTTGAAAATCTTCGCGCAGAAGAAACTTCGGTGCAGCTCCGGAAGCTCCTGTTGTTCCGGAAACAGGAGCACCTGATGCCAGCATGTGTTCCAAAAATAGTTCTCCCTTGCCGGTGACATCCTGCAATGAAAAACCGGCGTGAAATTCCTTTGGCTTTGGAAAGATGTCGGGCGGGTTCTGAACCTTCACGCGAATATTTCCGGGCGGAGACAGGGGACACGAGCTCAAAATATGCCAATAGTTCTTTCGGAGATCAGGGATTTTGTAATATTTTTCGACGAATTTCATTGCATGCCCTTGGGGCAGGAGGTCCAGCAGAAATGCGGGCCACGTTGGCAAAACCACCGAGGTCAATGAGACCGGATATTGCAGTGAGAGAGCCTCCATTGGCGTTGAATTGAGTCTCTGAACAGCATAATCCAAATCGTATTCAAGTCGCGTTGCAGCAAGTTCTCCATCTTGCTCACTCCCCAGCAGGGTCACCGTAGCGACGTCTTGCCACCCCTTATGTGTCGCTATTTCAAGGCTGAGTGAACTTGGCATCGGATTCCTCAAAAAGAATAATAAAATATACTAATAGTTAAAGTGGATCCAGATTTTAGGATATTTTATAATACCATTTGACTCAATGGAAGGGTTTTCACGGGTCCATCGGCGACCTGTGAGTCAAAATGAGCACGGCCTGAGGATTCTTATTGGCAGCTATCCCGCCCGCCCCTGACAGTGGTTTCGGTTTAATGCCTGCAGAAGCATGTCATGAATCTCCTCGCGCAGTCCGGCTGGGGCCGCAACTTCACACTCGTGTGCGAAGCCCATAATCCACCAGCGCAATTCGATGGTGTTGTCGACCGTTGCGCGCAGAACGATTGATCCGTCCTTGAGAATTTCGGTTGTCTGATCCGAAGAGAGGCTTGATTCGAGCAGGTGTTGAGACGCCTTTTTGGAGACTATCAAATGCAGTCCGATGCGCTCCGGTGAGTACTTGACGTTCAGGCCACCGGAATTCGAATAATCCGAAATTCGGAAATTCTTGTCGTAGGAGAAACTTTCCTTTTTCCTTAGTCCCTGAATACGATGAAGCGCCCAAGTCTTTGGCCGTTCAGAATAACGCTCAGGGCCTACGATGTAATAAAGGCCGGAGCGTTCGACCATTCCGTGCGGACGGATGATTCTTTGCCGGCAGTCGTCATCGCGTGATTTCTTGTAGTCAATTTCCAGTTCGGTTGAATCCAGAATTGCGGTCATCACCTGATCAAAGATCACCCTGTCAACCTTGGGCGGCTTGAGCTGAAGTCCGCGGGGTGTGATCCAAATCCGTTCGAGCATTTTCTTGTAGCGGTTTTGCTTTATCGTTCCGCGTGCATGCTCAAAAAGAGGCGCAAGGTGCTTCAGTTCGGCAGACGGTATCAGGTGTTTGAGATGTGCCTCTGCAAGACACAGAGCCAGCGCCCCTTCTTTGGACAACTGCAACGTATCGTCAATCGTGTTTTCTTCCCACCACCAGCCGATAGGCTTGCTCTCATCGCGCCGCACGCCCGCAAAAAACAGTGAACATTCGTTGAGGTATTTTTGAACGGTACGTTCGCTGACGGAATAACCCTTGGAGTGCATTTGCCGCAACGCTTCCTGAGCGGTGAGTTTGCGGCCTGCGGTGGCGTTGCGGAGCAAACTGAACAGAAAGAGAATTCTCCGGACAGTCTCCATCGAACTTTCACGGCTCTTTCCGAACCGCTTTTTTTCCTTGTCGTCCACGCTCGCCCCCCTCATCGCCATAAGGAGTTTTCGGAGCATTTCGACGGAAATAAACAAGAAATATCGACCCTGATAACCTGCCGTAACTATGAGTGAAACAGCTGAAAATAACAGACAGGTATTTTCACGCGTCCGCCGCTCGCGGAATTGGACCGCTGCCGTTGTCATAAGCTATAATGTTCCAAATGCAGGCTTGTTAAGATGGTGTGTCTGAGCGGCTGCGCTCGGATGTGGGGTTGTGCCGATGAATTTGCAGGATAGCGCAAGTCCAAGAGTTCTTTCGCGTGAGGTTCTCGCGAACAAAAAAATAAACGTACATGAATTTGTGCTGTCGAGGGAGCCGCAGCTGGCCGACGCGCAGATGTCGCGCATCTGTGAAATTGCCCCGCTTCATCAGCTGACGATAGAGGATTGCAAAAAGGGCAATCAGCGGGCAAAAATTGAGCAATTTCCTGATTACCTGTTCTTTGTCATTCACTACTTCGGAAACGGGATTGGCAGCATCAGCGAAGTTCACGTTATCATCGTCGGAGGTTCGCTTCTCGTGGTGGCCGACACTCCCCATCCGGAGGACTTTGCCAGTTGGCTTGAATGTCTGAAGGTCCAGCAGGGGCTTAATCTCGGCGAAATCATGCACAACATCTTTGACAGCTGCGTAGACAGCGCAGAGCAGCGTGCCGCACGGCTTGAAGATTTGGTTTTTCAATCTGAGAACGCGATCGTGCAGGAGAGCTTCAATCCAAAGACCATACTTGAAATCAAGCAGCATTCTTTGCGCTTTCAAAGGGCCGTCAACGGCACACATTCGGTCGTCAAAGAGTTCATGGCCATTTCCGACATGAGCACCGAACAGAAACTTTGGTTTCGAAATATTCTCGATCATCAGGAGCGTCTGCGGCAGGAAATTGGCTTACTTCACAGTGAGTTGATCGCTCTGTTTGACGTCTTTTGGGGTGCATCCGGTTATTATGCAAACGAGCAGATCAAGCGGCTGACTCTGATGGCGACAATAGGCATTCCGCTTGCGTTTTGGACCAGTTTTTTCGGTATGAATTTTGAAGTGATTCCCTTTCGCGAGACATGGCTTTTTGTTGCCGCCGTCAGCCTGATGCTGCTGAGCGTTGCCGGTGTCTTTTTGTATTTGAAGAGCAAGGGTTTGTTCAGGAAAAGAGTTTCAAAACGGACGGTGAATTTTGATTCGCTTCAGGAGAAACTTATTTCCGGACGGTGACGGGCAATCATTTTCAGTCTTTGAAACAGCCTTTATTCCAGTAATTCAGGGCGAATCAGTTTTTTCGTTGAAAGTCCCATGTCACGCAGTTTTTCCATGCGCCTGAAGACGTTGCCTTGTCCGTCTTTGAGCTTGTTGAATGCATCTCCGTAGAGCCTTTGTCCGCTCTCAAAGGTTTTGCCGATCTTTTCGAAGTCCTCAAGGAAGCCGACAAACTTGTCATACAGACCGGCGGCTTCGGCGGCAATTTGTTCGGCGTTTCGGTTGCGGTCTTCAATCTTCCATATTGAGCCGACAGTCTTGAGGGTTGCGAGCAGGGTTGTTGATGTGACAATCGCAACGCGCTTTTCCCATGCGCGGGCGGAAAGATCGGGCTCTTCCTTCATTGCAAGAATATAGGCCGGCTCGATGGGGATGAACATCAGCACGAAATCGGGAGAGTTGATGTTTTTCAGTTTTGCGTAATGCTTGCTGCTTAATTCGCTGACGTGTTGTTTGATGGATTTGATGTGTTCTTTGAGCTGTTGTTCCTGCAGGGCCGGCTCGCCGAGCGCATGGTAGCGCTCGTATGCTGTGAGGGAGACTTTTGAGTCAATGATGATGTGTTTGTTCTCGGGCAAATTGATGATGACGTCCGGTTTGTAAAGGTCGCCGTCGTCGTCTTTGTGGCCCTGCTGAAGGCTGTATTCGTGATTTTCCCGTAAACCGGAATGTTCGAGAATTCTTTCAAGAACGAGCTCGCCCCAGTCACCCTGAAATTTTGAGTCGCCGCGCAGAGCCTGAGTCAGCGAAGTGGTTTCGGATACCATTTTGTTGTTGAGGGAAATGAGCCTTTCAATTTCTCCCTTGAGAGAAGAACGCTCTTTGGCTTCATCGGTATATTTGTCGTTGACAATTTTTTCGAAGGTCTGAAGCTTTTCTTTAAGCGGGTCAAGCAGAGTGCCGAGGCTTTTTTCCGTTGTTTCTGAAAAGGTTTTGGCTTTGTCTTCGAGTATTCGCTGGGCAAGATTTTCGAATTCGGTCTTTGCCTGTTTTTTGAATTCTTCAAGACTTGCCTGCAGTGTGTCGAGTTGCTGCTGCAGCAACTGATTGCGGGTATCAAGGACGTTTGCCCGCGTCTCTTCGCCCTTCAGTTTTTGTTCCAAATCGTCTTTTGCAGATTTGAGTGAGTCCCGCTCAGAACGAGTCTCCGCGAGCGCGAGTTCGATTGGAGTGATGCGTGCGTCGCGCTCGGCAACGTTCTTATTCAGCAGCAGGACTTCGGAGCGCAACTTGTCGGCTGTCGTGCTGGTTTGTTCCAGCTGCGCGGTCAGTCCGGCGACCCTTTCTTTTGCGCCGGCTTCCTGCCGGATAAGCTCGTCCTGCTGTTCTTTAATAACGGCGGTGTTGCGCGAGGCCAAATACCAGCCGACAGCAATCCCTCCGGCAAGCGCAATCAGCAAATAAACCATGTCCATACTTTTTCTCCGTCCGGTGCGACGCAGGATAACCTTGTTTGGCCGACTCTTAATCCATTTTGCCGGCAGGATAAAGCCTTTCACATGACCGTCGGGCCACGTTGCAGCTTGACTCCGAGCCCGCCAATCGGGATTATCGTTGAAAATTTATCCATAAATTTCATGCAGGTTGAAGTTCAATGAGTGAAAAGAAGAGAATTCTTGAAGCCATTCGTATGCGCATGCGCAGGAACGGAACGACTTATCTGCAGCTGGCAAAAAAGCTGAAGGTTTCGGAAGTGACGGTTAAACGTTACTTTTCCGAAGAGCGTCTGCCGCTGGAAATGCTCGATGAGGTTTGCAGGGCCCTTGATGCCGGACTCGACGACATGCTCTCGGATCTGAAGGCATACAATTACGCCCAAATAGATACATTCTCGGAGTCGCAGGAAGAAGCCCTCGGCGCAAATGAATTTTTGTTTGTCGTGTTTTTTATGGTTGCCCGCGGTTACACCTTTACTGAAATTGATGCGGGCCTGCAGCCCAAAGATACGGCTGCCCTTGTTCGGGCGCTGCGGGAGCTCGAAGAACTCCAATTGGTGCAATATCAGTCGGACAGCGACTTGAGATCGCTTGTCAGTTGCAATGCAAGGTTCAGTCCGGGGGGCGCTCTCTGGAAAAAGTACAGCGCAGTTGGAATTGAGGAGTTCTTCAGCAGCAATTTTGAAAAGGCGGATGAACATTTTAAATTGGCGGTCGGCTACCTGTCACAGGAGCATGCAATGACGATACGCCGTAAACTGGATTCTCTCGAAGATGAAATTAAGGCCTTTCTGGCTGCGAGCAGAATATCACCCCGCGGCAACGGCAAGCAGAAGTTTTATTGGATCGCATTTGGTTTCAGGCCGATGGCGAGTTCGGTTCTACAGACGATTGCCGAAAAGAGCCGGTTGCTGAACAATGCGTTGATTCAAAAGAAGAACAAAAAATAGTCCGTTCCCGCTGTTTTGCACTGCTTCCCGCTCCCCTTCAGCTGCAAATCGCAGAAAGGTCTGACTGCGGTTACAATGCCGCCGCTTCAATGTCGGCCGGCAGGTCGTGTTTCCGCGTTTTTATCCTGCGGCAGTTTTCAAAGGCACAACTGATTTCGGTTGTTTTCAGCCACTGAAGAACCAGCGAATCATCGTCGGGGTCAAATTGCCATTTTGTGCGCAGGACAATGTTGTTCTTTTGGGGCTTCAAACTTGGATGGATAAAATTCCCGAGACTGGTCGCAATGACTTTGGTTCCCTTGGGTGTGGAGACAAGTTCAACCGATTCGGCAACGTGCGGTCCCGTTCCCAAGGCAACGTCGGCCCAGTCGTTGGCTATCCACTCCCGCAGGATAGATTTGAGCTTCAGATGACTGGCTTCGTCCCAACTGTGGAGCGCCAAAATGCGCAACCCCTTGTGGCCGGACATCGACTCAGCGTATTTGTTAAGGTTGATGTCGCAGGAAATTTTGTCGCACCGTGAATTTTTTCCTCCCACATAAGCACTCAGAAATTTGACCGGAACCCCGCCTTCCGCAAAGGTCATGTCCCCTGCTGCCGGTTCATGCTGAAGGTTCTCGGATATTCCGCTCATCAGAATTGATTTGTTTTGAGCTTTTGCGGCTAATTTTATGGTTTGTGCGTGTTTTGCACTTTGAACAACTCCGTCGCCGTTCCGCGTGCGTGTGCAGTCGTGACTGTGATTGTTGGCAAGGCCGATGACATTGAATCCGAGCGAAACGGCATCCGAGAGTTCCTCGGGTACAGTCAGGAACGCAAAGGCATTCGGAGTCGGCAGTGACCAGAATTCTTTGCAGTGATTCCCTATGCTCGTCTCCCAGTTCAAATAGTTCAGGTCGGCGAGCAACTTTTGTTTAGGATCAAAGCGTTTGTAGGCCTTCTTGAAGCCTTGTGCGTACACGGGGTTCGCCGCGTGTGTTCGTGCCCAGCCTGAGTCACCGAACGCATTAAAGGTGAAGCTGAGTTTTGAGTCGGATGAATCGTCGTTGTCATTCGGTTCGTCCTCCTGAGACTCCGGCGGCTCTTGGAGCACAGCAGGTGCCGAGGGCGAAGATTCCGCGATTACAGTTTCGAATGTTTCAGTCTGTAAAACAGCCTGACTTCTTTTTTTGAGTGGTTTAACAACCAGCAACACGCCGAGCGTCACCAGCGATGCACAGAATCCCAAAAGGTAGGAAGGATCTCTCACCGAAATTTCTCCGGATTAAAAGAGATCCTTCTCTTTGGTCTGTGAGCGGCCAATATCCTCACTGGCCTCAGTACTGTTCGGAATCGTATAAGTTATCTTTAGAAAGACTTTTTTTCGGATAATTTGCTCAGACTGAGGCACCGTCTGACTTGCCCCCTGTAAATTCAGCTGTCCCTCTCGGTTGTTGTAATTTTTTCTGCTATGTTCGGAGCGAATCGGAAATGTTACAGGAGCGTCTGCATGAAAATTAAATTTGTCGGTATTCTCGGACTTTTCGTTCTTAGTTCCTGCGGTCAGAGCAAAAAGGAGACGGCGAGTGCATCTGATTGCGACTCGACGCTCACCTACGACAGCAGCATAAAGACAATTGTAAACACCAACTGTGTCGGATGCCACGGTGCCGGCTCGTCCAACGGCAATTTCTCAACTTTGGCATTGCTGCAAGCAGACAAAGCGGATGTCTACTCAGAAGTGGCTTCGGGTAGCATGCCGAAAGGCAATTCAGCCTTCAAAGACAGCGCAGACGGGCGCTCTCTTAAAGCATGGCTGAGTTGTTCGACCCTGAAGTGAAATAAATTTCTGTTCCCGTGCCGTCTGTCTTATTTGACTGTGACCGGTACCTGATTCGACACCTTGTTTTTCTCGTCCGAGACTTCAATGCTGATGTTCACCGCGCCGCTGATATTTTTAATCGGTGTCACGGTCATCACGCACTCCGGAGCTTTACCGGACAACACAATATTTTTTAACGGCAGCAATTTTGTGTTGCTCGAAGAAACAACAAGACTTTCCTTGCAATTGATTGGTGAATCCTCATCTGTAATGTTCAGCGGTATTTTTGTTTCGACGTTCTTCTTGGCGCTCACAGAAACCACTTTGGGCAATACCGGAGGAAGATTTGGAAGTTTTACAGCAGCCCAAGCCGCTCCGACTGTGCGTGTTTCAAGTGAATTCACGCCGAAGAGGTCATGTGCCGCACGCAGCGTTGCAAACTTTGCTCCCGAATAGTCGGTGCTGGGATTCATGTAAGCTGTCAGAGCGCGATACCAAATCTTGCCTGCCTTTTCGCGCCCGATGCCCTTGATTGTCGAACCGTTGCACGTCGGAGATTCGGGCATTCCCGCAGGCTTTGATCCTTCGGCCAAGAGGTAGAAGAAGTGGTTGGCTATTCCTGAGGAATAGTGAACGTCCAAAAAATCAACTTCGTCGCTGTAGCAATCCGGTGAGGCGCCATCCAGACTCGGCTTGTACATCGTGCGCAGCGAATCGTTGGACAGGATGCCGGGCATGACAATCTTCTCACCGATCAGGTAATCCGGCGGATCGCTCGGCAGGTTGAAATAAAACTCTGCCAGCGCCGCAAAGATGTCACTTGTGGCTTCATTCAGGCCGCCGGATTCGCCGTAGTAGATGAGATCTGCCGTATGGCGGGTGACGGCATGGCTGAATTCATGAACAGCGACATCAAGTGATGTCAGCGGTTTAAAAATCCCTCCGTCACCGTTGCCGTAGGTCAGGCAGTCGCAGTCAGGATGATAAAAAGCATTGGCATATTGCACACCGTAGTTGAACCGCGAGGGCATTCCTTTTCCGTCGTTCTTTGCACCGCGGCGGCCGTGATTTTTGAGAAAGTAGTCCCACGCGGCAATCCCTCCGAATTGCACATCAGCCGCAATTGATACCATGTTTTCAGCTTTAAAATTGCCGAAAATATTCTGTCTCTGTGCGAACGGCAAAAGCGGCTTCTGCACAGCGTCAAAGGCATCTTCAAGGCCTTTCATATCGCCGCTCTGCGTTCGTCCGCGTGTCTCGTCGAGCAGACGATAAAAACCATTTGTGAATTGTACTTCGAGTTTGGTGGTTCCTGTATGAACACCTCTTCCGGTTCCTGCTGCGGTGTGGACCTTCTCCCATTTTGCAAGCAGCCTTCCGGTTTGTGCGTCAATGAAAACACGCAGGTCGGAAGGTGCATTTTTTGGGTTCTTTCCCATGACTCCGACTTCCCATGCGAGGGTCGGCGTTTTGTTGTGGCTGAAAACGAGCAGCTGCGCATCTTTGACTTTGCTGAGCTTGCCCGCAAAGTGTGTGCGCGCATTTTGCTGCGCCTCCTGTGCGGAAATTTTCGGAACAACATTCACGTTAATTTTGCCGTCGGCAACCGCAGGAGTTGATGACCCTGCAGCATTGACTTTGGTCGCTCTGATTCCAACCTTATTCAGCGACGTACTTGTTCCCTGCTGTGTGCGGTGAACAACGAAGTCTCCTCCGACAACGCTCAGTCCTTTGTAGGTTCGGGTGAAACGGACGTGTTCCGTTCCGTCGGGATCCAAAATTACCGATTTTGGGGTGAACTTCTGATCAGTATCGTGAGGCACAAGACCGGGCTGGGCAGTGATGTCGGCAAGTGCTTTGGCGCCTGTATTGACGAGCGCGAGCGCTGCCTCAGGATCAGCCTCCGCGGGCTCTTCCTGCAGAGGCGGCTGCTCTGCGTTCTGGTTTGTTGTCTGTTTGCAGGACGTCAGCGTTACGCCGGCAACCATAAACGCTGTGAGAATTGACTGCAGTTCAAGTTTTCTTTTCATGATTCACAACCTCCGGATCTTCAGCGGGGCGCTCAATACAATCGCGGAGGTTTCGGAAGGCGGTGCGCCTTCTTAATGAATGTTTTCGAAGTATTCGTAATTACTATTGTATTAGAACGGTCCGGCGGTCACGCCGAGGTGGTCGGACGGCCATGCGGGTCCCCCGCTGCCGGTTGCAGGTCCAGCGGGAAAAACCGCAGATTCTTTTGCCGCCATGCCCTTTGTGAAGATGTAATCGATCCGGCTCGACGCAGTGCTCTGAGTTGAATTGATATCCTGACCGCCTGTGTTTCCGGCCTTTCCCGACTGTGTGGCGGACCACGAGTCGGTGTACCCGAGTTCTGAAAAACGAGCTCTCACGGGACCGTTTTCCGGAGAATTGCAATCGCAGACAACCGCTGCGGGTGCAGATTTGAGAGCTGTCGTCTGTGCGACGTAATTGGCTACTTCGCCTGCCTGTTGCACCTGTGACTGTGGGCTTGACGATGTGATGTTGGTGTAAAAGTGTGAATTGAAAAAGTGAAAAGACCTGCCCTGAAGCAGAATTTCGGCACGCACAACAACGCGTGATTCGAAATTCACCTGACCTTGGCAGGCGGTATCAAATCCGCAGGCAATCTTTTCTCCCAGAACCCGCGGGCTGATTCTGCGTGCTCCGGCGGAACCAAAAGGCAGCCGTGAGAGTATGGCATCGCCCATATACCACGATTTTGTCCCAATTTTTTGGTATTTGCATCAATGGCCGCCATTCCTGCGGAGCCCAATCCACCGCCGCCGATTTGTGTATCAGCTTCGAGGGGGACATGAGGATTGGAACGAAAGAAACACCAATACCAAGTTTCGCCCGACAATGCGGTCATCTGTTGAGCGAGTTGAGAAACGGTCAAACCGGCAGGGTCCATGTCCTCCGCTTCCTGAATACCAATGACGTCGGCATTTGTTTTATGGATTTCAGAAGCCGCAAGAGCTGTTCTGGCTTTAAGAGAATCGAGCGAGTTTGCGAATGCACCGAGCATGTTGAAAGTTGCAATTTTAACCTGCCGGCCTGCAGACATGTCTGCAACCTTTTTTCCGGCCGACATGCCGCAGAGCGGTTTCAATTCGATCAGGCCCGCAATGTTGTCGGTTTTGTGAACAGGAGATGCGCCTCCCGCCGGTGCCGGCGCTGTCTGACCTTGTCCGTTGTCCGATTTTTCTGTTTGGCTTGGTGAGACTTGTTTCGAATCCGACGCCGGTGATTTGTTTTTGTCGCTCGGCGCGCAGGACGAGTTGATGAAAGCCGCGGAGATGCAAATCACAATTCCCGCATTTCGGCGAATTGCTTCACTGAGCAATGTGTTGAAGATGCACTTTCCAGATTCGGGAACAAATTTTGTTAATTTCTTCTGCATATCTGTTATTTCTCCGAACATTCGCTCCCTTTCGGAGCTTCCTCGCAGTTTGTTGACTTTTCGGTTAGCTCAGCGGATTTCAATTCCGTTGATGTTAAAATATAAGATTTCGTAATTACTTGTTTATTTTTAAAACCCAGCCTGTCCGCCCTCGTGAGCGCCGGTCGTTTGCAAAAATCAGTATCTTTTCCCCTCAGTTGCTTCTAAGTCCCGACAAGGCACTCACGCCAAGGGCAGACGTATGACCATCGCCACCTCCGACTTTCAAGAAATCCATCCGGTATTAAAAAGACTTGGCTACTCCTCGGCGACACGCATTCAGGTCGAGGCAATTCCGGCCTTGCAGTCGGGCGTGTCTTTGCTTGCCCTTGCGCCGACCGGTTCCGGTAAAACTCTCGCGTTTTTAATTCCACTGATGGAGAAAATTGACCCTCAGCTTTCTGAAGTTCAACTTTTGATCGTCGCTCCGACACGCGAGCTGGGCGCGCAGATTGCGCATGTGGCCGGACAGGTTTCCGCTCAGCTTTCTGCTGACGGCGTGCGTTGCCCTCAGGTGAGAACGTTGTTCGGCGGCCACAAAGCCGAGACTCAAAAAACCGAAATGTTGAAAAAGCCTGCTGTGGTTGTAGCAACTCCCGGACGTGCTCTTGAGCTTTTGAGGCAGGAGATTCTCTGCCTCAAGCACCTGAAGTCGGTGGTCCTTGATGAGGCCGATCTTCTTGTCGGAATGGGTTTTGAGGAACAAATCAAAGACATTTGCGATTATCTTCCCGTCCGGATTCAGGCTGCATTATTTTCTGCAACTGAATCGGAAGGACAAAGCAGGTTGCAAAACCGCCTCGTCCATCGCGGTCAACGTATCGACGTCCGCGCAGAAACGCGTCAGGAGACATCAGGTGAATCGGCTGAGGAATCCGGTGCATTGAGGATTGTTCATCAGTCAGTTCTGATTTCCGACGGTCAACAGCGACTGCCGGCTCTGCAGCAGCTTTTGGTTCAGATCGACGCAGAAACAGAGACAGGAATAATTTTTTGCCAGACGCGCGATGCTGTGCAGAAGGTGGTCGAATTTTTGCGGGAAAACGGTTTTTCGGCAACCGGATTGTCGGGAGAGCTTGGACAAATCGAGCGCTCGACCATGATGCGTCACTTCAGGTCAGGCGGAGTGAAGTATTTGGTGTCAACGAATCTGGCCGCGCGCGGAATAGATGTTTCGGATCTTTCAGTCGTCATTCATTATGAGCTTCCCTCAACGCAGCAGGAATATCTGCATCGTTCAGGCCGCTCCGGCCGAGCGGGAAAGAAGGGGAGAACAATAAGTCTGTGCACATCGAGGGCCCGTGAGTTTCTGCGCGATATGCTGCAGGGGACCGATGTTGTTCTTGAGAATCTTGCATGTTCTCAATTGCCGGCGCCGGTGCCGGAGTTGAAAACCGAGGTTGCAGAGTTTATTAAAATACATATCAACAGAGGCAAGTCGAGCAAGCTTCGGCCGGGAGACTTTCTCGGAGCACTGACAAAAGACCTCGGACTTGCCAAACAAGAGGTCGGCGGAATTTTTATTTTTGACCATTTCACCCATGTCGAGATTCTCCGGCCGCGCGCGGCGGCCGTGCTGAAAAGCCTGTCCGGCCGCAAGATAAAGAATTTGGTCGTCAAGGCTTCGTCGGCCGCCACACTTTCGAATAAAAGGGATCATTTTGAACACAAATCAAACTTTCGCTGAGCTTAAACTCATTGAACCGCTGTTGAAGTCGGTTGAAAAAAGCGGATACACTCAGCCTACACCCATTCAGTTGAAGGTTATTCCGCATTTGCTCGAGGGCAAAGACCTTCTTGGAATCGCCCAAACGGGGACTGGCAAAACAGCCGCATTTTCGCTGCCGCTTTTGCAGAACATTGCCCTGAATCCCAAGCGTATGCCCGCAAAGCACGTGCGAGTTCTGGTTCTCACGCCGACACGCGAGCTTGCCATTCAGGTCCACGAAAGTTTTCAGACGTACGGCTCTCATTTGAGAGTGCGACTTGCGCTGGCATTCGGCGGGGTGAGTCAGAATCCTCAGGTTCAAAGCCTGAGCGGCGGAGCCGATGTACTCGTTGCCACTCCGGGACGCCTTCTCGATCTCATTTCACAAGGTTTCCTGAGTCTCGCTCTGCTGGAGTCGTTTGTACTCGACGAAGCAGATCGTATGCTCGACATGGGTTTCATTCACGACATTAAGAAGATTATCGCTCTGCTTCCCAAAAAGCGGCACAATCTGCTTTTCTCTGCCAGCATGGCACCCGAAACCGGAAAACTCGTAAACTCGATACTCGTAAATCCGGTGAAGGTAGAGGTTACTCCGCCCTCAACGACCGCCGAACTTATCAATCAAAGTGTGATGTTTGTAGACAAAGCAAAAAAGCGGGAGCTTCTCACTTATCTGTTTGAATCCAAGGATCTGAGACGGGTTATTATTTTCACCCGCACAAAGCACGGCGCAAACAGGGTTTCCGAATATCTCGACAGCGCCGGTGTGTCTTCGCGCGCGATTCACGGAAACAAATCGCAATCGGCCAGACAAAAGGCATTGCAAGAATTTAAGAACGGGACTTTGCGCGCACTCATTGCGACCGACATTGCAGCACGCGGAATTGATGTTGATGACATCACGCACGTCATTAATTTTGAACTGCCCAATGAACCCGAGACTTACGTTCATCGCATCGGCCGGACGGCGCGGGCAGGAACGTCGGGCGTGGCGATTTCATTTTGCGAGGCAGAGGAAATTTCGTATCTGAAGCAAATCGAAAAAGTCATCAGAAAGCAGATCCCCTACGATCAGGGACAGCCGTTTCATTCCGAGAGTGCAAGGAACTCGAAGGAAAAGCCGCCTGTTCAGGGTGCGAACAGGCACCACCGTTCAGGACCGCGGCAGGGTCGATGATTCAGGCGGGAGCGCTGACCGCTCTTTGCTGAGCGAGTTCCTGCCTTGCCTTGCGCAGAACGCCGATTCCAGATTTGAGGAACAGTGCCGTAATTCCAAGACCGACCACAAAGTCGGGCCATTGCGAATTTGTCAGAAACACAAGTCCGGCAGCAGCCAGAACCGATGTGTTGGCAATCAGATCGTTGCGCGAGCATATCCAGACCGAAGACATGTTCACGTCGTCGGACCTGTGGCGCGTCAGCAGAACAAGGCAGGCCGAATTCGCAAGGAGAGCCAGCAGTGTGACTCCCGACATCAGCGTGACTTCGGGTTGAACCTGATGGGTGAGCTTCCAGACAGCCTGCGCCAAAACCGCCAAAGCGGATACCAGCATGATCGACCCTTTCAAAGTTGCCGACCATGCCTTGGCAGTGCGTCCTTTGTTGATGACGTAAAGGCTGCTTCCGTAGGCAATGGCATCGCCAAGCATGTCGAGCGAATCGCTCGTCAGGGCGAGTGAATGGGCAATCAACCCGCTTCCAAATTCAACAAAAAACATGACCGCGTTGACGGCGAGAACTATCCAAAGAACTTTGGCCTGTTCTTTGCGGAGTTTTGCAAGATCGCAGGATTTTTCCTGACAGCAGGAGCCCATGGCAAACCCTTTCTCTCGGCTGAGGATAATATCGGCGTATTGAGCTTCAGACCAAAATCGTTAGTATCTGACGGTCGCACAATTAACATCTAGATATGAAGAAGTCATGAGCATGAGTGGAACAGAATCTATGCTGGCAGGATTTAATTTGGCTGCGCCTTTGTTTCAAGTCCCATGGGGACAGGTAACGGGTCAGAATATCTTGGATATTGGCACACTTGTCATTCTTGAGGGGTTGCTTTCGTTCGACAACGCCCTTGCCCTCGCGGCCACTGTAAAATCGCGTCTCACAGATCCCGCAGACCAGAAGCGGGCCCTGCGCTACGGAATTTGGGGAGCCTATATTTTCAGAACGCTGGTCATTTTTCTGGGTGTCACGCTCATGAAAATCGAATGGGTGAAAGCCGCTGCCGCCGCGTACCTGATTTGGCTTGCCGTGACCGAACTGTGGCCCAAGGGGAAAAAGGCAGAGGCTGAGGGCGAGCTGCCCAATCCGCACGAACGCGGGCTTTCCAAGTTCCTCAAACTCTCGCCGCTGTGGTCGACCATTCTTGCCGTAGAACTTATGGACATAATGTTTTCAATCGACTCCATCGGAGTTGCATTTGCAATCAGCAGTGAACCTTGGATTCTCGTCACCGGAGCCATTCTCGGAATTCTCATGATGCGCGTTGCTGCCACTATTTTTGTGAAATTGATCGATCGTTTTCCCGTTCTCGTCAAAACGGCATTCATCTTGGTCGGACTTGCGGGTATCAACATGGTTCTCAAATTGAAAAATCTTCCGCTTGGTCCTTTGGGCTATCTGACAATCGACAAAGAAATTCCGGAACACGTTTTTACGCTGACTCTGGCACTGATTTTCTTCGGTGCTATGGGGCTCAATGCTGCTTTTCCGAGCTGGTTCGCCAAAGACACTGAGACTCAGGCTGCAGTCTGACAATGTGTGTTCTTTAAATCTGAAGATCCGGAGAATTGCCATGTTTGTGCGGATGATATTTTTAACTGCTTTTTCAGCTACTCTTGCAGTTTGCGCACACCGTTCAAGTACAGATGCTTCCGGTTCACAGGGGTTTCTGCAAAAAAAAGCACAGGAACGCAGAGACAGGCGGCAGAAAGAAGATTCCGCTTCCATGGGGCCGAACTTTGAATCCCGCGAAATCGAAAGTCAGGGGAAGAATCGCAATTATCTTCTCTATACCCCTGCCGGACGCAAGGATAGTTCTATGCCTCTGGTCATAGGCTTTCACGGCGGAAAAACCACCAACGTCCGATTTGCGCGAACGACATTATTTCACAACCTTGCCGACGAGCAGGGTTTTCACGTTGTTTATCCCAGTGGCATCAACAGCAACTGGAATGACGGCAGAGGAACTGCCAATCCGGATGTCGACGACATAAGTTTTGTCAGAGCACTGATTGAAGACGTTAAGGCTGTCCGCAAAATTGATGCGCGGCGGATTTATGTCACGGGGATTTCCAACGGCGGCTTCATGGTGCAGCGACTGGCCTGCGACTTGTCGGACCGTATTGCGGCCTTTGCAGGTGTAGCCGGATCGATGGGAGTCTCTTTGCGCGAAAACTGCAAGTCCGCACGGCCCGTGCCGATGCTCGTCATGAACAGTCCTTTGGATAAGTTTGTGATGTGGGATGGGGGCAATATGACAAAAGGAGCCGGCGGAGACATTCTGTCAGTTCCAGATGTTGTCGATTTCTGGCGAAAACAAAACGGCTGTTCCGGAAAGAAGGAAGAAATTCTTCCTAAGAAAGTTGCCTCAGACAAAACAAAGATCGTTGTGACGAGGCATACCGGATGTCAGAACAATTCAGCTCTGCTGCTCTATAAGATTGAGGGCGGAGGCCATACGTGGCCCGACGGGGCTGATCAGCCGGCGTGGCTGGTGGGTCCGACGAGCAAAGAACTGAATGCTACCAAAGAGATCTGGAATTTTTTCAGACAACATTCACTCTGACAGACATATAATTTCTGAAGCCTTCTCTTGAAACCGAATCTTTACTTCATTCAGTTCTTAAGGTCGCCCGAAAAAAAGAATTTGACGATCGGAAGATTCATGGACACCATTGCCGGTGCTATTTTGTCCTTCAGAGATTGCCTTTCAGTGGCTGTCAGGTTTTTAAAAATACTCACTTTGCGGCTGTATGATTGATACGTTTGCGAATTCTGCGACGCTGCGAGCATTTGGTCCCGTGTCATTCCGCTGAAGTTCTGAATGACAGGTAACTTCATTTCCATAACAGCTACAATCTTCGAACCGTCTGCCGGACAAAGATTTTTTTCATAACTGACGGTGTAGCCGGAGTAGTTTTCCTGAATCAGTTTCTTTTCGGCGTCGACTTTTTGAATAAATTGTTCATTGTTGGTTTTTTCAAGGTCACTATCAACGAATATTTGAAAGCAATCTGTAACTTTGTTTTGGGCGATAAGACTTTTGTAGACGGTGGTGACAGCAGTTTGGTCTGTACCGAAATTAACACTGTTGGCATCATTGGAATTCAGAGTTTTGAATCCGGAAGCGAAAAAGCGCAGATTATTCGAAAGCTCGGGTAAATCGACCGAAACAATTGCGTGTCCGGAGGAAGAAGCAGCAGGTGCCGATGCGCCGGCGCGTGCGTCGGCTCCTGCTCCGGGATCCTCTGCCTCTGCATCTGAGACTTTTGGTGTCGCGGGAGAATTTTTCAAATCTCCTGAATTTCCGTTGGTTGTCGGCGACTTTGTCGTCTTAAGATTCTCGACCGGAATTCCTTCCATTTTTTCCATGCATGACGGAATAAAGGAATAAACCAAAAAGATAAGGCACGCGTGTGTTCTCATTTCGCCTCCGATTATGAGGTTTCGGAGATTTTTTGAATAAGTTTAATTCGTTAAAAATATACATAATTTTATGCTGTTGCCGTTGTTTTGTCTTACATATAATTGGCCGGACCGAAGTGCATTTTGTCCAATTAGATTCTTATTAATGTTTATGGAAAATATGTTGATTTTAGAACATCGAAGTTTTTCAGGCTGGCGCTGATTCTTTTTAGGACTGATTTTCAATGGATGAACCAATCGGACTTCAGGCCATGACCTGCGCATTGCGCAGGACCCGTTCGCGACATTCCTCGAGAGAAGCCCGAAGCTTCGGCGTTTGGCGATCGGCCGAGTCGAGAATCGCCACCAGGTTGGGGTATTCGTTCACCAGCTTGGCCGCGGTCTTTTCCCCCACCCCGTTTGCGCCGACCAAGTTGTCGCTCGGGTCCCCGCGCAGGGCCGCGTAGTCGACGTAGCGCGATGGTGTCACGCCGGTCCGCTCGACGATTCCCGCTTCGTCGTAGAGCGCGTAGTCACTGACTCCCCGCTTGTTGTACAGAACCCGCACGTGAGGATCACTGACAAGCTGGAACGAGTCGCGATCTCCCGTGACAATCACGATGTCATCGCCGGCCTTCACGCACTTGTCCGCCAGCGTTGCGATGATGTCGTCACCCTCGAAGCCCGCGGCATCGAGAACCGTCACTCCGAGCGAGTCGAGCAGCTCGCGGATGATTCCCATCTGGCTGCGCAGGGTGTCGGGTGCCGCTTCACGCTGCGCCTTGTACTCGGGCACGGCCTCGTGACGAAATGTCTTCTCGGGTCGGTCGAACACCACGACAAGAGCGTCGGGCTTCACGTCCTTCAAAAGGTTCGTCAACATCGAAGTGAAGCCAACGATTGCATTCGTCACCTGTCCCGCGGACGTCGCCATGTCGCTCGGCAAGGCAAAAAAGGCCCTGTATGCGAGCGAGTTGCCGTCGAGGGCGAGGCACTTCATATGCCGTCAAACTAGGGCATGAGGGTGCCGGCAAGTATTTGCTCGGCGATGTCCTTCATCCGCGCGCGCTCCGACATTGCCGAACGCTGGATGAAAGCGTAGGCATCGGACTCGCTGAGCCCGGACTTGTCGATGAGAACGCCCTTCGCGCGATCAATGAGTTTCCGTGTTTCGAGCTGTTCCTCGAGCGCTCCAACCTCGCTGGCCAACAACTGCATTTCACGGAACCGCCCGAGTGCAACTTCGATCGCTGGGACCAGATCGGATTTTTGGAACGGCTTGACGATGTACGCCAACGCACCAGCATCCCGAGCTTGTTCGACGATCTCGCGCTGACTGAATGCCGTGAGCAGCACCACCGGGCAGATCTTGTCAGCCGAGATGAGCCGCGAAGCCTGAAGCCCGTCGAGGCCCGGCATTTTGATGTCGAGAATCGCAAGGTCGGGCTTGTGCTCGCGAATGAGTTCGACCGCCTTGTCGCCTCGTCCCGTTTCGGCCACAACCACGTAGCCCTCTTCCTCGAGCGTCTCCCGCAGGTCGAG
>RFOM01000052.1 GCA_009926615.1 Pseudomonadota bacterium
TAGACATCGGCAATGGCCATCATTTTTGCCTGAATGGGAATCTCGTCCGACACCAGCTGACGGGGATAACCGGTACCGTCGAGTCTTTCATGATGCGCGTAAACAATATCAGGAACGTTGGCCAGCTCCTGAGTCCACGGGATATTCATAAGAAACTTGAAGGAATGCGTCACATGACTTTCAATCTCAAGCCGCTCTGCGTAGGACAGCGAACCGCGCTTGATAGTGAGCTTTTCCACCTCGTCCGGCAGCAACAATTCGGACGCTCTTTCACTGTCGGAAAGATACTGTATTGAAGCTATTTCCAGAATCTTCTGGAAATTTTCCGAGCTGACGATCGACGGCTCGTTGGCTTCAAGAATATTCTCCCAGTATCTGTGCAGTTTTGAAGAAATATTCTGAACATCCTTTTGCATTCTGTCGATGTCTTCACGGCTGGGAATTTGCCCCCTGTTCATAAGTCTCTCAAGATAATCCTGAAGACATTTCAGGTTCAGCTTTTTTTCCAGATTGTGGAATCTCTCCTGAATCGCCATGAGTTCATGATGATAAAGCTTACGTTCCTTGCGGAGAATATTTTCACGGACACCGATTTTTCCGAAATCGTGCAGCAGGGATGCATATTTAATTTCGTACAACTGCGTTGCATTGAAAGAAACAGAACCGTACTGTCCTGTTCCTGTTCCGTTCACTGCTTCCGCAAGACCGACTGTCAGGACGGCAACCCGTTCGCTGTGACCTTTGGTGGACGGGTCACGGGATTCGATGGCGACCACGCTTGCCTGAACAAAGCTTTCAAAAACCCTTTTGAGGTCCTGAATCAGACGCGCATGGTCGAGCGATACTCCGACCTGCGACGCAAGAGCTTCCATCAAATTCAATTCGTGAACAGTAAACGGACGGACGTATTTACGCACGTCGGCAAGACTGTCGATGAAAACATTTTTTGCAACTTTACAATTTACGAGGACGATTATTCCCACAACCTCCCCGGACGGAGTCTTGAGAGGCATCTGGCAATAACTCCGGACGTCATAGTTGCGGCTGTCATACTCAAACGGAATGCACGACAAATTTTGCTGAATCGGATTAACGGCATCTCTGCTGTGCGCTACAGGTCCTTGTGCACCGACCTCCCACACCACTCCGATGCCGTGGTTCATAATGTATGACGTTGTCGTGCTGCGCGCGGGATCAAGCGAGTCACTTCCCAATTTCAGATTCTGACTTTTACACACGCGCGCCTTTTGAAAAAACCGATGACCCGAACTTCTCAGAAGCCTGACGTCGGGCACACCCTCGCGCTGATTTGCGCCGAGATTTTCTCTCAGCAAAATAAATCCGGCATCCGCCGAACACAAATCAATGGCCTTTTCCAAAACCAGCTTGACCATACTGTCAACGGATGCATGACTCGTAATGGCCAAGCCGATTTCGTTGATTGCATTTGTTTCGCCGTCCCGCTGCGCCAGCAGAGTTTTGAATGAGGACTGATTTGATGCGACCAGAAGGTTTTGCGCCGCGCGCATGACCTGACTCAGCATTTCGTTGAAACCTGAACTTTTTCGGACAACGCAGGAAATCCATGGCGGAGGTTCACTCAACCGCATGGCTTTGCTTGCTCTCGTTGTCACTTCCGAATCCCGCTCAAGAAGCACAAATGCCAGCTTTCCGGTCGCCGAGCTGTTCAGAAATGCATCCGAAATGGCTCTTTTGTTTCGCCGGTACTGGTCGATTTCGAGAACGCAAAGCCGAATCGGGATGTCTGCCTGATCACCGAGGCCATCAAGAAAGTGCAGAAGGTCGGATTCAACGCTCTCTTTGAGGACGACCGAGACGCCTTGCGACGCTCTCTCGCCGACCGGAACTCCGAGAGGTTTACAAATCCAATGAATTTCGACTCTTTCCTGCAAATTTTCCCCCAAACAGGACCCACGGGTCCAATTAGCGGGGTGATCGGAAAAAAAAGGCGCAAACTGAGCCGGCCCCGACAAAAATATATCAAATCTCGTATTTTCAGATGTTTATGCTGAGATTTTGATTATTTTGTATTGTTTACGGTCAGGAGGCTCAAAAGAGTTGTCAGCCGAAATGGGCACATGCTACAGCCGCAGCGCACTCGGGTTAATTTTGAAAGACTTTTTAAATCAAAGATATGTTGAAACTTTTTATCAAAAATCATTGCACGGCGAATTGCGGAGACTCGGACTCAAGGTCCACAGCGCAGAGCGCGGCACGATTTTTGAAAAATTTGTTGTTTCAGAAAGACAAACCGAGCCGCGTGCGGATTGCATCAACAAGCTCCCCACAGGTTGATATGCTGCTCAGCGCATGGGTGAACTCAATTCCTTTGGCAAGTTTTATTATTGACTCATCCCCTCGCATCCATTCGGCAAATTCGAGCTGCAAAAAACTGTTCAGCGCATTCCGCAAAAGCGATTTTAAAATGCTTGCGTCGGGTCATTGTCCTGCATGGATTCATCCGAGTGACATCTCCAACGCACTTGATTTATTTTCCTGCCTCAAACATCTGAAAAGCGGTATTGTAGAATCCCGCCTCAGAATCCGCGGTGAGGAGGGCGACTGGATTTGGCTTCAAATCAAACTGAAGCCGCTTGAACAGCCGGATTGCACAGAGATGCATGCTCCGTCCGCCGGCCGGCTTACTTTGGGAACGTGCGAAGACATCACACTCTTCCAGAACGCAATTCATGCAATCCGCGACCGTGAATCCCGCTCCAAAAGACTGCTGTCCGGTATTCATGACGCAGCCGTTTTGATTCTTTGCGAAGACGGTTTTATTCAGTTCTCGAACGACGCAGTAATCGCGGTCCTCGGTTACACGGAAGATGAACTTAAGGGAAAACACATTTCCATCCTCTGTCCGGAAACTGATTTGCTGTCGGGAAAGGTCATCTCCGCACTTGCGAATTCGGACGACCTGAATTTCCATCAGGAAACGACCAGAAAAATCAAAAAATCAGGACAGGGATTTTGGGCCGGCGTGCTTGTCACAAGCTTATCCTCCGACTCATGCAACAACAAAAACTATTGCGTTGTCATCAGGGACATCAGCAATTACAAGCGGGAACAAAAAGAGCTTCATGAGTGGAAGACCAGATTTGAACAGCTTGCAGAGAACGTCAGGGAAGCGTTCTGGATATATGATGTTCGCGCCGCCTCGCTCATCTACATAAGTCCGGTCGTCAAGCCTCTTCTGAACATCGAACCATCATCCGGAGATCTGTTCTTTTCCGAAGTCCTGAAGAATGTGCATCCGGATGATTCGGGTATTGCGAGAAACTTTTTCAGTGACCTGACCCTCGGACTTGATTCGCGTATAGAATTTCGGATCAAAAAATCGGAAAATGAAATCCGCTGGCTGAGTTTCAAATCTTTCGGCGTGCGGGATTCGGCCGCACGGGTCCACCGCATCATCGGGGTCGCGGAAGACGTAACCGAATCAAAAAACTCTCAGGATGCTCTCAAAACTGCAAAAGAAGCTGCAGATGCGGCCAACAAAGCCAAAAGTGAATTTCTTGCAAACATGAGTCATGAAATTCGCACCCCGCTGGGTGCGATTATGGGTTTTGCCGAGCTCGTGGGTAATTTCCAAAATTCGGAAGACGAACGTCACTCGGCGCTACAGGCCATTCTGCGCAACGGACGCCAGCTTGGAAAGATCATCGATGAGATTCTTGACCTCAGTAAAGTCGAAGCCGGAAAACTGGAAATCGAAGAAGAAGAGATTGAACTGTTTCCGTTTGTGAACGACGTCACAACTCTCCTCGAATTGCAGGCCAAAGAAAAAGGAATTGCACTCAGAATCGAAAAGTCCGGCGGAATTCCGTCCAAAATCAAAACGGACGGAACAAAGTTCCGGCAAATTCTGATCAACATTGCCGGAAATGCCGTTAAATTCACAAACCGCGGCTCGGTCACGATAGAAGTCTCGGCAAATGTTCATCCTAAGCAATCAATGCTCGTTGTCCGAATCACAGACTCGGGTCTGGGCATGACTGAAGAACAGCAACACAGAATCTTTAAACCTTTCGTTCAGGCGGACTCATCCACACGGCGAAAATTCGGCGGCACGGGATTGGGTCTGGTTCTCTCAAAGCGTCTTGCCCAGCTTCTGGGGGGTGATCTGACTCTTGCGTGGAGCGAAGAAGGGCGAGGCAGTTGCTTTGAAATATCCATCAGTATCGGGCCGGCGCATAAACTGAACATCAAAGCTGCCGAGGTCGGCAGTCAGGCCGGCGAAGATGTTCGCAAACATGTCAAATCGACACCGCGACTCGACGGCAGCAGAATTCTTGTGGTTGACGATGCTCCCGACAACAGACTGATTGTTCAAAAATTTCTTACACATGCCGGTGCATGCGTCGATTACGCCGAAGACGGCAGATCAGCAGCCAAGATGGCCATTGAAAATCAATACGACCTCATTGTGATGGACATTCAGATGCCTGAATATGACGGTTATCAAACCATTTCACACATTCGCAGGCACGGATACGGCAAACCCGTAATTGCACTCAGCGCACACGCAATGCGGGAAGACCGTGAGCGCAGCATCTCTTATGGATTTAATGAACACCTCTGCAAGCCTGTTGACCGCATGGAACTGCTCGGCAGCGTCCGTCAGCTCATTGATCCGGCTCAGCGGTTCAATAACTTTTGGCAAGATTGTGGAACGCAGTAAATTCGCCCTGAAACGCAAGCTTGACTGTGTCTGTCGAGCCGTGTCGGTTTTTTCCGATGATGACTTCGGCAATTCCCTTGTCGGGTGAATCGGCGTGATAGTACTCGTCGCGGTAGATGAACATAATCAAATCGGCGTCCTGTTCAATTGAGCCGGATTCACGAAGATCCGACGAACGGGGACGTTTGTCCGGTCTTTGTTCCAGACCGCGGTTTAACTGGGCAAGTGCAATGACAGGACAAGACAATTCTTTGGCAAGAGCCTTTAATCCCTGACTTATCATACCCACTTCGCGCTCACGTGAGCTTTTCGCACCGAGGTTTGTGCCTACGGTCATGAGCTGCAGATAGTCGATAATAATCATATCGACTGAGCCTTTTTCTCTCTTCATCTGCCGGCAGCGGCTGCGGAGATCGAGCAAACTGATGCTTGGCGTGTCGTCGATCATCAACCTGTCGGTATTAAAATGTGCCGCCTCGGGATAAAGCCTGTGCAGTTCCTCGGCACTCATTTTACCGTCGCGGAATCTATGCGATTCAATGCGGGCAGCGGTTGACAGCATACGCTGCATCAACTGTTGCTTGCTCATTTCAAGACTGAAAACAGCGACGTTTTTCTTGTCATGAATCGCCGCATATTGGGCAAAGTTTAAAGCAAGGGCGGTTTTGCCCATTGCCGGACGGGCTGCGAGAATGATCAGGTCACTGGGCTGAAAACCTGCGGTGATCAAGTCAAGATCACTGAATCCTGTCGGAACACCTGTCATGCCCCCCGGATTGTTCATCAAGTCGCTGAGCGACTGAATAGTTTCACGCACAACGGCCGATGCCGGCGTCAATCCGTTGTGTCCGCGGGTCGCAGCAAGCTGCATGAACGTCTCTTCTGCCTCTGCAAGAAACGATTCAACGCTTGCCTCGGCAACCCTTCTGCCGCGCGTTGCCAGATCCGAGCACTTCTCTACAACAAGCCTGAGCTCCCAAAAGCGTTTTACAACATCCAGCCAGTATCCGATGTTTTCCGAATTCGCGCCGTAATGAAGGAACTGCCGGAGACCGTCGAAATCGCCGACATTCAGATGTTTGTTGTGAAACCGCAATTTCTCATGAACATTGACGAGATCGGGAGGAACTCCGTCGAAAAGAAGTTCTCTCATCGAATCAATGATTATTCTGTGCGATTCAACAAAAAAATAGTCCGCCAAGAGCTTTTCGGTATGCTCGATGGCGGAACTCGGATTCGTCAGAACAGCGCCGATAACAGCTGTTTCTGCTTCAAGAGAATGAGGAAGGTTCAAGGCGCCTTTGGAACGTCTTTCCTCGAGTTGCGCCATAAGTCCACCCTAAGCCGACGTTAGTCAGCGAGTTCATTCAGCAGGTCGGCAATGCTTCTGCGGTTGCGGGTCTTGAGAACCTTACGCACATCGCGGGGCTGAATGCTGAAGCCTTTCAGTTTGCGGTGCAGCGTGTTGCGGTTGCAGCCGAGTACGTCTGCGGCCTTGGACTGGTTGCCGCGGGTCTTTTTCAGAACCAGCGCAAACAAAGGACGCTCAACGTGTGACAGAACTGTCTTCAGAATGTTCGCAGGGATTTCGTCGTCGAAACGCTCGAACAACCCTTGAAGTTTCCAAAAGACGAGCTGTTCAAGGCTGGTCTCTTCCAACAGAGAACGAAGATGCTCGGGCACAGGCGGCATGTTCAGCTGCTCGAGAAGTCCGACCGAGCTGTCGATTTCCGCGATGCCGGCATCACCTGCACTCGCTCCCTCGATAGTACGCTCTTCCCTTGCGAGACGAACTGTTTCAATTGAGCCGGCCTCTGCGCCAACTCTTGCTTTGCCTGCATCCTGAATCGATTGCTGAGTGGTGTTCATCTATCTACATCCTCGGTAAATTCAAAGAGGAACAGCTGAAATTCACGTAACATCAGGACCAAAAACTTATCACCAAACAGTCCGGCCCCGAGGTCAGTGACACTCCTTTAGCACGACTCCAAGCGGTGTCAACGGCAGGAACAAAGCTTGCCTCACTCCGTACCCGAGGTTATGGAAAACCCATTGATCACAGCGGGAAACCGCGAGGGGGAGACATGGGCTTCAATTGCGGTATCGTAGGCCTTCCAAACGTCGGAAAGTCCACACTTTTCAATGCAGTAACCAAGGCCGGCGCACAAGCTGCCAACTATCCTTTCTGTACTATCGACCCCAACGTCGGCAGGGTTGCAGTGCCGGATGAAAGACTATCCAAAATCGACGCAATCATTAAAAGTAAGCGTGTTCTCCCCACTTTTATCGAATTCGTCGACATTGCAGGCCTCGTTCGGGGTGCAAGCCGCGGCGAAGGTTTGGGAAACCAGTTTCTCGGACACATCCGGCAGGTCGACGCGATTGTTCACGTCGTCAGATGCTTTGAAGACGGTGATGTCATTCACGTTGACGGAAGTACGGATCCGGCAAGGGATATCGATACCATCAACACGGAATTGATTTACGCAGACTTCGAAACAGTCGGCAAAAGCGTTGAACGGCTCTCCAAATCATTGAAGGGCAACGATAAAAAAGTTTTGCTCAGTTACGATGTCGGAAGCCGGCTCAAAGCGCATCTCGAAGGACTCAAACCGGCGCGCTCGTTCCTGCCGTCCTGCTCCGAAGATGAACTCGAGTTCCTTAAGTCCCTGCATCTGATTACCGCAAAGCCTGTCCTCTACGCGGCCAACGTTGCGGAAACCGATCTTGCGGATCTTGGCGCGTCGAACCGTCATGTCCGGTCTGTCAAGGAAATCGCAGGCCGCGAAGGTTCCGGAGTCGTTGTCGTCTCGGCGCGACTGGAAGAAGAACTCGGCCAGCTGGAAGCAGACGAAGCCGGACAGTATCTTGAATCGCTCGGGTTATCGGAACCCGGACTGAACCGTCTTATTCGCGCGGGCTACGAACTCCTTGGCCTGCAAACGTATTTTACTGCAGGCGTTCAGGAAGTCCGCGCATGGACGATTCAGAAAAACACCAAAGCTCCTCAGGCAGCGGGCGTGATCCACAGTGACTTTGAAAAGGGTTTCATTTGCGCTGAAGTCTACGCATGCGATGACCTTTTCCGGCTCGGAAACGAAGCGAAGGTCAAAGAAGCGGGGCTCTACCGCAAGGAAGGCAAAGAATACGTGTGCAAGGACGGCGATGTCATGCACTTTCTGTTCAACGTCTGACGGGCGATTTTTCCGTTGCTTTGTCTTTCGCAAGTCCGACCTGTCTGCAGAGGTTCAGGAGTTTGCACTCTCCGCATTTGGGCGCGCGCGCCGTGCAAAAATAACGTCCGTGAAAAATCAAAAGATGATGAGCCAGTCGCCCGCATTCCTCAGGAACGACCTGCAGAAGTTGCTCCTCGATCAGCAGACGGTTTTCCGTCGGAGTCACCAAACCCATGCGAACACTGACGCGCGCGACGTGAGTGTCAACTGCCATAGTCGGCAGTCCTGCCAGCACGTTGAGAACGACATTCGCCGTTTTGCGGCCGACACCCGGCAAATCCTCAAGAGCAGCACGTTCAAGAGGAACCCTTCCGTCGTGAAGGAGGATCAGCTGATGCGCAAGCGCAACCGAATTTTTTGCCTTGGTCGGCGCGAGGCCGATACTTTTAATGACTTTGAGAAAACCCTTTTCACCGAGAGCAACAAGATCACGGGCCGAGAACTCCGGATTTGAACTCAGAAGAGGAGCCAGTGCTTTGTTTACGGCTTTATCGGTCGTCTGGGCACTCAAAACAACCGCAATCAGCAGCTGAAAGTCATTGTTGTGTGCAAGCTCGCAGTGCGCATCCGGCCACATTTCGGCGAGAACTCTGAAAACTTCGGACGCCTCATCTTTATTCAGCCGTTTCCGTGAACGTGCACTCTGAGTTTTCCGGATCATCACCTTCCCTCGGCTTGACGCAACTCCGTTTTTCATCCTCGATCAACCACACTTTAATAATTTTTTTACCGGTCATCTTCAGATAATTGACACGCTGCGCAGAAGGTATCTCCAGCAGGCAGAGGGATTTCTGCGCTACAGCCGCATTCAGCGCCTGAGCGGAGAATAAATAGGCCTCGGGACATGCCACGAAAACGGAAGATTCGCGGTTCTCGGAAAATTGAAGCTGAGTCAGGCTTCCGAGCAGGTCCATCCGGTCCCCCTCCCTGACTCGACCGGAAATGCGGTGAACAAAAGAATTATTCTGCGCCGCAGTCGACACGAGAGTGAGTCCTTCGGGCAGTTCAGCCTTTACCTGCGTCACACTCCGGCCTTGCTCGGTAAACACAAGATCGACCGGCATATTTTCCTGAAACTCAAGCCTGAAATGCAGCGGCAAACTTCTCCCGACGCGTATCACTCTGCGGGCTTCACGAACGAAATTGCTGTTCACCCGCCCAAGAATTTCTTCACGGGTTCCCCGCCGCGAAACCTGACGGAACTGCTCGCCTGAAGCAAAACTGACGGTTTTTCCGGAGGGCCATCCGTACGAATCCGGAACCGAGACCCTGAACGGAACGGGTTGGGTTACGTATTTTAAAAACCCGCCTGCGGATTCGGGATCAACGAACAAAACACCCTGCTGAATCCGGCTGTGGAGCGGATATGACTTGAACTGCGAGGAGGAATCACGGACAGAAGAAAACGCCCCTCTGATACGTGACTGTATCGGGTCCGTGCTTTGCCAAAGACGTCTTGCTTCAACAGGAAATTTGGAATCGGTTAATCCCAATGACTCCCAAAGAGAGCGCGAAAGATCCGAATGAGTCGTCACACTCTGGATATACTTGTACATTTGATTTTCGGTCACTCCACGACCCGATGCAGGAATGTAAATCAAAGGAACCCTGAGTGATTCCTGATTCAATATCAGGTCACCCAAAAACGTACCGCTCTGCCGATCATCCGGCAAAAGGTTCAATCCGAGGTCCAAACCCTTTTCTGCTGTCAGCATAAAATCAAATTTTGAAAAAATACCGCTTGTTTTCAATTGTCCGAAGTAGATCGAAAGTTCTGAATCAAGAGATTTGGCATCACCGAACAGCAGTGTATCGGCAACTCCGCGCTGCTGACCGCCCATGAACATCTTTTGGATTTCCAAATTGGAAACAACCGGCCACCAGCGGGCCTGCATACCGCGAAGACGGACCAGCACAAAAAGCGGAGTTGCGGACTCCTCCTCAAGACTTCTGAACAGCTGATTGAGTGCAAGCTGCGGCTGATACGTTTCATTGGCTATCCGGATTGCAACATCAGGCCTGATCACTGTCCTTGCATCTTCAGAATCATAGTCTCCGATCAAAACTATTCTGTAGCCGATATTGCGCAGACGCTCGGTCAGTTGAATTTCCGGATTCGCAGGCAATCCGTTGTAGCCGGAACTGAGTCCCAGAAGCTGTTTGAAGGAGTTGTCTTCCCGAAGATCAAGAGCATGGTGCTGATTAAAAACATATCCGACCGGCGAGCGCAGAATCCCCGACATCCAAGGCATGACCTGACTGTCGGCTGCCAGTCCGGCGTTCAGGGATTTGAATAAAAACATCAGCAGACTTCGCTTGGCCTGCAACGGTTGAGCACTTGCCTGCCGGACCTGTTCAAAACCGTACACGAGCACCGAGCAGACACGCGGGTCTCCCTGATCCATGCGAGACACATTGAATGTGAGTGACGGATTGTTTCCCCTGATATTGACAGTGGCCTGCCGGCCCGTGATGCCTGACTTCATCCTTGCCAAATCCGGCATGAGTTTTTCCTGAAGTCTGCGGGTCAGGGGAGACTTGTGAAATCCGAAACCGGTCCCGCGCTTTAAATCGAAACCGGAAGAAAACAAAAACTCTCCCTCTCCCGAGGTAATATCAATCCGGCATTGCGCATCAACTTCTTCATTTGGAATGACCCGATATTTGACTCTCAGAGTTTTGCCTGCCGTATCGATCTTAAATCTTGCCAGCAATTCAGAGTCGGAGGTCAGCCTCCAGCCGCGCCATGATTCTTCATGCGAACCGCCCTTGCCCTGAACAAGATATCCTTCACCGCTTTTTCTGTCGGTTTCGGTGAAATTAAAAAATCCCGTGAGCGGGAGAGCGTCCTGCGCAGGAGTCTTCGTTTTGCGCTGAATCAGCGGCTGAACCGTCTCCGACTCAGAGACGGTTTTCATGTTTACATTGAGTCGGGCGCGAACCAGACGCTGGGGAACCGGCAAGTAAATCCGGACAATAAAAAAAATAATGAACGGCAAAAGACAGACCAAAATTGCCGAAGAAAATTTAATGGAAATCGAGACCGGAAACTGCATGTATCGCAAAAACGTATAAACAGATTCAAGGACTCCGCGAACAACAAACGGTCCGCGTGACAACTTGAAACGCGAGGCCTTTAATCTTGCAACCATCGCCCTGCGGCGATAGCGCGAAAGCGTCTGGATTGAAACTTTGCTTTCTGCCCACAAATACCACGGCAGGATAATCCCGTGACAGGCAAGCCAAAGAGAAAACCGGCAGAGCGTCTGCTGCAATGCCGTTGCAACGGCATTTTTGAGAACTCTCAATTTTTCAATCTGGCTCAAACTCAAGGGCAAAAATCCTCTGAATTATTTCAACAGCCGAACTCTTCTGAACGGCTCCGAGTAAGCGGTTTTGTCATTTCCAAGACTGATGATTTCAACTCCGGTTGTCCGCAGAAACTCGTCAAGCTGGCGGCTGAGTTCCGCGCTGACAACCGAATCGTCCACAGCAACTTCCCTGACTGATTCTCCGAACCTGCCCGTCCCTTTTGACTGAATGATCTTAAATGTTTTCGAAAAATTTCCATACTGAGACTGACTCACTTCAAGACGATATCCGTCGGGTGTCAACCATCCCCGTTTGCGAAAAATATCATTTCCGGCCTGTTCATCCAGCTCCTGATAAACCAGATCGCGCGGAAAAACCGAGGGCCGTTCAGCAACATCGAACAAGGCAGTTCCGTCGCACTGCGAAACAACCGAGGACAACCTCAAACGGGCAGCCAGACTGGCACCGATATCAATACCGCGGACTATCTTGGGTGAAGGTGAATTGATCGACGAATCGGACAGTGTTCCCGTTGCCCAAAAAGTCAAATGTGCGGAAGTCGCATCCAGAGAAAGATCATTCGCCGAATCAGGCTTCCCGCCCCGCGGAAACTCAAGAAGCAGGACAAGCACATTCTTAAGCCAGTTTTGCTTTTCGAGGGCAGACAAAAACACTTCAAACTGACTGAGCTCCTGCTGACTCTGGGCGTTTCCTTCGGGCGAAATCAGAGAGGCCGTGACAAAGACGGACTTTCCCTTGCCGACGGAAGAAGACAGTGCATCTCTGACCTGAGCCAGCTGAACGTCCGGCGTGTAAAAGACGCTCGACGGCAGAAGCAGTCCGAATCTTCTGAACAACCTGACGTGCGCGTAACTGCGTGACAGCATCTTGAGAAACGGACTCGTATCTGCCGCAGCTGCTTCATGTGCCAGACTGACCGAATACCCCAGACCGGCCAGTGTCGAGGTGACAAAAAAATCACCGACTTCACCCGAGGCAGGCGCCTGTGTATCGCCTGTCGTTCCGATCAGCCGAATCGGATAGCGGCATTGCAGTATCTCATCAAATTTTTCACTGATTCGGGGGCTTCCGAAAACCACGCGTGACTTGAAAAAAGGATCCCCGATAAACTTTTTGAGCTGTTTTGAATATGATTCACCGTCCACTGCAAAAATCAGCACCGAGGGTTTTTGCTCCCGTAAATCGGCCGCTGCAACTGCAGGCAAGGGGCGGGCGTTGCAAATGATCCACGCAGCCGTGAAACCCGCCGCCGTGATGAGCACCAAGACCATCGACTGAACCAAGGCGCGAATCGCGTGATCCTCGGCGGCAGGGGAAAGTGCCAGCCGATCGGCATTCAGCCTTTCGTATTGGACTGTCATCCGCCGAAACAGGACCAACAGTGCTGCGAGCGCCAAAATAGCAAGCGCAGAGAGTTGGACATCGCGCGCGGTCGAAGGTCCAGCCCAAGCGATCCAGTCCGATATCCGCTCGGGCACGGCGAATCTGGCCATCAAGCCGGCGGCAGTTGTTGCAGCAAGACAAAGCGCCAATGATACCGCAAAAGGAACTGCCACCCCCGTTGATGCCCAACTCCATCCGACGCATGCCAGTGTCAGAACTCCGGGCCAGATCGCGCTGCTTAATTCCGAAAAATAGCGGTGGCCGGAGGTCGGCAACGATTTGAACCAGCCGGACGCCTGAATTGCCGACGAGTGTCTGACCGCATCATCAAAGAATAACAACGCGGACCAAAGACCATACACGGCCAAAATATGGACCCCAATCCGGAGAAAATAGTGCCTTCCGAAGCTGCTCCAGCGGGGTTCGATTGCCTCTTTGCCGCTCAAAATCCAAGCCTCCGCCCGATTAAAAAAACCAATTTTACTCTTGTAGTACAGGTCAGTGCAGCCACCAAGAACCTCAGCCCGCAACGCACTTGACAAGTGCCTCAACGGTCAAGTAACACCCCAACTCACTTCGTGCGGGAATAGCTCAGTTGGCTAGAGCATCGCCTTGCCATGGCGAGGGTCGCGGGTTCGAGTCCCGTTTCCCGCTCCAATCTTTTTTGTGAACAAGACAGTACCACTGCATCGAAGGAAACATTTCGTGGTTTTCGGGTCAGGCAATATCCGTTGGCCGAAAAGAACCCGCTTGCGAGTACAAAGATTTGATTGGACTAAAGTTTTGCTTGTCTGACGCAATACTTTTGAAATCCTCAGCACTATCCTGCGATTGAGTCACGATAGTTCTCTAGCAGTTACAAAGTTTCTCGCGTACGCTTCTCAAGATCGCTGATATCTTTGGAGCAAAGTACTGATGGCGCTTAAACATATTGTCGCAAAACAAATTAAAACCGTAAGACTGCAAATGGGCCTGACACAAGCCGAACTTGCGCGGCGGGCGGGAATTTCCATTCGATATCTTTCGCGGCTTGAGACAGAACCGCAGAATTTGTCCCTTGATGTTCTCGAAGAAATTGCAAAGGCCCTTCGTATGTCTCCGGCAGACCTACTATCGCTTCAAAAGAGCAAAAAGCCTGACGAAAGCACGCCCGAATCGCTGATCATGGAAGCCCAAAGACTTCTGGACCTCGCAGGCCATTCTCTGAAATCGAGATAGTCCTTTTCCTCCCGTCACAAAAAATCATCCGACGCGACTTCACTGGACTTCATTGCCCTGAACCACATCCGTTCCCGATCTGCGCGTGAGAATCATAAGATTTTCACCCGTGCCCGTATCCAATGCCAAACTGTCTCCGGCACCAAAAAGATCATCGCTCAGAAATTGGTCCACAAAGAAAGTGATTACTGCATCAACCCTTCCGCGGTACGACGTGAGCCCTGCAACGGGAACACGTCCGTCGGATGTCCACAATTCACCCACAGTGGAACGCACTCCCGCCGCAGAAATACGTGAGTCAGCAAATTCCTCTCTCAGCTTCAACGTGAAAATCCGATCGCCCTGCATCTCAAACTCCGGAAGACATGGACGCGGGAGATTAGCGTTAACTTCCGGCAGTGTTGAGGATGGACGGTGAAATCTTTCCTTTCGGTAAGAATTGAAACCCTGAGCTCTTGCAGGATGCTTTCTGCCGTGGCATTTCCACACACGAGTCAAGAGTACAAAGAACCAGCCCTGAAAGGATTCGGTCCGCAATGCTGCTCCCAACACCGTGGGCAAACATCATGCGCCCGAGTCTGAACACAATTGCGCAACTGACCGGACCGGCCCGCCGGCTTTGGGACAACGACCTCAAACGTCTCCTGCTCGGCCACATGAACCATGTTGTTTTTTGGGGGCCTCCCGGCTGCGGAAAAACCACTCTGGCTCTTCTTATTTGCGAGGCGCGCAAAGATTACGGATTCAGGCAGCTGTCGGCAGTGAGTCACGGAATTCCGGAAATTAAGAAGGCAATTGATCAACTGGGTTCCGGCGGAACACTTTTCATCGACGAAATCCACAGGCTGACGCGTCCGCAGCAGGATGTTCTGTTGCCCGTCCTCGAATCGGGCGCATGCTGGCTGATTGCAGCGACCACTGAAAATCCTGCAGCAACTCTGAGTCCGGCGCTGTTGAGTCGGGTCAGAACTCAGCGGGTGCATCCGCCCTCGCCGGCTGAAGTTTCGGATGTGTTGCTCAAATCTCTTTCGCGGCTTGAAACTGAAGCTCACACGGCTATCGATGATGAAAGAAAAAAGCGAATTACCGACCAGTGGATTCCGGTTCTGGCAAAGCGTTCGGAAGGCGATGTGCGTTTGGCGCTGAACCTTTTGGAAGGGCTTGCATTTTGCAGCGACCCTGCCGCGGAACACGATCTGATTGCGGGACAATTGCGGGCTTGGACAGAAAAAACTCATTACGACTACGCGAGCGCGATGATCAAAAGCATGCGCGGTTCAGATCCCGACGCTGCACTTTTTTATGCAATTGCTGCGCTTGAATCCGGCGAAGATCCAAAATTTCTTCTTCGGAGATGTGTGATTTTTGCCAGTGAAGACATCGGAAATGCCGATCCGTCGGCACTCAGAATTGCAGTAGACTGCTTTGATGCATTTGAAAAAACCGGAATGCCGGAAGGCCGCTATGCCATTGCTCAGGCCGTTTGTTACCTGTCATCGACAGTAAAAAGCAACAGGTTGCTGAAGGCACTCGGCACCGTCTCGGAGTGGTGGAAAAATGCTGCAGAAAGCAATGCCCGCGCGGCTGCACCTCCCGAACACCTGACACTTAAAGGACACGAAAAATATCGCTACCCGCATAATTTCCCGAACAGCTTCGTCAGGGAAAAATATCTGCCCGAGAGCATCGAACAACTGCGACAAAAGTCCGGTGCCGCATATTTGCCTTCCGATGAAGGAATTGAAGCAAAACTCAAAGACCGTCTCAGGTCACTCTGGAGCAGATAATCTTAGCACAATCATTCAGCAGATTATGTTTTTTTTTCTGCGCATGCGGCCTGATACTTTGACTTTTTCTTCGTTTCACATTTTGATCAAATTCAGGGAAAGCCCCAATTTTGCTTGAGCGGAGACCCCGATGGGAAACTTGAGGAGAATATTTTTATTGCGAAGCGCTGTCGCGGCTCTCCTCGCACTCAGCTGCCGCGTTGATGCAGGCGGATTCAAGCTTCGGGATACACTCGAGCTGAATGAAAGCGTGACTGTTCCGCTCACATGGCTCAAACCGGACCAAAACGGCACCCCCTCCAGAGCTCTGGTGATTTTGCAGCACGGAATGATGCGGAACGCCGAAAAAATGATGAGTCTCGCGCAGTCACTCGTTGAACGGAATATTGAAGTTCTGCTCCCGAGTATCAAAGACCCGCAGTACATGGATCCGCTCTTTCCGGAGATGTTCGTTGATGCTTTTGAAAAGAAGTTCGGAAGCGGACGTTCACAGGACATTCCGTCCAAAATTCTGCTTGCGGGCTTTTCCGCAGGCGCGCGATTTCTGACTCACGCAGCAAATCTTTTTTATCAAAAGCAACGCGAAATTCGCGGCATTCTCCTGCTTGATCCGGTTGTCGGCGACTTGCCCGAACAACAGCTCGGACCTCGGTTGCCCTTGCCGTATTTTGCGATTCTTGCAAAACCAAGCCGTTGCAATGCGAACGGAAATGCCTTCCCGCTTTTTGAATCGGGCCGGTTCGAAGTACAGGGGTTCAGACTCAAGTCGGCCAGTCACTGCGATTTTGAGGGGCGTTCCTCAGATGCGGTCTGTTACATGTACTGCGGAAGTTCGCCGCGGCAAAACGCAGAAGCAGTCAAATTCTTTGCGACCGAATGGCTCACCGGACTGATTGACTCTCAATCCCCGCATACGGATTATCTCCCCGGCGGGAAGGTCTTTCTGCAATGGCAAAATCAAGGATTATTTGATTCAATTTTCAGCCGCTGAATTTAAAGCCCTTCCTCGGGATATAAATGAAAAGGCCCGTTAAAAAGCATCCTGAGCAAAGCCGCGTTGCATACTTTTTTCGACGCCGTTGAAACGGCAGAGCTCGGCAATGACGGAAAGTGACTCTCAAGAACTCCGCAATCTCTGAGCTGCTGTTCAAGCTCCCGCCAGCGCCTGTGGCGCCCGTCACTTGCATTCAGGCGAACTCCGCCAATCGGATTTTCAATCCAACAACGGACAATTTTAACAACGTCTGAAATATGAATGAGATTGATAAACTGCTCGGAATTTTTGATCAGCCCGCGCCGAAGCCAGTTCGCAGGATCTCTTCCGGCTCCGTACAAACCGGCAAGAGCCAGAATCATGCAACCGGAGCGCCGGAGTTGCTCTTCGGCACAGACACGATGCTGCGACTCATCCAGCGGACAAGACTCATCAACCGGCTGATCCGGCGATTGAACGAGATAACAGGATGTGCTTGCAAAAACGAGGACAGGAATCTTGCGCGACAAAAACCGCCCCGCGAGTTCAAGTGCACCGGCAATTCCCGAAAAATCAGTCGCCGCCGGAAAAGTCCAGATGACAAAGTCTGATTCAAACACGTTTGGCCACGAATCACGATCCGCCGAATCGAAATAAACACAATCATCGGGAGTTCCCCTGCCATTTGATTGCCCCTTGCGACTCGTCAGGCGGACGTCAAATTGGCCCGATAATCCGGCAAATAAGCTTTGCCCCGAAAATCCGGCACCCAAAACCGTGATTCGTTTTCTATTTTGAACTGCATCTGGCATGATTGGGCCCTTGAAACAATCTAAACCGGCTGAGTTATCATATATCCGAACGAAAGGATTATCTCATGGAACGGAGAAATACCTTAAAAATTCTGGCAGCAACAACGGGTGCAATCCTTGCGTCGCGCAACAGTCTGGCTGCGGCTGCCGATAAAAAACAATCCGAGCATCACAAACATCACGGCCATCACAAAAAGGCAGCCGAAAAAACTTCAGAAAAATCTGCAGACAAAAAAATCTCTTTCGGCGAGCTCAACCATTCTGCCGCGCACTGCAATCACGTGGCTCAAATGTGCGCGGGCCATTGCATGGAACTTGTTTCCAACGGGCAAAAGGGCATGCTTGACTGTCTGCAATCTGCCTTGGAGGTTCAGGCCATGTCGGCAGCGCTCAGTCAGCTTGCCGGTCTGAGATCAACACTCGCTGCTGCACAGGCCAAGGCCTGCATCGCAGCCTGCGAAAAATGCATGAAGGCCTGCGAGCCGCATGTCGGCCATCACGAGCAATGTAAAGAATGCTTTGAAGCTTGCAAAAGCTGCCTCGAAACCTGCAAAGCCTACGCGGCTTAACAGGCCGGTCCGGCAGCACTGGTCGGCAAAGGAACGCAGACATGGAACAAACCATTTACGAAATCATGCAATCCGTTGCACATTCCCCGTGGCTGACGTTCTCTCTCCTGTTTGTGGTCATGTATGCCAGCAGTTTCGGACTCCCGCTGCCGGAGGAAGTGACCCTTCTCACTCTTGGATTTCTGGTCTACCTCGGAAATCAGCCCGACCCGATCACAGGACAGGCCGGCGCGGGTGCGTTGAATATTCATCTCTCGGCGTGGCTTGCCTTCATCGCAGTCTTTTCAAGCGACTTTCTGGTTTATTTTTTGGGCCGGAAATACGGTGACCGTATCCTCAACCTTCCGGTCCTTAGAAAATTTGCCAGTCCGGCGATGATGCTGAAAGTTGAACACTGGATGGCAAAATGGGGATTCTGGGCTGCAGGTGTCTTCAGATTCACCCCCGGAATCCGATTTGCAGGGCATTTGAGCTGCGGAATACTTAAAGTGCCATTTCACAAATTCTGCCTTGTCGACGGATTCGCGGCGCTGATCAGCGTCCCGACTCAGGTTTATCTTGTCGGATATTACGGCAGGGATATTATTGATTTGATCAAAAAGTATCAGCCTTGGGTTATTCTTGCGCTGGTAATTGGGGTCATTTTTTATTACCGCCGCGAGATTTACCGGTTTATTTTTATGAGAAATAAAAATAATCAGGAACAGCAGGACGCTGAAAGCTGAAAGCTGAACCGCCTTCAGCGGTGACACCGGCTGCTGAAAACAAGCAGAAGTTAAAAAAATTCAGGGCAAAAGAAACCGGTTTAATTCTTCCGGCCGGACGGTGCCGATCAGTGATTCAACGTCATCGATTTTTTTGCTGCAGGACGTAAAATTCCGGTGACCGTCAGCAGTCACCAGAATGTTATCCTCGATTCGAATGCCGATACCGTGCCAGCGGGAATCAACGTCCGCAAAAGACGGCTGAATATAAAGACCAGGCTCAACCGTCAGACACATTCCCGCTTCCAGCGGACGTTCCACGTTTTTTATGCGGTAGCGACCGACATCGTGAACATCGAGTCCAAGAAAATGTCCCAATCCGTGAGGAAAAAACTCCTTGTGGCGTTTTTTCTCCAGAACCTCGTCGAGACTGCATTTAATGATCCCCAGCCGAATGAGCCCTTCCGCAAGATTCCTGCCGGCGAAATCGTTTAACTCCGTGAGCCTGACTCCCGGCCGAATCATTTCAATCGACCGCTGCTGTGTCTCCAAAACCAGCTCGTAAAGAGCTCTTTGCTCGCCGCTGAACCGTCCGGACACGGGCCATGTACGGGTGATGTCGGCTGTGTAAAACCCTGACTCGCAGCCCGCGTCTATTAAAAGGAGATCGCTTTCCCCGAGCGTGCAATTGTTCCGGTTGTAATGCAGACAACATGCATTTGCACCCGAGGCAACAATACTCGGATAACCGAGCTGGGTTGATCCGTTCGCAAGCATCGACATCTCCAGAAAGGCCTGAATCTGGTACTCGAACAAACCGCTGCGGGTCACCCGCATTGCGAGTTCATGGGCACGGGAGGCAATGTCATTGGCATTCTGCAGATGTCCTATTTCAAGCTCATCCTTGAAAAGCCGCTGCTCGTGAATCACGTCACGGATATTGAGAATTTCGGCACCGTTGCGCCGAAGACGACTTCCCTGAAGAATCGGACGAAGCCTCTCATAAAACTCAAGTTCCGGAGATGAATCCCAATAAATTGAGTCTGCAAACGTCAACCATTCCGGTATTTTTTTGTCGAGCTCCGAAAGCGGAAGAACCAGATCGAAGCCGAGCTGTTCGCCCGCGCCTTCGAGTCCAAGCATTGGTCCGTTCCACAACTCTCCTGCCGTGTCCCGCTCACGCAGAAACAAAACTGACTTGTGATGAGGATGCTGAGGAATAAAAACCGCAAGTGAATCGGTTTCAGGGCACCCTGTCAGGTATAAAAAATCGCTGTCCTGCCGAAAGGCAGCGCGATATCCGGCGGGACCCGAATTCGGCTTAGCAGAGACAGCAATCGCGATACCGTTGCCAATCGAGCGCATCAGCGCTTCGCGACGGCTGCGCAAAAAGGCCCGCTCAGATTCCGAAACTGTTACTCTGCATTCTGACTTCAAAAATCACCCCCTCGGAAAAAGCCTGTCCGAGCGAGGTGGTAGCAAAGAAAGACCTTGAATTAAAGAGTTCAGTTGGCCTTTGCCGGAGGTTTTGCCGAAGCGGCAGGAGCTGCGGGAGCCGGCGGTGCGGCTTTTACGGAATCGGCTGCAGAAGCCTCCGGTTCCGGCTGTCCTTCAGCCGCATCTACGGGCGGAACAACAGCCCGCTGCTGAGGAGCTGACTTCGAATAACGACCCTGAAAAAGCGGCGGTTCATTGGACGCAGATGGCTTACTGACGCGCGGAACCTCGTTGGGCAGCAGCGGACGATACTGACTCGACTCCTGCACTTCGTAATGCGGCGCAGAAATATGGACATTGCCCGAGGCATCAATGCGAACAGAGACCCCTTCAAGCTGCTGGTCTCTGACGCTGCTGATGTTCTTGCCGTTCAGATAGATCATGCGTGCCGGAAAGTCGGTGGTCAGCTCTCCCGCCGAAGGCTTTGATCTGCGCATGGCCGTGACCGGTACCGAATCATATGAGGAGTTCATCGGGCCCGCCGCCATATTCGCCGCAAAGCGCTGATTGCGGTTGGGCAAAGGAATTCCCTTGACACGCTGCAACGGTTTTTGCCCGCCGATCCCGAACAATCCGCCGCGTCCGGTATTAATCATTTCGGTGCTGTCCGACGGTGCTGCGGCACGCTCCTGTCCTTCTGCGGACGCAGGCTGAAAATCCTGAGCAGCCGCTGTGCAAACGGTAAAGACGGCTATCAGACAATGAAAAACACGCGTGACATTAATCATAATTGCTCCCGCTCGAGATCGCCTCATAATATCTCAGGTTGCGGGTTGTGAGGCCTGCATTTTTTGCAGCACAAGTTCACCGATGCAAGGCGCAAACAGAAAACCGCTCTTATGGGCTCCGGCGGCAACAATTAAGGAATGAGAGACTTTTTCTGTAAGCCTTGCAGGAATAGAAATCGATTCGCAAATAAGTTCACTGTGGCCGAATCCCAGACGCAGTCCCGAGCGAAACCGGACAGAGGCGGCTTCACTGTTCAATCCGAAAAATTCGACGGCAAGGTTCAGTATTTTCTGTTTTTGCTCTTCGATCACTGAAAGATCAGCCTGCCCGGGCTCCGATGAAAAACCCGAATCCTGACATTTCACCGATACCGAAGAGCACAACAAACGTCCGCTTGCGCCGCTGAAGGTCACTTTGCCGACAGGGCCCGATGCAGGAACGATTTCGATTAATGAAAGTTCCTCCGGCATTGACCAGTCCGGAGACAAAATTTCAAGAGTTCCGCCGTGCGACCATCGCCTTGTTTTCCTGAAGACATCTTCACTGCCCTGCGCTCCCCAAGCCGCAAGAATTCGGGGCGTATGACTTCCGGCCGCCAGTATCAAATGATCAAAAGCCGAAGCTCCAAAAAATCCGCCGTCCGGGTTGACGACATCAAATTCCGAAATTGCGACTCCCCTCAGAGCGCAAACTTTTTCCAGCAAAGAGAGAAGATATCGGGCATCGACCCATCCTTCATCGCCGTAATCAATCGAAGTCGGGGAACTTCGGCGCAACTTTTGTTCAGGCAGTCCGCGCGTTTCAATTTCGGAAGCAAGCTGCTGCACGCGTTTTAACTGCACCGAACAGGCAGCCTCATCTGAAAAAAAATCTCTGCCGAATCCGCTTCTGTAACAGGCCGGCAAATCCGGTTGATCGGACTGATTGCATTCCCTGCGCAAATCCTCCAACCAACCGGAGTATCGCAATTTGCCGCGAATCTTGAGATCAAAATGCGGATCACGTGCAAAAACCTGAGCCTTGGTTGCAAGATTTGCCGCTGCGGCAGCGGAGGCAGGCAAATGAGACGCAGAACTGACAACCATGACTTCGCAGTACCTGTCACGCGAAAGGTATTCGGCAATACTCAATCCGAGAATTCCGCGGCCGACAATCAAAATTTTCATTTTTGGGACTTTGCCGGAACATTGGACCCGCCGGCAGAGAATTTGAAAGCGGGTGCGGCAGTCCTGAGTTCATCAAGCCAGATGCGTGAAATATCTCCGCCGCCGTTCAGCGAAAGGACACTGGGATGAGTCAGCCATGACGGACCGCTGAGAAAACGGATGCCGTCCAGACTGTCATCGAGATGAACATGAATATGTCCAAATACGCAAAGATCCGGCTTGAAGCCGAAGCTGCCCCTCAGACCGGCTGCAAATTCCGAGGTACACCTTGTCAGGAATTCAGGATCAAGAACACGATATTCATCCTTCGCGCGGGAGACTTTTGCATACTTCGAAAAAATTGCATTCGTCAGTTTTCCCGGCACCGGTGCAAACAATGTTTGAAAAGCCGCCGATTTCACAACAGCCCTGAATATCCTGTAGGAAGGCGGACAGACAACATCATCGGAATGCAGAAGCATTATTTCTCCCGCCCGCGCATGCCTGACTTTCAAAACCACATCACCGCACGAGTCAAAGGCCGAGCGAATCGCATCGCAAGGCGAATGCTCGAATCCGAAATCGTGATTCCCCTCTGCAAAGACAACTCTCACACCGCGTTCCCTGAGGCTTGCAAGTTCAAGAAAAACACTTTTCCAATGTTCAAAATAAAACGACTGGCGGGCATTGATGAAATCGAAAATGTCACCGAGCAGGACCAGTGTATCGCATTTGACAGAGCTGCCCGTATGCCTGAGCAGCTGCATAAAATTTTGCGTCTGCGGATCGTCGGGCGTGCGCATATGCACGTCCGAGGCCACAATTAAATTTTCACAGTTGCCCAGATCTATAATTTTGGACGGCATCACTGATCCCCGTATTTTCGGGACCAGGTGTAAGCAGCATCAGTGCTTCCTTCGCGGAAAAATTCATAGCGTTGCTCGCCGGCTGTGTAATGACCGGCAAGCACGCCGTGAATACCCTCGGCAAAAAGTGTTCGCTGAGCGAGATTTTCAGGAGGATATAGAGTGGCTCCTCCTCCTCCCGAAATGAATTGTTCAATCTCACAATTGGAGGTCGGATAGCGACCGTGCAGATGCTGAAGTCCGTGATCATGACCGCTGATGTAAACACTCACTCCGCTTTTGCAATACAGTTCCGGCAAATTGAAATGTGCCATTCCGTTCAACGACCGGTATTTTCCGCCCGACAAAATCGGATGATGTCCGATAAGAATTTTCCAGCGCGCGGCTGAACTTTTCAGCTTGCCGGCAAGCCAGTCAATACTGCACAGCGCGGCGATGCCGCAGCGATCGGAAATGGTCGTGTCTGCAGCGCCGATTTCAAGCATATCGCCGAACTTGAGCGAGTAATAGCGCGCAGGCATTATCCA
>RFOM01000053.1 GCA_009926615.1 Pseudomonadota bacterium
CACAGACCGCAGGACGTTTCGTCGGTCAGCATGTGTGTCGTCACAGAGTTTGCATCGTAGTGCTCTGAAAATTGATCGAGAAATTTTCTGAATCCATAGGCCTGTCCGGAGACCAGAACGGCACCCAAAACAGCGCAGGCAGTGAACGGCAGCAACATGTTTTTCATAATCCCCTCCTTTGAACGGAATTCCCGCCCTGACGCAGGGGGCTAGCAGGGTTCGAACGGGCCGGAAAGTGTTTTTAAAATACGGTTTATACAGGAGATTAATAGACCCTCAGGTTTTTGCCTTTTTAGCCCGATAAGTGCCCAATGACAGGGGACTAAAATTGAAGTTCAGGACAACCCCGCCGATTACGTCTCTGATTGCTGCTTTGATTGCTGCCGCCGCGCTCATCTCGGGCTGCAGCAGCAAAACCGGTACTCAAAAAAAGCCGGATGACGTCAGCAACCGATCGGCAGGCACTGCGGGTGAAACAAGTAAAAGCGTGGCGACCTCGCCATCCGCGGATTCCGGCGAAACCCCGATCGTTGCCGACAACGGCAACTATCCGTTCCCGCTGAACAGCAAAAGCCGCCTGAAGGCGCCGCCGCTCCCCTTTGACGGAAAAGACTGGAGTCAGCCCGACGCAAGGACCGGAGCAGCGATCGCAGCATTCGCCTCGGCCGGAGGAATTTATTCAACCGCCTGTGTTTCGGGAACGATGAAGTTTTTTGTGATCGACGAAGCCATGATCGTCAATCAAACCGCATTTTTTGATGACAGCAGCTGCAGCAGCGCACTGCCGCAGTCTACTTTGAGCAGAATTGTCGTCGGGCAGAACATTGTCCAGACCGGCAATGTTTTCGACATTACCGGAAAGATAATGGACGTCACTTTTTCACCGAAAACAACCGCCGCCGCCAATGACTTTAACTCAGCCGGAATGTGCGGGATCACGGATTGGACGGCAGACACGATAATTTCAATTATCGGTGCGGTCTGCGAAGGCATAAGGCAGCCCGATGCCGGAAGTTCCGTAACGGCCAAAATTACAACCGGAAACAACTCAATCACACTCGGAAACGGGACGACATACACAAAGCAGGCGATGTCTTTGGGAATCACCGGCGGAACACGAATTTCGGCGGGCACAAGCATGCTTGCCCTGTCGACAATTGCACTGATGACGAATCAGCAGCCGTTCTGCACAGCGACTTTGATCAGCGAAAATTACGCCGTCACCGCGGCTCACTGCATTGAAGCCGCCGCCGCGATGCCGCGCGAAACTCTTTTTGCCGGTTTCGGCGAAAACGCTGCGCGGCAGGTGCAAATTCAAAGCATCATCAAACACGAAAGCTACACGGACCAAAACCTGAACAAAGGTTTTACTCCGCTCGCAAACTACGACGTCGGGCTGATCAAACTGGCCGGCAACGTTCCAAAACCCTACCGTCCGGTAGCCATTTTGCCGGCGGGCGAATCGTTTAACGCAAATGAAAAAGTCTATATCGCCGGCTACGGTCTCGACGAATCGGGAAATATCGGCGCACTGAAAGCGTCATATTCGCTTTTTTCGGAAGAATCACCGGCTGCAATTACTTTCAGAACAGTTTCCGCAGTGACCCAGTCCACCTGCAATGGTGACTCCGGCGGACCTGCGTATGTCGTCAGAGGCGGATTTTACTACCTTACAGGTGCAACCTCATACGGCCCCAACGGGTTTAACTGCCGAGGCGGGGACAGCTACTTTGTCGACCTGCGCAAAGTCACGTCCTGGCTCGAATCGCGCATGAACTAAAAAGACAGAAAATCCGCATAAACATCAGTGCATAAGGGAATAGTTCAGGCCTTCGGCCGGCATTTTATTTTTCTTGTTGCCCCGAAGTCACTGTGTGCTAGGGTCCGGCCTCCCGAGGCTTAACGGACCACGCACAGGATCAAGGACTATGAATTATTCCCGAACAACGAAAATTCTCCCGTTCATATTTTTGGTGTCTTCCGCCGCCCGTGCAAATCAGGAAGAAACCCGCACCGTCGGCAGAACGGGCTTTGCCTCAAGCCTTTATCTCGCCGGATTAATGAATCAGCTGTCGGGATTTGTCCGCGGAGAGATTGTCGCACTTCCTCTGCCGGAAGTCCGTTCAGTCCTCGGACACGGGCTTCACAGCCAATACGGCGCCTATCTTCCTGCCTGTGATCAGGGCGGAGAATGGACGGCTGCCGACCCCTCTGGCGAATATCTTTTCTGCAAAAACGATGCGGACTACATGTACTGCCCGCAAAACACTGTGAAGCTGACATTCTCACCCTACTTTCCCGATTTCTTTTGTATTGCCGAAAAATCTTATCTTTCCCTCAAACCAAAGACCCCTTTTCCGGTGCATGCACCGCTTCTGCGGGTGCTTGCGATTGCCGGCGAATCACTTTCGATTTCTGCCGACGCTTTTAAACAAGCACTCGTTTTGCTTGATCACCAGAGCGTTCTGGAGGCCGGAAGCGCAATTCAGGAAGCCTGCCTGCACTATGCAAGGACCGTGGATATTTTGGCTGCAGCCCATAACAATGGCAGCGAAACTGCTCAGTCGCGCGAAGTTTTGACCGTGCTGAAAAGAATTTCAGTCACAATGAACAGCAACAGTCAGAAACTGTGCCGCTAGCGCCGGCAAAAACGCTTCAGTTGATTTGCGGCTTTATTTTCCGAGGTGTTACAATTCAAATGAAACACTCTCGGGGAAAAAACGATGGTCAACCGGAAAAAACCGCTCCACGTTCTCGTCGCTGTCATTGGCTGCGCCTCACTTTCTGAGATGGCATCGGCACAACAGTCTCCGAACACTTCGGGATGGTCTGTCGTAAATGCACCCACTCCGACGCGCCGTTACGGAATGGCCGGCTGCGGTCTGGGTTCAATTCTGCTCCCCAACGGCCCTCACGCATTGACTTCAATCATCAATAATCTCGGCTGGAATCAGGTCTTCATGATTTCGAGCGGTACGTCGAACTGCCAGTCTGAAAACTCGCGGGCCATGCTGAGTCAGGAACATTTCATTGCAAATAATTACCGCGACGTCGCGCGCGATGCAGCGCGCGGCGGCGGAGTGCAGCTCAACGGACTCGCCGAAACTCTCGGCTGCACGGACTCACAATTCAACAAGTTCGCAAAGCTCACCCAGACGCATTATCAGGAAATCTTTTCGCAACCCGGAGCACTTGCGGCACTCGACGCACTGAAGACAAAAGTCGTTTCGGACGGCGAACTCAAACAATCCTGCAAATATGCTGCTCTGCCCACCGGCCGTGCGCAGGCAAACTGAGGAGTCAGGCATGAGAATCAATTCTTTTCCACTCTTTTTGTGTGCGGCAATATCCGTAGCAGCAGCTCCGCAGGCGCTCGCAGGTGTCCGCCACAGCCGTTCGCAGGGCGGAACCGGACCGGCCATACCTAAAAGCGAACAAAAAAAATCACCGGCCGTTGAGCAAACCGGACAGCCGGTGCCATCGCCTTTTACGGCTCCGCAAATTCCCGAACAGCAGCAAATAACTGCTCCGCAGAGTCAGCCGGCGGTTGTGCCGGCACCTGTTCCCGTGCAGCTGCCCCAGCAAATGTCATTCGAACCTCCGGTGCAGATTCCGCAACAGGGCGCAGGCCAAATCCCGCAGCAGCCCGTGCCGGTACCGCAACAGGGCACAGGCCAAATCCCGCAGCAGCCCGTGCAGTTTCCTCAGCAGCAGCTGCAAATCCCGCAGCAACCCGTGCCGGTGCCGCAGCAGAGCACAGGCCAAGTCCCGCAGCAGCCGATGCAGATTCCTCAACCTCCGGCCGCAGCCGACCAGCCGGTTGTCGTTCCGCCGCCCCAACGTTCCGGCCAGCCTCTTCCTCAGCAGGGTTTACCTTCACAACCTCCGGTTTCAGCTGCCGCATCGCTGTCCGAGAGATACGTACAACCCAGTTTCGGAATGGCAGGCTGCGGCCTTGGCTCGATGATCTTCAAGGATAACGTCCGCTCGGAGCAATGGCTTGCCTCGATTCTCAACGAGGCGCTTATACCGCAGTCGATCGTCATCACGACAGGGACATCCAACTGCGTTGATGTGGATGAAGAACAAATGCAGGCCGAGCAGGAAATCTTTATTGATACCAATCTGCACGCTCTGAAACTTGAATCAGCGCGCGGAGAAGGCGAAAGTCTGCGTGCGTTCTCCGATCTTCTGGGATGCCAGAAAGAAGGACTTTTTGATACATTTGCATCTTCCGCACAAGGACAACACTCGTTTATTTTTTCCGACAGCATGCCCTCTTCCATCGCCGAACGTTATCGTGATGTGCTGAAGAGGTCGCGCGCGCTCAAATCGCGCTGCGAGCGTCTGTTCTGATTCTGTTCCTGCGGCGGTAAAAAAAACGGGGCTCAGCCGGCCCCGTTTCAGAGTCACATTTCTTTTCCGGAAAACCTCAGACGGCAACTTCAGTCAGGCGAAGCTTGCCTTTTGTGTCGGCGTCCTGATGAATTGGGACGGGCATGAAACCGCCGGCAAGCGTCTCATTCCACAAATCGTCGATTTGCGAAACAAAACGAATTTCGACACGTTTCTTGAGTGACGGCGGCAGTTCAGCAACGGCTGCACGGTTCTTTTCGGGAACACAGACGGTTTTGATGCCGACCCGAAGCGCAGCAAGAATCTTCTCGCGCAATCCGCCAATCGGCAGAACACGGCCGTGCAGCGTCAGTTCACCCGTCATTGCAACATCCTGACGGACCGGTTTTGCAAGCAACGCCGAGAGCAATGCGCAGGCGATGGTCACACCCGCACTCGGACCGTCTTTCGGAATTGCGCCTGCCGGAAAGTGCAGATGAACATCCGTTTCGGCAAAAACCTTCGGATTGATTCCCAGCTCTGCGCAACGGCTCTTGATGTGACTCATGGCCGCGTGAGCAGATTCTTTCATAACCTCACCAAGCTGACCGGTCAGAGTCAGTGTTCCTTTGCCGGGGAGCAGATTCACTTCCGTATAAAGAATTTCGCCGCCCACCGACGTGTAAGCCAATCCGGTTGCAACACCAATTCGCTGCGCGGAACAATCGTGCTCTTCGGAAATGTAGCGTTCCTCGCCCAGCAGGTCGCGGGCAACTTTGGGTGTGACTTTCCATTGCTTGCGCGATTTGCCGAGTGCATCGGATTCGGCAACATTGCGGGCAATCTTACGGGTGATTGCACCGATGTTCTTTTCCAGATGACGCAATCCCGATTCGCGGGTGTAGTTGTTGATCATCAACTCCACTGCCGCATCCTGAAACTGAACCAAGTCCGATGTCAGACCGGTTTGTTCAATGGACTTCGGAATAATGTACTGCTTGGCTATTTCACGCTTTTCATCTTCGCTGTAGCCGCTCACTTCAATAATTTCGAGCCGGTCACGCAGCGGTGACGGAATGGTGTCCAGCCTGTTTGCATTGGCAATAAACATCACCTGACTGAGATCGAACGGCACATTGATATAGTGATCCGAAAACGTGTGGTTTTGTTCGGGATCCAAAACCTCAAGGAGTGCCGAGGCCGGATCGCCTTTGTAGTCGGAACCGAGTTTATCAAGCTCATCAAGCATAATGACGGGATTGCGCACCTGAACGTTCTTCAGTGCCTGAATCAGTCTGCCGGGCTGCGAACCGACGTACGTTCTGCGGTGACCGCGAATCTCTGCTTCATCACGCATACCGCCCAAGCTCAACCGCACAAATTTGCGACCGAGCGACTTGGCAATTGACCGTCCGAGACTGGTCTTGCCGACGCCGGGAGGACCGACGAAACAAAGGATCGGTCCTTTGGCATCGGGATTCAGTTTCTTCACCGCGATAAATTCCAGAATACGGTCTTTGACTTTTTCAAGTCCGAAATGATCTTCTTCAAGAACTTTTTTGCAGCCGACGACATCGAATTTGGTTTCGCTGAGTTTGGCCCACGGCAAATCAACGAGCCATTCAATGTAGGTGCGCGTTATGGTGGCTTCACTTGAGTCCTGATTCATCCGCTCCAAGCGCTTGAGCTGCTTGCCGGCCTCAGTCAAAGCCTCTGCGGACATCTGTGCACGCTGAACGCGTTCACGCAATTCCTCAAGGTCATCTTTGCCGTCGAGTTCGCCGAGTTCGGAGCGGATTGCACGAAGCTGTTCGCGCAAATAATGTTCCCTGCTGGCACGGCCGACCTCTTCTTTGGCTGCCGTCTGGATGCGTGCCTGCGCGCTCGAAACTTCAAGTTCGCGGACCAGAAGTTTGTGAATGCGGCGCAGTCTTTCAAGACTTCCGTTGGTGGCAAGAATCCACTGTGCATCCGAAATCTTGAGATTCAAATTGCTGGCGACAAGGTCGGCAAGCCGCCCCGGATCGCTGACATCTTCAAGCAGGACAAGAATATCCGGAGTCAGCGTGCGGCCAAGACCAACGAGTTTTTCAAGCTGCTCGCGGGTTGTCCTCATCAGTGCTTCGGCCTCGGAGCCGGTAGTCGTATTGGCGCTTGAGTCTTTGATTGCCTTGATGCTCACAACCGGAAACGGGTCGCGTTGCGAGAGCTCGGTGATACGGGCCTTGCACAGTCCCTGAATGAGCACCTTCACACGTCCGTCGGGCAAACGCCGCGTGCGCATCACCATTGCGACCGTGCCTACGTCATAAACATCAAACGGCACCGGCGACGACACGGAAAGCTCCGGACTGTCCTGTGACACCTCCGCATTGTGCGGAGAGCTTTGTGCACTGTCGATCTGAAAAGCCGACAGCAGCAAAAGCTTGTCTTTTGCCATGGCCGCATCGACAGCCTTCAGACAAACGTCTTCCGAAATAAAGACCGGAAGAATCATTTGCGGAAAGACAACGATGTCCTTCAGAGGAAGCAGAGGAAGTTGGTCCGGAAGTTTGTCTTGAACAGCATGCATGCCGTGCGTTCTCCTTGCGCTGACCTGTGTCGTGCTCTTCTTCAATTGTGAAGGAACGGCAGGCGTGCAAGTGAGTCGCGAAAATGTCGCGGAGGAGGGAAAAAAAAGCACCCTGCATGCAAATTACACGCAGGGTGCCTCATTAATAAACACAAAACGTTATTTTTTCGAACCGGTGGATTTTGCCGCCGTACTCTTGGCGGGAGCCGCTGCCGGTTGCGCTGCAGGAGTGCTCGCTGCTTTGGCAGCAAGACGCTCGTTGCGGGCAGCAATCTCGTCTTCCGTGAAGTACACATACGAAGGCGATTTGCCGTCGTTGATGCAGTCAGCCGAAACGATCACGTCTTTGACGTTCTTCATGCTCGGAAGTTCGAACATTGTGTCAAGCATGACGTCTTCCAGAATGGCACGCAAACCGCGGGCACCTGTCTTGCGTTTGAGAGCTTCGTGAGCGACAGCAGTCAACGCCTCAGGTTCAAAGACCAAGTTCACGCGTTCATAAGCAAACAAACGCTGGTACTGTTTGATGATCGCATTGCGCGGTTCGGACAGAATTTTGACCAGCGCAACGTCATCGAGTTCTGCCAACGTCACAACAACAGGCAAACGGCCCATGAACTCCGGAATCATACCGAACTTGAGCAAGTCCTCCACGCGAACTTTGGCAAACAGCTCCGTCACATTGAGCTTCGCACGACTTTTTACGTCAGCACCGAATCCCATCGAGTTGGAATCCATGCGTGCGCGGATGATTTCTTCGAGACCCGCAAAAGCTCCGCCGCAGATAAAGAGAATGTTGGTCGTGTCGACCTGCAAAAACTCCTGCTGCGGATGCTTGCGGCCGCCGCGCGGAGGAACGTTGGACACTGTTCCTTCGAGCAGTTTGAGGAGTGCCTGCTGCACACCTTCACCGGAAACGTCGCGGGTGATGGACGTATTCTCGCCCTTGCGCGCAATTTTATCGATTTCATCAATGTAGGCGATGCCCTTTTGAGCCTGTTCGACATCAAAGTCGGCAGCCTGCAGCAGATTCAGAATGATGTTCTCGACATCTTCACCGACGTAGCCGGCTTCAGTCAGGTTTGTTGCATCAGCAATAGTAAAAGGAACCTGAAGAATACGGGCCATGCTCTGTGCGAGCAGGGTTTTACCGGATCCCGTCGGTCCAATCAGAAGAATGTTGCTCTTGGCCAGTTCAACTTCGTCTTTGGCCTGAGCGTTGGAATGTTCAATTCGCTTGTAATGGTTATGAACAGCAACGGAAAGAACCCGCTTGGCGCGCTCCTGTCCGATGACATAATCATCGAGGACTTTTTTGATTTCCGACGGACTCGGCACTCCCTCGACGGCTCCGACAACATCATCCTTTTCCATTTCCTCGGCGATAATGTCATTGCACAGCGCAATACATTCGTCGCAGATATAGACATTGGGACCGGCTATCAGCTTCTTCACTTCACGTTGGCTTTTGCCGCAAAAACTGCAGTGAAGCCCGTGAAGATTGCCACCGTTGCCACGTCCTGCCGAGAAATCAATTCCGTGAGTTGTCATCGGGTTACACCCCTCATCCGTAAACTATTCCGAACACATCAAAACGCATCAATCGTAACTCGCCGTTTTTCCTCAAAGACCGGTGTAAGCCGATCGGTCGGGACGCGGCATCAACAGATCGTCCACAATTCCATAATCCTTAGCCTCCTTTGCCCCCATGAAGAAGTCACGTTCAGCGTCGGCTTCAATTTCCTTAACAGATTTGCCGGTATGCAGCGCCAAGATTTCGTTAAGGCGTTTTTTGAGCGACAAAATTTCCCGCGCCTGAATGGCAATGTCAGATGCCTGACCGCCCGCACCGCCCGAGGGCTGATGAATCATCACGCGACTGTTCGGCAAAGCATAACGCTTGCCCTTGGCTCCCGAGGCTAGCAGCAGCGCCGCAGCACTCGCACACTGACCGACGCAGTATGTCCGGACCTGCGGACGGATAACCTGCATCGCATCGTAGATCGCCAGTCCGGCGGTCACACTTCCGCCGGGGCTGTTAATATAGAAGTTGATATCTTTTTCGGGATCCTGAGATTCAAGAAACAGAAGCTGCGCCACAATCAGGTTCGCCACTTCGTCGTAAACCGGAGTCCCGAGAAAAATGATCCGATCCTTTAAGAGTCTGGACCAAATATCATAACTGCGCTCACCCCGATTGGTCTGTTCAACGACTATTGGAACTAATGGCATGTGACCCAACCTCTTCTAAACTATTCCGGCGATTGCGGCGTCCGTCACTTGCAGGACGCACAATTTGCCGAGAGACTCTTTCGAGTCATGTTACCACAGCATTCTGTCGGAAGGAGTCAGCCAATGCCACATCCATTCCAGCCGCCCACCGGTGCGGAATTTGACAACTGCAATTTCTGGATCACCGGAGCCACCTCGGGAATGGGATTCGAAATTGCACGTCACCTTGCCGCACAAAGAGCGTCGCTGTGGATCATGGCCCGAAACCCTCAGACTCTGCAAGCAACCGCGCAACAGCTGCGTCTGTCCGGTGCAAAAAGCGTGACTGAAATCGCCTTGGACCTGACCGATCCCAATCTCTTTGATTACACCACCCGTCAAGTTGCTAACGTAACATTTCGCGGAGTGCTCATTAACGGCGGAGGCCCGCACGGCGGCAGCCTGCTCAACTTCACGGCAGCCGATTACGACGCTGCACACGCTTTGCTTTTAAAAGGGCCGGCTCTTTTGACTCAAGCGCTTTTGCCCCGCCTTGAGGCGGGAAAAGGCAGTCTGGTCGCCATTTCCAGCACGACCGTGAGGGAGTTGAACCCTTCGCTGCCTCTCTCAGGAGCTTATCGGAGCGGCTTTATGTCACTCATGAAAGCGTTTGCCGAAGAGGCCGGCAAACGGTCCGTTCGCGTCAATGTTGTTGCTCCGGGGTACGTCCGGACCGATAAACTGGGTGAGCTGCAGGCCTTTACCGCAAAGAGCAAATACGGCGAAGTCAACGCAGAAACACTTGCTGCTGTTGAAAAAGAATGGGCAGCCTTGTCTCCTTTGAACAAAATTATCGAGCCTGAAGAAATTGCAGAGCTCTGTCTTTTTCTCTTTTCCAAAGCAGGCAGTTCACTCACCGGCCAGACCATACTTGCCGACGCGGGACAGTTGCGCAGTTTGTGATTCTTTTATTGAATGACTTATGACCAGTCCGCCGACAAAGGCCGGACCCGCATTCGGAGCTCTTCCATGACACAAAGCGAGATTTCCATCGGCCACCCGCACCAGCGACTGAGACGGCTGCGCCAGTCTGCGGCACTCAGGGACATGGTTGCCGAACACCAGTTGAGCAAAACCGATCTCATTTGTCCGGTCTTTGTAACGGAAATTAATGACAAGCGGACACCGATCGCCAGCCTTCCGCAGGTGGACAGAATCCCGCTGACTGAACTGGCGGCGGAAGCCAAACGTATTCAAAACCTCGGACTCAAATCCGTTTTGCTTTTTCCGGTGGTTGATCCGGCCAAGAAGACCAACGACGGTCGGGAAGCATTCAATCCCGAAGGATTGATCCAAAAAGCAATCGCCTGCGTGCGTCAGGCCGCACCCGAACTTATCGTCATGGCAGATGTCGCGCTCGATCCTTTTACCACCCACGGTCATGACGGAATCCTCGATTCCGCCGGTCGGATCCTGAACGACGAAACCGTTGCCGCACTCGTCCGAATGTCGTGTTCGCTGGCGGATGCCGGTGTGCACTTTGTTGCGCCAAGCGACATGATGGACGGCAGAATCGGAGCCATCCGCACCGCACTTGATGCACACGGCTCAACGGAAACAGGAATTCTGGCCTACAGCGCAAAATTTGCATCTGCATTTTACGGCCCGTTCCGCGAAGCGGTTGGCTCGGGTGCCCGCGGTCTCGACAAAAAAACCTACCAGCTCAACTATGCAAACGTTCGCGAAGCCCTTCTTGAGGCAGAATACGATGAAGCCGAGGGCGCGGATCTCATCATGGTAAAACCCGGACTTTGCTATCTGGACATTCTCTGCAGAATTAAAGCTCGCAGCACAAAACCGCTCGTCATGTATCACGTGAGCGGTGAGTACGCGATGCTCAAAGCGGCAGTGGAACGTGACTGGCTTGACGAAAAACCCGCTGTTTTGGAAACGCTGACCTCAATGAAACGGGCAGGAGCCGATCTCATTGTCACTTATTATGCGCAGTGGGCAGCAGAACATTTGTTAAAGTGAAAAGGCCTTTTTTCAGCGCCGGCTGAGTGAGTCATCCAGAATCTGGGCGGCGCGGCTTTTCATACGCAAGTCCGTATGATTCTGGCTCAGCCACATCAGTTCGCGGACCATCTCTGCGCCGCCGGTCTGCCCCATGAGTTCAATCAGCTGAAACTGCGTCCAAGCCGATTCAAGGCGAAACTCAGTCATCCAGTCCACTGCATTTCTGCGCAGGACCTTTGCGAACGAATCCGAATACAGTTTTCGCGCACCGGAATTGAAATTGATGAAAATCACGTTCAATGCGGACAGTTCGTCTTTGGACGGCTTTCTTTCGGCGAACGACTTGAGGAACAGATCAAAAACGACCGGCGGAAATTCGCTTGCCGCAGTTCTCGCAGTCACATCACCGATCGGATTTTTACCGTAGAGTTCAACGGTGAGTCTGGACAGACCGCGCTCACGCCTGATCGCCGCAGCGCCGCGCAAGACCCATTGGCTGAGCAGTGAATGATAAGCCTTTTCGTCCCACTGCCGCAAAGTTGCCAGCCATTCCAGCCCTCCTCCGGAGGTTGCCTCGGATTCGACAAACTGCCGCGCAACCTGCAAATCGAGCAAAACTCCCAAAGTCACCGCCGCCATGCGACCGGTGTTTGTCCGGAATGCGGCAGGCCTGTCGCGAATTTCAACCAGCCACTTTTCAATCGACTTTCTGCAGCGGTTGTCCGGATTTTGCATGAGTTTTACAAGCTGCTGCCTGAGCGCGGTATCGGCAAGCGACTGCTCGGCGAGAACAGACTGCAGCTCATCGGAGGTAAGAGTACCGCGGCCCGATGCGCACACCTCCACCGCAGATTTTTGCGCAGACTGTGCGTCAGCAACCGTCAAAACCGTTCCGGCGACTGCCATTGCAGCCGCAAAAAAACCAAAAACTCTCCGACTGTTTATACGGACACGCGCCACTGCCAGCCTCCTTGGCCATCAAAAGCCGACTCACTCCAGAACAACACCAATTTTTGTCCCTGCAGTTTAAATTGATTCAAAGCATCTGCAAATGCCTGAGGGCTCATCCGCTCGCCGTTTTCATTTTGCCAGCAGGGTGCGGGCGGAAGTTTGGCTGTTCCCTGTGAACATTCAAAGAGTTGTGAGAATGCGGCCATCCAGCGGCTCTGTTCCAGAGAACCAAAATTGTGCGGAGCGTCCAGACTGCAGCTGATGCCGTGCGTGCGGCCAAACTCGGCCACCAACCAGCGCACCGCCCTGATTCGGGACGAACGTCCGCGGGCCGACAACGCTCCTTCAGAAGCTTCGCCCTGCCGGTTTTTGTGTACCGGAAGCACTGCGGGAAGAACCGATTCCCTTAATTCCGCGTAGCGGACGTTCAGACTCCGGTAGGCAAAGGCTGCCCACAGAGCTGCAATCGCCGCGCCCAAATGCCAGATGAGATTAGTCAATTCCATGAAAACCACCCACAACCGGAAACTCAGATGCGTTAAAGTAATACAGTGGGTAATTTACCAGCTTTTCGTCACGGAGTAGAACATCCGGCTGAGGAGACTTCCGCAGTGAACGAACATCCGAAGACACCAGACACCCCGACGCATCTTGCGGCACCCGATGCTGATCTGGCCGAAGATGCATTTTCCAGACTTGCCGGACATACCTCCGCCTATCTGGACAAAAGCTCAATCGAACGCCTCAGAAAGGCTTACGTGTTTGCGCACTCGCTGCACTCGGGCCAACTCCGCAAGAGCGGTGAACCCTACATCGTTCACCCGATTGCAGTTGCCGAAATCCTTGCCGAATACCGGATGGACGAAACGTCGCTGGTGGCCGCCATACTGCACGATGTTGTTGAAGACACGCACGTCAGTGTCGAAGAAGTGGAAAAACAATTCGGCAACAACGTTGCATCCATCGTCGACGGCCTGACCAAACTTGCCAAGGTCGAATTCAGATCGTCGCAGGAGAAACTGGCAGAAAATTTCCGCAAGATGATTGTCGCAATGTCGCGCGATATTCGTGTCATTGTCGTCAAGCTCGCCGACCGCCTGCATAACATGAGAACACTGAAGGCGCTTCCGCTCGACAAAAGACAGCGCATTGCCGAAGAGACGAGTGAGATTTACGCACAGCTGGCAAGCCGTCTCGGTATTTACAAAATCAAAGCAGAGCTGGAAGACCTGTGCCTGAAAGAACTCAAGCCCTCGGTTTATTCAAATCTGGTGGCCCGCGTTGCACAGAAGCGGGACGAACGTGAAAGAGTGATCAACGCCGCCCGCGAACATCTGGCGCAGTCGCTTCAGGACCACAACATCAAGGCAAAGGTTGAAGGACGGGCGAAGCACTTTTATTCCATCTATAAAAAAATGTCCGAAAAGCAGATGGAATTCGAGGACATTTACGATCTCTTTGCTCTGCGGGTGATCGTCAGCAACGTCAGCGAATGCTACGAGACTCTCGGTATTGTTCACAGCATGTACAAACCGGTTCCCGGACGCTTCAAAGACTATATTGCAATGCCCAAGGCAAACCTTTATCAGAGCCTGCACACAACAATTGTTGCTGCCCGCGGCGAATTGCTGGAAGTTCAGATACGGACATCCGAAATGCATTTCATTGCCGAAAACGGAATCGCAGCGCACTGGGCCTACAAAGAAAAACGCAGCGCGCGCGAACAAAACCGTTCGGGCGACGAACCGATGAGTCAGTCGGATCTTGAGAAATTCAACTGGCTCAAACAAATCGTCAGGCACCAAAAAGAACTCTCCGATCCGAATGAATTCCTTGAAGCGGTCAAGGTCGACCTTTTTGACGATGAAGTTTACGTCTTTTCGCCCAAAGGCGACGTGTTTGAACTCCGGCGCAATTCAACCTGTCTGGACTTCGCCTTCAACGTCCACTCCGACCTTGGTCTGCGCACGACCGGCGCGAAGGTCAACGGACGGATGAGCCCGCTGCGGACTCCGCTGCGCAGCGGCGATGTCGTCGAAATTCTTTCGGGCAACAAAATCAGGGCAACCAAAGACTGGCTTTCATATTGCACAACGAGCAAAGCCAAAAACAAAATCAGAGCATTTTTGCGCAGCGAGGAACGTGAAGAAGCCAAACGCGCCGGACTTGAAATGCTCGAAACCGTCCTCGAAAAACACAGCCTCACCTATGAACGCGCTATGAAGACGGGAGTCTTTTCGGATTTGAACCGCGTGCTGCCCGTGGGAAGTCTTGACGACTATGTTCTGCAAATCGGATACGGAAAAATTGATGCCGAGCAGTCGGTTGCAAAAATTATTTCGCAGCTTCCGGCAGCGCTGGTTCCGGAAATTCAGCAGTCCCAGCAACAGCAGCAGCAACAGCTCGAAAATTTCCTGAACCTCGTCAATCCCGAAACCGTCGACACCGGTGCCCAGCCTTCGCGCCGTCTGAAAAACCGGACCGGCAGAAAAGCAGAAGATACAGTTATCGTACAGGGCATGCAGGATCTCGTCGTGCGCCTTGCGAAATGCTGTGAGCCTCTCCCGGGTCAGCCGATCACCGGATTTGTCTCGCGCGGACGCGGGGTGACGGTTCACTCTGCAAGTTGCCCGTGGGCACTCTCCAACGATCCGGCGCGGCAGGTCGAGTGCAAATGGAATCAGTCGGGCAATGCCGAACACAACGTGCGTCTTAAAATTACCACTCACGACAAACAGGGCATGCTGGCAAACATCACCAAGCTCATCTCATCGACGCAAATCAACATCACGGGTGCAGACGTCCAGACGACTCCCGACAAACGCGGCATTATTACAATCCGTGTGCATGTCAGCAGCATTTCTCAGCTCAGGGATATCCATGAAAAACTGGAAGCTCTCGACGGTGTCATTCACGTGGAGAGACTGACGGGCTGAGCAGATTCCAGCTGAACGTCAGACGTGGCATTTCAATCCTGTCGGGCACAAAAAGTTCAGACAAAGCAACCGAGAGGCTCTGCGTCAGGCTGAATCCCAAACTGACCTGACTCCACACGGGCTGTCGGGCATTCTTCAGTGTATCTTCAATTTCAAGATCCGTCCGGTCTTCGGAAATCGACAGCCGGCTTGAGGTTTTTTTCCGGCCAATCATCACCCCTCCCCAAACACCGCTGCGCGGATGCTGAACTCCGGCGCTGACAAACGTCAGAGTGGAATCGGCCGTGAAAGAATCATCGCCATGATCGCTGCTGATTGCACCTTCGACCGCAGATTTTGTTCTTGCGATGCCTGCACCGGCAACCAACCGCGCAGAACCGGCACGGAGCGAAGATATTTCAGCGCGGGCACCCGCCTGCAACTGCATCAGAGACGCTTTGATACCAAGAACTTTTTCGACTCCTGCAGGCAAATATCCCACCCAGCTTTCCACGGACAAAGCCTCGGCCGAACCGAGCTTCAGACCGGCGGATACAAAAACTGCCGGAATTGTCTGCACAGGCGAAGACGGAAGAGACTCCATTTTCGAACCTACACGCGGATTTGCCTCGGGCAAAAAGCTGACGCTGCTGCGCAGACCGGCGCTCAGCGCGGGAACAAGAGGATGCGCAACCGGAGCCGTATCCAGCAGCGTGGCACTGACTTCCTGCAATCGTTGCGCCTGTTGTATCCACAGCACAGCGGCAGATGCAGACAGCGGAATAATAGTTGAAAGGCCAACCGCAGCCGGCAGGGCCATACGCAGAATAATCAGTTTACTGCTTTTCATGATTCGCTCCGTGAATGCAGCGTCTTTGTGTCACCGAAGACTGCCGCACCGGACACACATGGACTTGATAGTGATCATACAATGTCAGGCCCGAAATTAACCGCTGATTTTGACAAAAAAATATGCATCCGATAACTTCCCGCATCCTGCGAAAACAATTGACGGTTCGCAAAAGATTCAAATTTTCTGAAACTGTCCTCTGTTTTTCGTGCGCCAACTCTTTTGCCCGTCTGCTTCCCGAGGTCTGAACGATGATCCTCCTCACGAAATCTTCTGAAGGCAAAACGAAGCCGCTCCTAAAAAAAGTGCTTCGCCTGATCCCGATGTTCTGCTGCGCGTCTGCGGGCGCCTCCGCAGGAGAGAATCCTCAGGCAGGAAAACTGACACTTCAGCAGGCCATGCAGCTGGGCAGCGAAAAGCCGTTCCAAGTCAGAATCGCCCGCGAACAGGCAGTCGAAGCTCAAGCCCGCGCCTCTCAGGCACTGGCAGGACTTTTTCCGCGTATCGATGCCGATGCGCAGCACATACGCTTTGACAAGCAGGTCAACAAAGCCACCGGAAAGATCTTTGCGCCGCAGTTTCCGGCCGAAGTCACAACAGCAGCCGTTCAGGTTTCGCAGCCGATTTTTGGTCTCCTGCCTTTGACCTTGCAGGCCCGCGCAACTTCTCTGATGTCGGATGCAGCCCAAGAATCCGCCGGACAGGCACAGCGCGACGGTGCACTTCTCGGAGCTCAGGCATTCCTCAACGCAGTCCGCTCACATCAGTTCCATGCACTCGCTCAGGCAAGTCTGCTTCTCGCCGAAAAGCAAAAAAGCGACGCCGATGCGCTTTTTCGTGCGGGCAAACTGAGTCTTGCCGACACCCTGCGCTTTGAACTCAGTGTTGCCGATGCAAGCTCGCAAGTGACTCAGGCCAACGTCGCCAAGCAGCTGGCATTCATTGCACTGAACGATTCACTGGGACTCAGTGTCACCGAAAATGATCTCGAAGTTCCTTTGTCATCCGTTGTCGAGGAAAAAAAACCGGCAGCTCCGCAACTCGACGAGGTTGTAAAAAGAGCCGTCGAACGGCGGCCCGAGCTGAAAGCTGCACGCGTGCAACTCAAAATCGCCGAACTCACCGCTTGGGCAGCAAGGCTGGATTATTCGCCGTCGGTGAATGCCTTCGCCAGATACGAACGTGATTTTGAAGCGCAGGACATTCGCAGCCGAAATGCAGACGGCTCCGCCGGAGCACTGCTCGCTGCCAAAGACGATGTCCGAAATAAGCTTGCGGTCGGTTTGCAGCTCAAATGGCAGATTTGGGACTGGGGCTCACGCTGGAGCAAAATTACCGAGACTGTGGCACAAAGAACCAAAGCAGAAATTAATGCCGAGCAGGCATTGTCGCTGCTGAGAACCGAGGTGATAAAATCTTGGCTTGACTACAAGGCGGCCGAAGATGCGCTGAAGACATCGCTGTCGAGCGTAAAGCTCGCGCAGGAAGTCTACAAACTGACTCAGGCGCGCTTTGCCAACGGTCAGGCATCTTCCACCGATCTGATCACATCGGAACGCGATCAGGCCCGCGCACGGGCAGGACTTGTTTCGGCAAGGTCGGATGTTGATCTGGCGTGGTTCAGGCTTCAAAGAAACATGGGCGAACAGCCGTCAATCTGAATTTTATATCCGAATGTTCACAACTCAAACTCTGGAAGGTAAGCAGTATGATTCTCCGGAACCCAATCCATCTCTCGGGACTGCTTTTCGCCTGCATCATTCTTGCAGCCGCATGCACCGGAAAAAAGGTCGACCTGCCGCCGTCGGCACCCGAAGTGACAACCGATATTTCTGCAAGCCGCGCCGATGCATCCCCGCCTGCACCGACCTCTGCTCCAAGTGCTGTGCCGCCTGCAGCTCAGCCCCAGCCGGCAACCAAAAATGTAATTCCTGCCGAGCGCAAAGCGGCGACGGAGCCCGCAGCCGAAACGCTGACAAGAGTGTCGGGTCAGGTCAATTCAGGCAAACAGGGACAGGCCAGCTTCAAGACTGCCGGCCACATTTCAAAAACAATTGTTCAGGTCGGCGAAAAAGTCCGCAAGGGGCAAATACTCGCTCTGCTTGATGATACAGATGCGCGCCTGCGGTTCAATTTGGCGCGGAATCAGCTTGAACAGGCCTCGGTCACATTCGAGCAGGCAAACAAAGATATGCAGCGTGAAGAACAGCTCAAAAAAGAGGGCGCAACAACCCAGACGAATCTTGAGCGAATCAGCAACGCACTGGCCGCAGCCCGCATCGGGCGTGCACAGGCACAAATCAACCTTCAGCAGGCAGAAAAAAATCTCAATGACACCAAACTGGCCGCAGCCTTTGACGGCGTTGTCGCGCGGCGTCTGAAGGTTGAAGGCGAATATGTCGGTGTAGGGGCTGCGGTTTTTGAGCTCGCATCAATGAAAGAACTTGAGGTTTCGCTGCGGGTCCCCGAAACACTGATCCGCAAAGTAAAACCGGGGCATGTGGTCAGCTTGTCGATACCCAGTCTGGGCCGCAGTGCACAGGCAAAAATTTTGCGCATCGTGCCGGTCATTCAGGAAAATTCAAGAACATTCGAGGTGATTGGCCGTGTCGGCGACGCCTTGTCCGACGACATTATTCCCGGCCAGTTTGTTGAAGCACAGCTTTAAGGACACCTGTATATGCTGCTTGCAGACGTCTCCGTAAAACGCCCCGTCTTTGCGACAATGCTCAATGTCATCCTGATAGTTTTCGGATTATTTTCCTACGGTAAACTCGGAATCGATCAGTTCCCCAACATCGATTTTCCGGTTGTGACCGTTCAGGTCACGTATCCGGGTGCAGACCCGAAAACTGTTGAACAAAAAATTCTGCAGCCGCTGGAAAAAGGACTCAACGGCATTGAAGGCCTTGAGGCGCTCAACGCCACTGCGTTCCCGAATTTCGGGCAGGTGGTTCTTCGCTTCAAGCTCGAACGCAACGGTGACAAGGCCGCTCAGGATGTGCGCGACAAAATGTCCGCCCTCGCCTCTCAGCTTCCGGTCGAAGCACTTGCACCTGTGGTTGCCAAGTTTGACATCGGCGGCGCACCCATCATCACCATGACGTTGTCGGCATCCGAATTGCCGTACGCTCAACTCTCAAAGTTGGCCAAAGACAAGGTCAAACCCGCCCTCGAAACCGTCAACGGTGTCGGCAGGGTGGATCTCGCAGGCCAACGTGAACGTGAAATTCATATTCTGATGTCCCGTGCACGGTTGCAGTCCTTCGGACTGTCGCCGGCTCAGGTTGTTCAGGCCGTTCAATCACAAAACACCGATGTCCCGAGCGGAAAAATCGAAAACGAAGAACGCCTGCTGCGCATCCGCACCGAGGGAACTCTCGGCACGGCAGAACAAGTCGGTGAGATTCCGATTCCGCTGCGCACAGGCCAGAAGATCCGCGTCAAGGACATTGGCGAAGTTCAGGACACGCTCGCCGAAGAAACCGGTTATGCGACGGCAAACGGTCAGTCGACGATAGTGATGGTCCTCTATAAACAATCGGGCGGAAACACGGTTGCGATTGCCGAAACAGCCAAAGAAAAAATCAGGGAACTGCAGAAAACCCTGCCCGAGGGTGTGAAGTTTGAAGTCTTTCAGGACAATTCCAAATACATCAAAGGCTCAATCGACTCCGTTAAATTCGACCTGTTTCTCGGTGCATTGCTGGCGGTCGTCATTGTTTTGGTCTTTTTGCACGACTGGCGCGCGACGATCATCAGTGCATGCGCGATTCCCACCTCCGTCATTGCCACCTTCTGGTTTGTCCAGACGATGGGATTTACCCTCAACCTGATGACAACTTTGGGTCTGACGCTTTCCATCGGTATTCTCGTCGACGATGCAATCGTGGTGATCGAGAACATTTACCGCAGGCTGGAAACCGGTGAAACTCCGCTCGAAGCAGCCAAAAGCGGAACCGCTGAAATCGGTTTGGCCGCAATCGCCATTACCCTCTCGATTGTCGCGGTGTTCGTTCCGGTTGCGTTCATGGAAGGTATCCTCGGCAGATTCTTCTACCAGTTCGGTATGACCGTTGCATTTTCGGTTCTGGTATCGTTGTTTGTTGCCTTCACTTTGACCCCGATGATGAGTTCGCGTCTGCTCAAAGCTCAGCACGGCCCTGTGCCGAAAATCTTTGAACCGTTTGAAAGGGCCTTTAAAAAAACCGAAGAAGCGTACCGGACAATTTTGAGAAAAACCTTAAAAAACTCCGGCAAAACGGTGCTTGCAGGAGCAGGTGTGCTGGTAGTGAGTATCGTCCTTCTCCGCTTTGTGCCGGTCAGCTTTTTCCCAAAGGAAGATCGCAGTCAGTTTCAGGTCAATTACGAACTGCCCGAAGGCACTCCGCTTTCAAAAATGAAAGACAGGGCTGCCGTTCTGGACCAGTATCTGCGCAACTACCCCGGAGTTGATGATGTACTTGTGACAATCGGTGCGAATGCAGAACGTAAACCAAATGCTGCGCGTCTGGATATTCGCCTGATTCCCAAATCCGGCCGTTCATTCAGTCAGGAAGAAATGGTCAGGCGGCTGCGTACGGACCTCAAAACCCGATTTACCGACCCTTCCGAAAAACTCGAAGTTTCCGAGCAGTCAGGAAGCGGCGGAGGCCGGCAACAGCCCATTCAGCTGATTCTGCAAGGTAACGACAGCGAACAATTAACGGCATACGCAAACCGGCTGAGTGACTGGGTCAAATCAAACATCGCCGGTGCCGTCGATGTGCAGACTTCCGAACCGCCGATGGTTCAGGAAATCAAGGTGGTGACCGATCCGGTCAGAGCTGCAGATGTCGGCATGAGCACTCAGCAGGTGGGTTTTGCGCTTCGCACGCTTTTTGAAGGCATCAAGGTCGGCGAAATTGAAGACAAAGGCGAACGCTACGATGTGCGCGCAAAGGTTGCCGATGTCGACTCCCGACAGGTTGCCGATTTGGCCGGCCTGACCCTTCCCAACGCTGCAGGTATCCCCATCGCACTCGCCAACATCGCGCGCATCGAGCAAAAGCCTTCACTTTCGAAAGTCGAAAGACTTGGCGGGCAAAGACAAATTGTGGTGCTTGCAAATTTTCAGGGAAAAGATTTGGGCAGTGCCATCCGCGCGCTGGAGTCGCACGTCAAATCCACCCTTCCGCAAGGGATGAGCTACAATCTGGAAGGACAGGCGAAGCTTCTCAAGGATGCCGTGAGTGCGATGCTCGGTGCACTGGCTCTTGCGATCATTCTTGTCTTCATCGTTTTGTGTGCCCAGTTTGAAAGCTACCTGACACCTTTTGTCATCATGATGTCGGTGCCGCTGGCCTTCTCGGGTGCATTCGCAGGACTTTTGATCACCCAAAAATCAATGAGCATTTATGCAATGATCGGTCTCATTATGCTGATGGGACTAGTCACCAAAAATGCGATCCTGCTGATCGACTTTGCTCTTGCAAAGATGCGCGAGGGATTGAATATCTTTGACGCACTGCTCGAAGCCGGACCTGTGCGTCTGCGCCCTATTCTGATGACAACTGCCGCGATGATTTTCGGAATGTTGCCCATCGCAATCGGCCACGGCGACGGCGGCGAGGCGCGGGCACCGATGGCAGTGTGCGTGATTGGCGGTCTGATCAGTTCAACACTGCTGACACTGGTGGTCGTTCCAAGTGTTTTTGTGCTTGTCAGAAATGCACAAAACAAAACTCAGACGGTTTGGACAAAGCTCATGATGCGGGCATAAAATCAACGATGATTTTCGAATCGGCATTCGGGTCAAGCCCTTCGAGCCGCACGCTCAGTCCGTCCGGACTGAGTTTTATTTTGTCCGACGGATACGCGCTGCCGTTGACCTTCACAAAATTTATTTTTGATGCCTTAGATTGGAGCCGGAATACAGGCTCCTGCACGGACGATTTTGCTATATTGCTTGCGAATGCTGAATAATCCTGTCCTTTGGTAATGTCGATAAGAACGCCTTTGTCGGCATTCACCAGCTCGTTGTACGGGAATCCGAAAAATCCGTTTCCATTGGTTTCCTTCGTTTCACCGCCGCCGGGAACCGGAACTGCACCGTGAAACTTTAGACCGGCCAGTTTGTTTTTGTCGAGAACCTTTTTTCTGATGACGTCAGCTGCGGGCCTGATTCTTTGTAAGTCTTTATTTCCGCAGCCGGGGTCCTGCGCATCCGAAACAAAAACAATCTGAGCGAATGCACCGGCTCTGAAAATCTTCCCGCGCTTGTCCAAAATCTGACTCAACGCGGTGATTCCTGCTTCACAACCCACCGCGTAGAACGGATTCTGAAGAGCTGCTGTCAGACAGCGCTGATTTTTTGAATTGACGGCATCAGGTTTGAACCATTCGCCCGAGCACAAAGGCTCGGGATAACTGCTGACGAACGTCGCACCCGCCTGTTTGTATTTTTGAAAACCTTCAGCCGAAACAAACGACATAAATCCGGGCTCAAGTTCAATCCCGACATAAGGTTTTCCATTGTTGGTCCCGTCCTTGACTGCTTGTCTGATTCCTTCGTGAACTTTACTCAGATTTGCAGGATCAGCCGGCATTGTGGTCATCACCGCCATGCGGACATCACCTGACCACGACGCTGCGCCGAGCTTGCTGAAACCTTCCTTGACGTTGGCCAAATGAGGATTCATTGAGACTGAATTGTCGAATATAAAAAGAACATCATTCTGAGTGGCTTTGGTGCCGTAGGGAAAGAGGTCAACTTTGGCGCCCGCAACGGACGGCTTCTTGGGAATTTGGCCGTCTGCGCCGCTACCGTCAGCACCGCTTCCGTCTGCGCCGCTTCCGGAACCGTTGCCGCCGGATGTTCCGTCTCCGGATTTTTTGAGCGTTCCGTCTTTCACCGATTTCGGGCCGGTATTAAAATCACTGTTGTTGCAGGCAGAAGCAACTGCAAGCACAAATAATGCGCCTGACACGAAACGCGAAAACTTCATCCGACACCTCCCCGCGTCGTATCGGTGTGACCGGCTAAAAAATTAGAAAAAAAATTGAAGTCGTAAATTTTTCGAACGATCACCGATCCCTGTTAAGCATTGTCAATGTCAAAACAGTCTTATTCGGGTAATTCCCGATTGAAGGATTGACCAAAAATCTCCGGCCAGTCTTCATCAACTTCGCGCCTTTACTCATTCCAGTGCAGATGCTCAGGCCGTATGCCTTTCTCATCTTGCGCTGCTGTCGTTCGGTAACGACGTCAACGCGTCTTGCCAATACATCGCAACCACCTCTTCAGCCAAACAGGTCTGCACGCAGGCACGCAGGCACGCAGAAGGCCGAGTCTGGCGGCATCATTTTCTGCAAGAAAAGCAACTCTTTTTTAGTCTTCGTACCCTCCGCGCGAGTCGCGGATGCCAGGCTTGGGAGTACGGAGATTCGTTGTGTCGAGCTGCTTAAGCTGCCGCGAAAGCTGCACTGAGTTGTGAACCAGCTCGTGCACGGAACGTTTAATAAATCGTGACTTTTTAAACAGCGAAACGTTGTTCTCCATATCTTCCTGAATCCATCCTCGGCTCCAACCCAGAAAATTGAAAGGCGGAAAAGTGAAACCAATGTC
>RFOM01000054.1 GCA_009926615.1 Pseudomonadota bacterium
CAATGGCAACTGCCGCAATCTTGGGATTTGCGTTGCCTCATTCTGCCAACGCCGTGCCGGCCAGCATTTTGCTCCAGCCGACCGGAACACAGGCCGACGTCAGCTGGGGCAGATTAGAAAATGAACGATTCATTGTGTATTTTGACTCCACCCAAAAAACTCTGGCAAGTCACGCGCTCAAATCCGCCGAACGTGCCTATCCGGACCTTGCATTGCTCCTCGGTGCACGCCTCAAAACGCAACCTGTGCCGCCTGAACTCAAGCCGAGTGACGTCCGCGTATCAAATTTTGATAAAATTCCGATCATCGTAAGTTCACGCTCTGACGGAGCATCGTTTGCAAACCTGATCTCACAGTCGCTCGAAATCCAGTCAACGGAAACTCCGCCGTCCGCGCTCTTCCAGCATGAACTGTCCCACCGGATGATGTACGAACACATGGATTTGAACGTCGGGCCTGCAGGACGCACATTCATGCTCGCCATGCTCCCCTCGTGGTGGACGGAAGGTCTGCCCGAATATCTCACCGAGTCACTCGGCCGTCTTGAAACCAGCGGTTATCTGCGGGCGATGGTTCTCAACGATACCTTTTTGAGTTGGGACAGACTGCATGCTCTTTACAAAGCTTCGGGAGACACGAGTGTCCGCGGCTATGCGCTGTCGGGACGGTTCTTCAAATATTTTCTGGAAAAGACTCCGAGCCGCAGTCTGCGCGAATTGCACAGAAGTCTGACAACGTCACAACTTATTCCTCCTTTTTTTACGGGCGCGTACTTTCTTATCCGACAGCTGACAGGCCAGTGGCCGGGGGATTTGTACGAATCTTTTAAGAAGGATTTGAGCAAATCCGTTCTTGACGACATGGAAGGGATGCCGCGCCTGAAAGATATCAAAGGCGCAAACATCGTTTTCGGCAGCGTCGGAGGAAGTTTCGCCGCCTCGGGCAAAACCGTCGTTGCTCCTGATTTTGCAACCAAGAGCCGAAGGGGTGGACTCGAAGTTTATAAATTTTCGGACGAGTCCAAGAGCACTCTTCTTACAAGCCAGCTGAATCCGCTGGTCATAGAGCCTAACGACAGAATTGTCCTGCATCCGAAAGAATGGAAAAACGGCGGATTCTGGACAACATCAACAACCAAGGCTGACAACAGAACACAGGGACACCGTGTTTCTTATTATAATTTCAAAGGAACTTTTGACAGCCTGAAAGACTCCAATATTCAGGGCCGGATTGATTTTCCGATCGGCGAGGATTCTCAGCCTCCGATTGTCCGCAGAGTGGTTTCAACTGCTCCGCGAACCGCGGCTGCCCTGACGACACTCAACACCGAAACCAAACTTTACATGCTGAACACCAGCCTCCGGCAGCATACGCTGGTCGGACAATGGCAGGCTCCCGATACGGTCGCGCTGGTCAGACCGCATCATGCGTATCCCGAAAGCGAATCTACTCTTTGTGCGCACGCAATTGTTAATTCCGACGATGAAAAAACTTCTCTCGTCCGTCTGTGTCACGGTCAGCCTTCGCAGGTCATCATTCCCGAAGGAAAATTTTATATCCGCGATGCCGTCATGCTCTCTCCCGACACGTTTGTCCTTTTGACCGGCTGGAACGACCTGCAGGCAATAGTCCGCTGGTCCAAAGGAAAAGCTGAGCTCATCGGCGGTCTGCCCGACTGGATTTCCGGCATCGAGCCTTCGGATCAAAAAGAAACTCTTTTCATGCGGGCTTATACCGGCGGCAATATCGAGCTGTGGCGGGTTCCGCTCGATGCATTGAAGAAAAGTCACGAAGGATGGATCGCAAAGAGGCCCAAAGAATCCAAATGGCAAAATCCTCCGCAGCACATTCCCTACGAACCGCCTTTTGCCCGCTATGCGGCAGAGATCCGCAGGTCTTTTGCTCAGGTTAAACCAGAGACAAAATCTGCGGCTCCGGCAGAGTCAACTCCCGCAAATACACCTGCTGCCAATACGACTCCGGCAAATCCCGCTGATGCCGCTCCGGCGACTGCATCTCCGACCCCGCCGCCCAAAACTGAGATGAGCAGCACCGCCTCTATTCCCGCCCCATACCGCTACCGTCACTGGATGACTTATCCGAATTTCCTGCCGCCTTTTTTGGCCGGCACTTGGACGTTCGGATTTTTCTCCCGACCTCTCGTCGATGAAATGGAACGATTCTACGCCCAGATTTTTGGAACTTATTATGCAGAATCCGAAATTGATGCTGCAGACAGACTCGCTTTGGAACTGAATGTGGTCGGCAACCGGTTGTTCGACGGCTGGAAGGGAAATATTTACATGCGGCCAAGATACAACGGTCTTACCAATTGCCGGTTCCGTGGAGACCCGAAAACCTATCTTTGCCAGCTCTACCTGCGCGAGTACGGCACCGATGTGCAATTCAACCGCAAACTATCGGTGCTCGACGGATTGTCGGATGTCCATGCACGGGTCTTCAAAGTCAGTCCGTCGTCGCGGGGAACAGAAATTGGTTCACCGCTTGTCGGCGCGCAGGATGCCCTTCTGGGAAGTATCGGGACTGCAGCTTCGTTTGATCTCTGGAACAAAGTGCTTTTTGACAAGCCCGTCTCCGACCTTTCAAAACGCCCTGTCGGGTTGGGAGGAACAGTAAGATTAAGTGCGGATACCACCCACAGCCTCGGGACAGCCAAGGCCGGCAACGGGGCTGAGGTCAGTCCTGTTGCATTTCAAAATTATTCAGTCGAACTCACCAACAGTGCTGCCTACCGCGATCATGCGCTGACAGTGCGCAACAATTACTCCTCCACCGGAGGCGGCGCACCGCTGAATGCTCAGGAATTTTTCCGCCCGTTCAAAACTTATATTATCGGTGCCAACGACGGACTGCAGGACATCAGCACTTCTTTTGCCGGCAACGGACTGCTCAATTACAACCTGACGGGCCGCGCGCAGTACCGCAACAGCCTGAGTTATTCATTTCCGCTGGTCAAAAGCCTCGATACACGGCTTGCGATTGCCTATCTGGAAAAACTCGACGGCGAACTGGTCCTGAGCCGCGGCGGTACATCCAATGACTTTAATCTCAAAAGCACCAACAGCATCACCACTGTCACCGGCTCCATGCGCCTTAAAATCGACGTCAAAGGCTATCAGCTGAATCCATCCATTCTCTACGGACGGGCAATCGACAAGCCGCTGTGGCAAGTGTTTATGCAAATCAAATTCGACCAGTTCTGGTGATTGTCAGGGAATGCAGGACTCACGCGATGCGGTCGAGTTTTGCCTCAACAAAGACGTGCAGAATTTTGAGAAGCAATGCTGTGTTCTTGTGGTCTTTGGGCGACAGCCGCAGGAGAATTTCGACGTTCGACTTGGTCGCCTTGATTTGCAGCCAATTTGCGAGTTGCTCTGCAATGTGCATGCGCAGCTTCATGTCCGAGGGAATGTTCGGATACGTCTGAGGTATACCGCATATCGGAACATTATATGCTTCGTAGCCGGAAGAGGTTGCCTCGGCGAGAGCAGCTTCAAACAAATTTATCCACGCAGGTCCGAACTCTCCCATTGTTTTAAGGGAAGCTTTGGACTGAATTGCGATTACAAAATCGGTAAACACCTGAAAGCGCGCGCGTGCAGCAACGATGAGCCGCTGCGGTTTGCCGTCTTCGGTCTTTTTTGTCATCAGCCCCTGCTGATCGAGAATATCGGTGAACCTGACAAAATAATCACGGGGCCAACCGGTGAGACTCATCCACCATTCCAGTGCCGACTGATGATCAAGCACGACTGTGCTGCCCTCTTTTTGTCCTATCTGACCGATGAGCAGCTGAAAAATCTTTAAGGAACGCACGAGAGGAACAAGAGGAAAATCGTTGGCAGCGGCAAACCCGCTGCGTTCAGCCTTTTCGAGAGCTGCAAGCTTTTCGTTGGTCGTCCGCAGCCGACCGCTCAAACTCTGCAGCATCGTGACCAGCCATTTTGGAATTTGCGTCAGCAGCTTGTCGAAATCATTGCGGGTAATTTCTGTAATTTCAGACTGTGCCAAGGCTTTGACGTAAGCGCTCCGCGGCTTTTGATCAAAAAATGCCATTTCTCCGACAATCGCCCCGTCGGTCAAAAGAGCCAGCTGAACTTCCTCGTTTCCTTTGAGAAAATAAACTTTCAGCGATCCCCGCCGGACGATATACATCGAATCCGCGGCCTGTCCGGCCCGAAACAGCACCTCTCCCTCTTTGAGTATTTTCACCTGACCTGCCACGGCTCCCCCTTAGTTCTCATTTTTACACGGAACCGTCCGATACCCCCTGAAAAGGAGTGATGTCTCCGAAAAGACTTTGACACTCAGAGGAGAGACAGGGATGGGTCAGGATTCCAAAAAGCCGGCACGGGTTCTGCCGCGCGACAAGTCGGCTGATGCTCAAAAGATCAGTGCCGGCGTGGACAAACTCCTGAATCAGCAGAACTCCGGTATTTTTTCTCCGGCACAGGACACCGGTCCCAAGCTCCCTGTTCTGCTTGTCGAAGATCAGGCGCTGATGCGCAAAGCCTTCAAGAGAATTCTTGAACCCACACATTTGTTTTCCGTTCAGGAAGTGCAAAATCCCAAGGATGCAATTCAATATTTGCGAAATCATGCCATCGACCTCGTGATTCTTGACCTGTATCTGAACAAAGGAAACGGACTTGAGGTCCTCAACTACATCCGCTCCCGACCGATTGCGAACGACATTCCGGTCATTTTTGTCACCGGTGAAGCATCACGCGATGACATCGTTCATGCCATCGAATTGGGCGTGAACGACTATCTGATCAAACCTTTCGAGGCACAGGATTTACTGCTCAAAATCAAACAGGTCCTCGGCAGGTATATAGATCCCCCCGAACAACTGAAAATTCTGAGGGCAGCCGAGGCCAAGCTTATCCGCGGCCAAACAGAAGAAGCCCACAAGTCATTTCTTGAATTGCTTGCGAGGGAGCCGGACACTCCGCGTGTGCTTGTCGGTCTTGCACATGCCGAGGCCAAGTTGGGTCAAAAAGAAAAAGCAAAAGAACTACTCGAACAGGCGATTCGCATCAGTGACATGTGCTTTCCGGCCTATGCTCTGATGGCCGATATTCTCATTCAGGAAGGACTCAAACACGAGGCCATTGAGTTTTTGCTGAGGGAACTGAGCCTGAACGGCAAACGCGTCGGACGGCGGGTGCAGTTGGCGGAACTCTATTTCAGCCTGCACGACTACCGCTCCGGACTTGAACAGATGCGCCTTGCACTGATTGATTTTCCCAACGACGAAGTCCTGCTGCTCAAGACGGCCCAGCTTCAAATGGATTGCGGCGACTTCGACAAATCTCTGCATTATTTCCTTAAAACACGCCGCAATGTTCCGCGGTCGGTTATGGCTCTCAAAGGAATTTCTGATGTTTGCCTGAAAGTCGGAAACGGCAAAAGAGCTATCCAAATTTTCACCGACTTTCTGAATCACAAACCCAATCAGGCCGATGTCCTGCATGCCCGCGCCAAAATGCATGAAAAGCTGAACAATCTCGACGAGGCTTTTGCCGACATTGAAGCTTGTCTGGCTGCTGAACCTGATCAAATTGAAACCATGACAACCAAAGGCCGGCTGCTCAAAAAAATGGGACAGGAAATGCCGGCACGCATGGTGTGGGCTTCGCTGACACGCATGGAACCGACACCCGAAACCATGTGCCATGTGGGGATGATCAATTATCTTGCCCGAGACTACAGTCAGGCGGCACTGTATTTCGAACGCGCAATATTCGCAGATCCGAACCACGAAAAATCACTTTACCATCTGGCCCTCTCCTATCGCGAACTCGGCCAGACAGGCAAAGCAAAAACAACCTGTCAGCAGGCGCTTGCGCTTTTGCCGGACTCGGGCAAATTTCAGGAGCTTTTGAGTGATCTGGGAGGACGCAAACCTTCTTCTGCCAAAAGCAAAGACGGAAAGCTCCCGCGTGCGGGATAAATCCACTTGAACCCAACGCGATGCCCGTGAGAACATGCGGCAAACAGCTTTCGAGGAACAGACCATGGCAAGAGACCACAAAAATAATCCTGACCAAACTTGGCTTTCGCGCGAGGACTTGCAGGACATCGCCAAAATTGGCGGCGACCTTCTCAAACGCACAGTGACGTCGAGTATCGACGTTCTCAAAGACGTCACCGACACTCTCCCCAAAGACGCACAGCAAATAATTTCGAAAAGTCGCGAAGAGGTAATGAAGGGAATCTCGCGCGAATTCGCACAGAATCTGGTCTCGCTGGCAGTGGAGCGAATCTTCAGCGCCGTCAGGGAACACAGGCTGGATATTTCAATCAGAGTCCGAAAAGATTCCGAAAAAGAAGAAAGCGAGCCCAAACCCCGCCCGTCGTCGTCACATGACAACGACTCTCACCGGCAGCACGTCAGAAAGAGTCATCCGAACCGGAATCATCATCCTTAGGATGCAGAGTCGATGTTAAGGGTCTTCCGCCGTTCTTGAGAATTTGCTCGATGACCGGCCTGCAGCGGGTTGCACCGCACCCGCCGTTGCCGCTTCCCGTTGCCTTGTTGACCTCTTCCACCGTCGAACAGCCGTTCTGAACGGCATCGCAGATGCGCGACATCTTGATGCCCTTGCAGATACACACCACACGCACACGGGCTTTGATTTCTTCGAGAGTCAGTTTTTTATTGTCGCTCATTGTTCTTTCCGGCAGGAAATGTCCTTTCGGCCACTTCGCTGCAATAGGCAGACAGCGCATTCGTTATAACATTTTCAAGCTCGGCGAAGTGCTTGAGAAACTTCGGTTTGAAGTCAAGATTCATGCCGAGCATATCCTGAAGAACGAGAATCTGTCCGTCACATGAATTTCCCGCACCGATTCCGATGGTAGGCACAGGACAATTCGAAGTCACATATCGGGCTGTCTGCTCATCGACCAATTCAAGCACGATCGCAAAACATCCGGCCTCAACCAACCGCTGCGCTTCAGCCAAAAGACGCTCCCTCGCCTCGTCGGATTTACCCTGTACACGGTATCCGCCAAGTGCGTGAACGCTTTGAGGAACAAGACCAATATGCCCCATGACGGGAATTCCGTGAGTCGTCAGACGGCGAATTTGGGAACAAATCTCAGCGCTCGCTCCCTCGATTTTTACGGCTTCGGCGCCGGCCCGCATGAGCTTTTCGACGTCTTCAAAGAGTCTGTTGTCAATCAAACCCGCACTCCCGAACGGAACGTCGGCCACAAGAAGCGGGGTACGCAGTGCGCGTGCAACGCAGCGGGTGTGGTAGGCAACATCATCGGCGGTGACGGTGATCGTTGAATCACCGCCCTGCATGACATGTCCAAGACTGTCTCCCACAAGAACAACGTCGATGTCAGATTTTTCCAGCAGGCGCGCAAAAGTCGCATCGTAACAGGTCAATGCCTTAACCGGCACGGCCCCTTTTCGGGCGAGAATATCCGGTACCCTGCGTTTTTTGCGTTGTGCGGATTGCTCGTTCTGACCTGCATATGACATCGTGAATCCAACCTCCCCGCTTTTGTGTAGACACCCCGCGAGCCTTACCATACAAAAGGCCGTTCGGAAGATAATTCCGGCCTTTGAGATATGCACAGGGCTCAGAATGACAAATCACAGCCAAAAACTCTACTGGACAGCAGATTCTCCGTTCAGCCGGATTGTCCTGTGGGCGCTTGCCGAAAGCGGGCATCTTCAAAATACACATTTGATTCATTTGGGTTGGGATGAGCTCAAGTCAGCAAGCTCTGCACATCTGCTGACCGAGGAAGCCACCGTTCCCTGTCTTCATGCAGACGGCCTGAAGACTGCCGACAGTCTCAGAATTCTGGCCCTTGCCGACGGCGATGCCTTTGCCCGCTGGCTGAGGTCCGCCGACGGAGCTCTGTACAGATGCGCAGAGGGGCAACTGGGGCAGGTCATGTACGCGCTCTACAATGGCGGTGCTTCCGAAAAAACCTTGCAACTCTGGTATAAAGCGCTGATTTCAACCGGAAGCCTGCTGATAAAGTCACTCGCTGAAACACAGGCGCAGTCAATCGGCAAAGGACAAATGGCGGTTCACACGTTTATCAGTTTTTGTCTGTTTTTACGGCCTGAACTGCGAGCCGCAATTTCTGCTGAAATGAAAAACGCGCTGTCGCGAATTGAAAAATCAGATTCCTTCGCGCGCATGCGTGCCTGCTGCGAAAGTCAGTCCTGCCGAGTTCCCTGCGGAGGTTTGTCTGCCGGAATTTCGGTTTGTGACGACCTGTAGCACAAAGCCCCCGCACCGAGCATCAGCGGCCTGATGCGTTCAACGGGAATTGCAAAATTCAGATTCTGCGCGCCGGCCTCATTCAGGAATCCAAAAATAATGCCCAGCAGATTTCCGTATTCGTCAAACAGCGCGCCGCCGCTGCTTCCCTTGGATATCGGCGCATCAAACTGAATGAGATCCGGCCTCAGGCCGCTTAACAACCCTTGCGCGATACTGCGCGCCATCCGCTCCGGATTTGCCAGTGCAAAAATACGGCTTCCTGTTTCCGGTATAGCCGTCCCATTGGGCAGCGGCGCCGAGCTGATGACGCCGTTCATCTGCAATTCCGAATTTTCTACGGGAACAAAATAAATGGCCAAATCAACGCTGCTGTCCGTAGGAAAACAAACGCCTGCCAGATTTTTCCTGAACAGGGTCCGGCCCCGCGGATCCACTCCGTAGCCAATTTCCATGACACGCGTGCCTTCCATGACGTGCGCATTTGAGACAATGACTAGAAACGCACCCGAAGGAAGAGAAGTCAGATCGGTTCCGGACGACGAAATAAAAGGATAATTCACGCGCAAATCCTGTATTGCGGTGCGCAGAATTGCATCTTCGGGACGATTCCAGAGGACCCCGAGTATGACGCCTGAACCGTAATTGCCGTCACCGATGATTTCGACAAGTGAGGAACTGCGGGCCTTGAAAACATCGCGGCCATCCATCACGGGTGCATTCCTGACCGGCGTGGACAGCGATGTGGGAGTCGGCATCACGAAATCCTGACGGGCACCTGATTGAGTTTGCATCACTGCTGCCGGCAGCGAGGGGACTTGAGTCTGCACGGCCGCAGGCGGCGGCTGAACCTGCACGGCCGCAGGCGGCGACTGAACCTGCACGGCCGCAGGCGGCGACTGAACCTGCACGGCCGCAGGCGGCGACTGAACCTGCACGGACGCAGGAGGAGGTTGATCCTGCACGGCTGCAGGAGGAGGTTGATCCTGCACGGCTGCGGCGGGAGATTGAACCGGTCCCGCAACCGGCGGTACCTGCATCCGAACGGCTGAGGATGGTGCCTGAACCTGCATTGCGGAAGGTGAATTGTCCAATTCAGTTTTGATGTACCCGCGTTTTTTCAGTTCGGTCAAATTATTGAATGAACTCTCGAATCCGAGCGTTGCAGCACGCCGGTACCAAAAAACGGCCATTGCAGGGTCGGCTGACTTCGGTTCATCCGTCCACAACGGATCAGCCATCAGCCCGAGCATGTTCATCGCGCGTTGATCACCGCTTTCAGCAGCACGGGTCAAGTAATGTTTGGCCATGATGCGATTTCGGGTGACTTGGTCGCCCGTATAATAACGCATCCCCAAAATGTAAGCTGCTTTGCCGTCACCGTTGTCTGCGCGCTTCTGCAGGTCAGCAGAAGCGGGTTCGGCGTTGGCGGCGGGGCTCTCAGGCGAAATTGCGGCCGATGATTGTACGGTTTGGGAAGACAGCTGAGGCGACGAAGGGGCTGCAGGTTCTCCGGCCGCAGCCAAAGACTCCGCAAGGATGATCCACAAGAACAGTCTGTGTGGATTTATAGTGCCCATGCGCCGTCAAACTCCTTTTTCGAGTTCGATTAACCTCTTTATGGTCTTTTCGGCAATTTCAGCAAAACTTATACGCACAGGATGCCCGTTGACTGCCGTCAGAGGTTCGCCGGCATCTCCTGCCTGCCGGAGCTCTCCCGTCAACGGAACATGGCCGAGAATAGGAACTTCAAATCTGCCCGACACCTTGTGCGCACCGCCATGACCGAAGATGTCGGATTCTGCGCCGCAGGCAGGACAGTGAAACGACGCCATGTTTTCGACGACACCCAAAATCGGTACCGAGGTTTTCTGGAACATCACGATGCCCTTCACCGCATCAAGCAAAGCCACGTTTTGCGGGGTCGTCACAATGACGGCTCCTGCTATGGGCAAACTTTGCACCAGAGTGAGCTGCGCATCGCCGGTCCCCGGCGGCAAGTCAATCACGAGAAAATCGAGTTCTCCCCATTCGACATCATAAAAAAACTGTTGCAGGGCTTTCATCACCATCGGGCCGCGCCAAATCACGGCACTCTCTTCAGGTGCAAAAAAACCAAAGGACATTACTTTGAGTCCGAATTTTTCGGGAGGAATAATCTTGTTCGACTCATTGACCTTCGGATCGTCCTGAACACCCAGCATCATGGGAATGCTCGGACCGTAGATGTCCGCATCCAGAATTCCGACTTTGTAGCCCTGATTGTGCAGAGCCAGAGCGAGATTCACACTGACGGTACTTTTGCCGACTCCGCCCTTGCCGCTGGCAACAGCGATAACGCGGCGCACACCCTGAATAGCTCTTTTGCCGGATGTGTTTTGTGTGCCCTCTTTTGGGGGTTGTGCATGACTGTGGTTGTGGCTGTGCGGATGAGCGTGCTGATGCTGTCCTGCATTTGCCTGCGGCTTGCTTTGCGGTTGTGCGGCCGGTGCGGATTTATCCCGCCGCTCCATATACACTTTCAATTCAGCAGCCTTCTCTTTCAAGAGAGCCTGAAGCGACTGCCGGATAAAATTTTCGACCGCAATTTTTGTCTGGAGGGACAAACCGTCACTGTAAAACCGGACCATCGCCTGTTCGCCGGAAGAATCCGCCGAATGCACACGCGACTGCCAGTCGAAATCGCCCAACTGAGAACGAACGCCGTCGGGCAAATCAGATTGCAAATCTCGCACCAAGGTCAATAAATTTTCCATTATCCTCACCAAACCTGTTCAATGCCTTTTACTTCAGGGACGAGGTCCATCAGCATCTTCTCGACTCCCTCGTAAAGAGTCAGCGCGCTTGAGGGACAATGTGCGCAGGCTCCGACCAGCCGCACTTTGACGATGCCGTCCTCGACGTCAATGAGTTCGATGTCTCCGCCGTCGGCCTGCAATGCCGGACGGACTTTGGTTTCAATAATGTCCTGAATCTGGGCGATCATAATTTCCCCCTTATCAAAGTTGTGACGCCCGAAAACGAGGGCATCTCCCCGCCTACACAACATAATCGTCAGAAACCATGGGTCAAGACTGTATTTTTTGATGGCGCGGAAGCTTTGTCCACAAGTTCCCGCATGTTAACCTGAAGTGAGAAAAAGCAGTAGAGCCACTGACTCACTATCCTCGGAGAGGACATGACCCGTTTGGTGACCTTTCGCTCGGTTTGTAAGCCCTGTTACGCCACCGGCTTGTGCGCCGTGGCATCTCTGCCGGCCTTTGCCAACGACGGCTTCGAATACGGAGGCTACTGGCGGGCGGGCTATAGCACCGCCTCGGCGGTCACAGCTCAGGAACTGGTGACCCGCAAACTGAGCTGGAAAGACTTTGTCGATACACTTGAGGGGCTTACGGGCGAGGCGTCCGACTCACAGGACCTTCCCGGAATCAAAACCACCCGTCACTCGAAGAATCCAACTTATTTGCAGCTGAAACTCGGACAACGCTTTTCCAATGGGGTCGAAACGCGGCTGAAGCTCGACACTTTCGGGCCCATGGCGCACGACGTATCCGAATCTTCGGCGGACACATCCACAAAAACGGCGGCAAATATACGTGTCAGAGACCTTTATCTGAGTCTTCCCCTGAACATTGAAAACACACGGTTGTGGGCCGGTTCGAGAATGCTCGAGTATGAAGACCTCAGATTGTTCGAAGGCGGCAACCCGTTCGACCTCAACGCGTACGGCGTCGGAATCGAAACCGGAAAATTTGAGGCCGTCCTCAGTTACAACAAGGCAACCCGAACGGCTGTCGTTGTCGGTGCCAACGGTCAGCCCGTTGCCAACCCGCAGCAAAACTCAACCGTCAACACCAAAGATGTGACCCTTCTGGGACGCATGGAACTTAAGCCTTGGAAGATTTTCAACATTAGACCGATGTTCAAATTCACCAATCACTCGGGTGCTCCGGCAGATTCGGTCAGCACGGTCCGGCGCAGGGCTGTCAACGGTTCTGTTGAGGCCATGCTGGGAGCCGTTGTTTCGCGCACCGGACGACCCGGATACTGGGGTCATTCAGTTGTGGCAGTGCGTGAAACCCCGTCGGGGCTCATCGGTCACACAGATCAGGACGAAAACAAAGGCGACGAAACGTACAAAAAATCTGCTCTGCAGAACAACCTTGACAATGCCGCAGAACGCAACGCCGCATTGCGCGGCGACAACAAAAACTACGACACGACGTTCATCTTCACGGACACATCGAATATCGACTTCACCCGCTGGGCAATGCTCTCGGGGATCTGGATCGAACACGATATCTACAATTCCGGCCGTCCGCTGTGGAAGCTCTCCGGATCAACGATCGTGAAGGACGGCAACAACAAGACCAAGCAATCTACCCGCTACTCATTCGGTATTCAGCCTGTTTATTTCATCAGCGATCAGGTTCACGCCGCATTCGACGTCAATTATGCGGGCCGCACAAAAAGACTTTCGAACATTGATGCCAACGGTATCATCATGACGCCCATCCTGCGCTACGCGATGAACAAGTCGGCTCTCGGCACACCGCAGATCTACGCTTCTTTTTCTTACGGCCGCTATGATGCCGAAACCAAGCGGCAACCGGACGGAGCATTCAAGACAACTCTTGTAACGACTCAATCAGGTTTTGAAATCTGGTTTTAAAAACATGAATCACAGGAACTGAGCGGTGTATCTGAGACGGTCCTACGGACAGAATATATGTCTTGCGACTTCGACTCTCGCCGTCTGTCTCGCGAGTGCAACGGCATTTGCGCAAGCTCCTGAGGAATCTCCGGAACGTCAGGAAAAATTTCAGTACTCTGCCTACTGGAGAGCGGGTTTCAATACCGCATCCCCGCTGACCGGACGCGAATTTGTCGACGGAGCGGGAGGTAACTCCCTTTACAATTTTATTGAACGACTGACCACCGAAGCTCCGGATAGTCAGGGTGCGCCGAACATCAAAACCTCCCGCCACGCCCGCAATCCGAATTATCTCAAAATCCAGCTGAGCAAAATCTTCAGCAATGACGTAAAAATTGCCGTTTCAATTGATTCGCCCAATGGAACGGCGCACGAAACTTCTCCGCCTCCGGTGAATTCCGACAATGAAAATTCGTCAATCAGCGTCACAAACAATCTAAGAGTGCGCGACCTTTACACCAGCCTGCCGACCAGTACGGATTTAAGGGTTTGGGGTGGTTCACGGCAATTTGAGTTTGAAGATTTGCGACTTTTTGATTCCGGAAATGCATTTGACACATCGACACTCGGAATCGGAATCGAGTCCGGTCAAACACTTTTTTCGCTGGGCTACGCAAAGACCAAACGCGAAGCGGTCGTTTTGACGACCCCTGCCTCGTTGAGGTCGGCGAATTCACGGCAAGCTCTGCTGGTGAATACCAAAGATGCAACCCTTTTATACCGGACAGAAATTCCGCTTGAAAAAAATTATACCATTATACCGATGACAAAAATTCTTATTCACGGAGCCACACAGGCTGACGCGACCACCGGAGGAAAGCGGCAGGCCATCCGCGGTTCTGTTGAAGTCACTGCCGGTGCAATTATGTCGCGCAGCGATCCGGAGACGACCAACGGCGGTCACACGACAATGGGGGTCAGGCTCAAACCGCCGGACGGCAGCGAGGCCTCCCTGCGCGGGGACACTTCCGGACACGACTTTCATTTCTTTCTAGATGATGCCAACAGCTTTCAGTTCGACGGCTGGGGACTTTTGACTGCAGCCTCGGTTGAACAAATCGTCTTTAAAAATGAACAAAAAAGATATGTCGTGATGACCGACGGATCGATTGTCGCTTCGGGAGAAACTGCAAAAAGTCAGCGGAGCGTTGCCATCGGAGTTCAGCCCATACTCTACGTCACCAAACGGTTTCATCTTGCATTGGATACAAGTTATTCCTTTCGGGACAAAAAACTCCAGAAGACAGAGAGCAATGCGCTTTTGGTCACACCCATAGTCCGCTACGCGCTGGAAGAAAACCCGTTGGGTTCGCCTCAACTTTACACATCATTTACTTACGGACGTTATGATTTGGATTTCAAGAAACAAATCGACGGCTCGTTCAAAAGAACTCTGAGCACGATGCAGTCGGGAATTGAACTTTGGTTTTAAACTAAAGGTCTTTTCCAAGAGTGTGTCTTAATGCACCCTCCAGCGCGGGATAACGGAAATTGAAGCCCGCATCTGAAAGAACCTGAGGAACCGCACGCTGACTGCACAGGAGCAATTGATCCGCCATTTCGCCCAACGCAAGACGCAGCGCAAAAGAAGGAGCAGGCAGGATTGCGGGACGGTTCAAAACCCTTCCGAGTGTCTTTGAAAACTCTGCGTTGGTGACAGGCTCGGGTGAAACCAGATTCACGGGTCCGGAAATCTGTTCATTGTTCAAGATAAAGCCAATCGCATAAAGAACATCATCAAGCGCAACCCAGCTCATCCACTGACGGCCGTGCCCGAGCGGCCCGCCTGCGCCCATCTGAAACGGCAGCAGCATTTTTTTGAGCGCACCGCCGCGGGCGGAGATCACCGTACTCATGCGCAGCTGAACGCAGCGGGCCGACAGCTGAACCTCCGCCGTTTTCGCAGCAGCCTCCCAGCGCTCGGCGAGTTCAGCCAAAAATCCTTCGCCCTTGTCTGATTTTTCGGTGAGAACCAAATCATGCCGATCGCCGTAATAGCCAACACCTGAGGCGCAAATAAAGACACGTGGCTTCAAGCCCAGCCGGCCAAGACCTGAAATAAGATTCTCAGTCGCTTGAACACGGGTTTCAACCAGTCTCTGTTTTTGATCGCGCGTCCAGCGCTTTTCGGCAATTCCCTCACCCGCCAGATGAATCACCGCATCAAGACTTCGGCCGTCTTGCAGGGCTTCGGCGCGCTGAGGTGCCGGTTGAGTCAAGTCCCATTGCACGGTGTCCTTGTTGTTGGAAGAACGTCGTGAAAGACCGATGACCTCGTGACCCTGCGTCCGCAGATAGGCGGCAAGCTCACTGCCAATCAATCCGCTGCTGCCCGTGAGCAGAATGCGCATCGTTCGACCCTCCTTTTTTTGGTTGGCTTCGGACTTGGAATCAAGGTGCAGACAACTCGTCAAGTCATTAAAAAGAATGCGGTGACGGTAGCCAAACATTCTTGACAACTGCCGGCGCACAAACCAACCGGCAATAACGTCGGACAACGGCGACAGCGGCAGCTCGTAGGTGATTTCGTCGCGCAGCTCACACTCGTTTTCCGATACGGGAACAAACCGGTGGCGGTGCTGCCAAAACTTGAACGGGCCTGAAAGTTGCCTGTCCGAAAACTCAAGTCCCTGACTGATGCCGAAATGTTCAGCCTTCCAAAGCAGACGGCCGGCGGGAGTCGACATTGCAATCACGGCGCGCGCACCTTCACGCAAGCCTTCGGTGGAGAGCATTTCGGTGGCATCCCACGCAGGCCTTAAACGGTTAAAGGCAGAGTCCTGCTCATGCCACGCATAAGCAAGCTCTGCCCTTACATGAAGGCGGACGCTGAAAGAAAGCATCCGCTTCATATTAGAACGAGTAAATTCCGACGATGTATGTGCGGTTGGACGACTTTTTGGTTGGATCTGCACCCTGCTCGGCGTCGGAACTGTTAAAGTTCAAACCGGTTGAGGTGACCAGCTCGTGGCCCAGCTCAAGTGCAAAGCCGCTTGCCTGATATCCAAGTCCGAGTGCATATTGTGTCGTGTCTTTTTTGGCTTCTTCTGAATCGTTTGCAGAAAAGGAATCGCGCGAGGACGAGACCGCGACGGAACCGCCCAAGGTCACAAGCGCACCCTTCTGAAGAACGTCTTTGTAGTCAAAAAGTGACGAATCGGCGTTAAACCCGAAACCGACTGTATTCGAGGTTGTTTTCGGCGAGTAGGTCGCCCCGTACTTGCCATCATCCAAAGTCGGAACGGTGCTTGTATCAAATTTGCCGTTCACGAATTTTGCAATTCTAAGTTCAGACTGCGTCACCGTCTGGTACCATCCGCCCAAGGCCCAGTTGTCTTTGTTGTAGCCCAGCGAGCCTTCAAAGTGAGCCGAATCGCGGGCGGTCATCACTTTTTTGAGCTTCACGAAAGCATCGGAGCCGCCAACCTGAAGCGGTTTACCGTCGCTGCCAATCAGTGTTTGGGCAGAAGTCTCTTCCTGCTGAACCTGATTCTTTTCCATTCCGTAGAATGCCGTGGCTGCAAAAGAGTCATATTTGACGCGAGCGCCGGCGATGACACCGCGGTCGCTCCTGAGGGTGCGTCCGAAGGTGTGTGAATCACGGCCACCCGGTAAGCCCATCGAGTTTCCGACACCCAATGAAAGAGTCAGCTCGTTTTTCTCACCCAATGAAATTTTCTGAGCCAAAGAAGCTCCGTCAATTGCACTGAACTGCTCCGGAGCCGAAGTTGCATCCACACCCCATGCATCTGCGCCGCCCATACGGATACGACCCAGCGAAACGGTTGTGTTGGACGACAATGCCAAGCCGAGGTCGGCGCGGCGGATTTGTACGGCGTTAAGGCCGACGTTTGTTGTATTGACCGGACCGCTCAAAGGCACGTTACCCCAAAGAGCCGTCTCGAACTGGGCGCGTGTGATTCCTTCGCTGACTTTTACACCGAAGCGCAACACGGCCATGGTGAAATCGGGGTCACTCCCGTACTGACTGTCGGCGACGTTTGAATAGGCCTGAATTAAACCGTAAGGTACAACCGATTTTTGAATGTCTTTGCTTTTGTCAGATGTATCGTCGGCGAAGGCATTCACCGGCGCGGCGATTACGGCAAGAAGGGCAATTTTGCGAGAAAAAGTCATGGGGCTGCCTCCGCAACAGAGAGTTTGTAGACCGGCCTCAAAGTAGATTGATTCCACCGGAGCGTCAAGGAACTGACAAAGAGCGATTGAACAAAAGGAATGTCATATGAACCGGACCACTGAACTGTCGATGACACACACGATCCCGTCTTCAACACCTGCGGCTGTGACTTATTTTCATACAGCTCTTGAGTCTTGGTGCTCACTTCAACAAATTGATGCAATTCTCATCACTGCGCAGGATGCGTTTCTCAGCGAATACACTCCGCTGGTGGCCAACCATCGCTATATGCTTTCCGGATTTAGCGGTTCAACCGGCGACGGAATTTTCCTGACCCGAACATTGGCAGCAAAAATCAACGCAAAAGCGCAGTTTCAGCTTTTTGTTGACGGCCGCTATCACTTGCAGGCCGATCAGGAAACCCTTCCGGCGGAAGTGACCGTTCACAAATTTGCGCTCACCGGAGGTCTGGACGATGCCATCTTCGGCTGGCTGCGCGAACATCTGCCGGCAGGATCCCGATTGTCCGCCGACCTGCAGCGAGTCAGCTGGAACCGCTGGAAAGCTCTCGGAGCACTGGCTGCTGAAAAATCCTTCACCCTTTCCGCCCTGCCCGAGGGCGGGCTGAGCAATGCACTGCCCGACACTCAAGGCTGGCAGACTGATCGTCCCATCAAAGAAGTGTCTCAAAAACTGACAGGGCGTTCGCTGCAAAAAAATCTTGCAGACCTCAGAGCGGCAATCAAAAACGAAATCGGCCACGATAATTATGTGCATGCCACATGCATGACCGACGATGCCGCATGGCTGCTCAATGCTCGCGGCTATCATCTGCCGCAATTGTCATCGATGCTCGCATATACCTTCATGACCAAGAATTTATGCGTTGTTCATCTGCCGTCGGAATCTCAAAACTGTCACTTTGAGCTGACAGACAACACACAGCAGCTGAAAGTCACCCGCGGCCCGATCAGTGCCGCATTGGCAGCGCTTGAAGAAGCCGCACCGAAAGATTCAGGCGGATGGAGCATTTGCTTCAGCGGCAGAGCAATGAACGCCGCTCTGCCGCAACTTCTGGGCGCACGTTTTGCATCCGGCACACTTCGTGACGACATTCACGCACTTGAGCGTATCCGTGCCCAAAAAACACCTGAAGAACTTGACTCCATCCGGCGCAGTTTTCTGCGCTCGAGCCGCGCTATCGCGCGCACTCTGAGACATGCCAAAGCTTGTGCCCTCAATCAGACGGCACTCAGTGAAACTGCTCTCGCCGAAAAAATTAAGAGCGAATACGCATCTGAGGGCGCTCTGGAACTGAGTTTCAAAACCATCAGCGGTTTTGCCGCGAACGGAGCCGTTATTCATTACTCGACTCCCGACAGCAATAAGCTCGCGCGCAAAGGCGATCTGCTGCTGCTCGACAGCGGTGCCTACTACGAAGAGGGTTTTGCCACCGACTGCACCCGTGTGGTCCTGTTCGGCAATTCTCCCTCAGATGCATCTGACTGGCAGAAGGAAATTTACACACTGACCCTCAAATCATGCCTTGCGGGACTGCGGGCAAATTTCAGGCTTGAGACGCCTTGCCGCGAGATAGACGCAATTGCCCGCGGACCTATCCAGAGCAAGGGCTATGATTATGCACATGGCACCGGCCACGGCATCGGCATTCACGTGCACGAAAGCGGTATCAGGCTGTCTCCGGTTTCACAGTACCGGTTCACCGAATCGGCAGTCGTCAGCGTAGAACCAGGTATTTATCTGGCAGGAAAAGGCGGCGTGCGAATTGAAAACGTGGCGATTGTGGTGCCGGAAGAAAAGCCGCAAGCCAATTCGCACGGCTTTGAAAACGTGGTTTTCGTCGGCTACGACTGGGATTTGATTGAATTGAGCCTGCTGAATGACGAGGACAAAAATGACCTCGCGGCCTATGAGCGCAAATGCCGCTCACTCGGCACGAACGTCACGGACTGCCCTCTGCTGTAGGAGGATTACTGCTGTCCGCCGTTCCGCCGGAACGGTTTCTTTGTATGAATCGAAGCGCGAATACCGAGATTTCACACATCATATACAGCGGCACAGATACGATAATCTGACTGAAGACATCCGGCGGACTGATGATTGCACCGATGACAAAGGACATGAAAAAAATGATCCGGCGGTTCTTGGTAATGTGCTCGGGCTTGACGATCCCCACCAAACCCAGAAGCGAAAAAATCACAGGAACTTCAAAAATAACTCCGAACATCATCACGAGAGTCGTCAGTGAAGAAAAGTAGTTTTCATAGGTCATTTCCACTGCCGCATATTCGGATGCAAACTGCAGTGTCTGCGAAAGAAAAGCAGGAAGAATGAGAAAAAATCCGAAAAACAGGCCCGTGTAAAAAAGAGCCAGACTCGTGACCACAAGGACTGTCGCGATTTTTCGCTCGCGTTCGTAGAGAGCAGGGGCAATAAAAAGCCACAATTCGCGAAGGATGAAGGGAGCACCGACAACTGCAGCGACAATCATGACCATCTTGAAGTTGACCCACATGACCTCGATCAATCCGATGGTCTTAAGCGTTTTAGCAGCCGAAGCGGTCGCCGCGGTCAGGGTCATGCATTCGCGCGGCCACACCATAAATGCGCTGAATTTCTGAAACGCAGCTTGCAGGCTTTCGCCGGCCTTTTCTGCCTCGGAAAGAAGAAAACCGTAGCAGGTATAAGGAAGTTGAAGAAAACGCATCAGCGGTTTCATAAAGACAAAGCCCAAACAGCATAGGCCGATATACCAATACAGCGAACGAACGATGTGCTTGCGCAGCTCGGAAATATGCCCGACCAGACTCATTTCGGCACCCGGCAGCAGCTGTTCGCCTGACTGCGCACTCTGCTGACTGCGGATGGCTCTTTCTCTTTCCGCCTTGCGGGCCATGCCCTTGTCAAAAAGATTGGAGAGTTTGCCCCAAATACCCATGCGTTATTTTGCCTCCAACCACGTCCGGCCGAAACCGACCTCGGCAATCAGCGGAATTGAAAACTCCACCGCACCCTCCAAGGCATTTTTCAACAGAGCTGCGGTTGCGTCCACCTCTTCGCGTGGACATTCCAACACCAATTCATCGTGGACCTGCAAAAGCATTTGGGCATGCAATCCGCTTTGGGTCAAAGCTGCAGCAACCCGCAGCATTCCGAACTTCATAATATCGGCTGCAGTTCCCTGAATCGGCGAATTGATGGCGATATTCTCAAGGGCTTTCACTTCCGCAGGATTCACCGCCCTTGAAAGATCGACGGGTCTGGGTCGGCCGAAATGGGTGTGAACAACACCCGTGTCGCGGGCTTTTTGCCGCTGCGTTTCAAGGTAGCGGTAAACACCTGCAAAGTTCAAAAAATATCTTTCAATAAACGACTTTGCTTCGGCGAGCGGAATTTTTTGTTCGCGCGAAAGCCGTTGTGCACCCATGCCGTAAATGATTCCAAAATTTATTGTTTTGGCGTTTCCGCGCTCTTCGGGAGTCACCTGTTCAGGCTGCTTTCCAAGAATGCGGGCTGCCGTCTGGCGGTGAATATCGGCTCCGGATTTGAATGCCGCAATCATTGTTTCGTCCTGCGCAAGATGCGCCATCACCCGCAACTCAACCTGCGAGTAGTCAATCGACAAAATGACGTTCGAGGGGTCCGAGGCGCAGAATGCCTGCCGGACTTTTTTTCCGAGTTCGGTTCGCACCGGAATGTTCTGCAAATTGGGATCACTGCTGGACAACCGGCCTGTGGCAGTTCCGATTTGATGAAAACTGGTGTGAATTCTGCCTGTCGAAGACTTCACCAGCTGCGGAAGGACCATGATGTATGTGTTGAGCAGCTTGCTCAGCTCGCGAAATTCCTGAACCAAGGCAACGACCGGATGAGCCTGAAACTGTTCAAGCACATTGGCATCCGTTTTGAATCCCAAGGTTGTTTTTGCCAGCTTGCCCTTGAATCCGACCGACTCGTGTACCTTGAGAACTTCGAACAGAATGTGACCCAGCTGCTTGGGGCTGCCGATGTTGAATTCCTGTCCGCAAAGACCGTAAATCTGCCGCTCAATTTCTGTGATCTTATTCTGCACGTCATTGGCAAGGTCTGCCAGATAATCTGCGTCGATATGCACACCCGTGCGTTCCATCTGCGCCAGCAGCCGCAGCAGCGGCATTTCGAGATTTTGAAAAAGTGCCGAGAGTTTTTCCTGAGCGCTGAGTTTTGTGCGCAGCACACTCCACAACCGCAGTGTGGCATCGACATCTTCGCAGGCGTATTCACTCAGCTGTTCCAGAGGAACCTGCAGCATGGTCTGACGGCCGGCCTCTTTGCCGATCAGCGCCGATGTGGGAATTTTCGCGAGTCCGAGAACTTTCATGGACTGTGCGTCCAGACCGTATCCGCCTCCCGACGGATTCAGCATCCAAGCTGCAATCATCGTGTCGGCAATCGGAGCGTCTCCGAGAGAGACACCGATGTTGTGCATTTGATGCAGATCGAACTTGAGATTGTGGGCGACCAGCGTCGCCTTTCGCCTGTGCAGGGCATCGGAGATCAGTCCAACAGCTGTTCGGGCAGAAAATTCCGCGCGCGGCAATGATCCCGCGAGCGGACCGCCTTCAAGATGAACATCCGTCAGAGGCACATAGAACGCCGCACCTTCCGCAAAGCAAAAACTGCAGCCGATGGGTTTATGTTCTATAAAATCGAGACCGGTGGTTTCCGTATCGAAGGCGAAACAGTCCAAATCGGGAGAAACAATTTTTTCGCACAGCCCGCTCAGTTCAGCTTTGGTCAGAATGCACGTGTAGTCTCTTTTTCCCCATTCGGCTGCAATACTCTGAACATCCGCCGGCTTCGCCTCACCGGCGGCGTCGGAAAAAAGAAGACCTTCGGAGTCCTGCTTGCCGGCCGGTGCTTTTTGGCCCTTGCTTCGGGAAGCAGACGCAGCAGATGCGGAAAATCCTTTGAGCAGCGACTGCATTCCGAGTGACTGGATTTCCTGACGCAATTGTTGATTGGCAGAAAGTTCTTCCCATGAATAACGCATCAGTGATTCATCGACGTTCAACGGAACTGCCGTGTGAATCTCAACGAGCTGTCTGGACAGCAGCGCGTTTTCGCGACTTGTTTCGAGCATGCCGCGCAACCGCGGATTCGCTACTTTTTCAAGATTGTCGTATATATTTTTTACCGTTCCAAATTCCTGAATGAGCTTGGCCGCACCTTTGTCTCCGATACCCTTCACTCCCGGAATATTATCGACTTTGTCACCGGTAATCGCCAAAACTTCGCAAACCTGTTCGGGCGGCACGCCAAAATAATCAATCACATGATCGCGGCCCATGACTTCGTACTCATCTCCGGCCTTGAGCGAAAACAACTTGATGTGATCGCCGACCAGCTGCATGAAGTCCTTGTCGGCCGAGACAATAAAAACATCGCCGGTTTGCGAAAAGTTGAGTGCAATGGTGCCGATGACATCATCACCCTCATAGCCGGCGAGCGAAAACGTGGGAATTCCTGAACGCTCGAGCAGGTCTTTAATCACGGGAATCTGTGTCAGCAAGTCGGGAGGGGTTTCAGAACGGTTTGCTTTATAAGCAGTGAATGCCTCGTGCCGGAAGGTTTTTTCCTTGCGATCCCATGTCACGGCAACGTGAGTCGGATTTTGCTCTTTGACGATTTTCTGGAGAATCTTGATAAAACCGAAAATCGCCCCCGTGGGCATACCTTCGGGTGAAGTCAGTCCAGCCCGCCCCATGGCATAAAATGAACGAAACAAAAGCGCCATTCCGTCGAAAATAAAAAGCCGCGGCCGTTCAGAACCGGCTTGCTGTGACTGATTCATGGCAACGGGACCTCCTTGCCCCGCAGAAGGCTTATTTTGACTCCGGCTCGGCTTGCGCAGACTGTGTCTGGGCTGGTCTCATCAGCGGGAACAGCACCGTGTCTTTGATGTTGTCGCATCCGCACAACACCATAGTCAGGCGATCGATGCCGATACCCACGCCGGCAATCGGCGGAAATCCGTGTTCCATGGCAGTCAGATAATCTTCATCCATCGGCATGGTTTCTTCGTCGCCGGCCTCACGTGCGCGCATTTGTTCCTCAAAGCGCTCACGCTGATCAAGAGGGTCAACGAGCTCGGAATAAGCCTTGACGATTTCAACACCCGCCACGACGAACTGCCACATATCAACGTATCTCGGGTCTTTGGCATTGCGGCGCGCAAGCGGTGCCATATCGGCCGGATAGCGCTCAATAAAGCAAGGCTGAATCAGCTTGGGACGGGTCACCTTTTTATAAAGTGCATCAA
>RFOM01000055.1 GCA_009926615.1 Pseudomonadota bacterium
AGAGAAAGTTCTGTGCTAGAAAAGTCCACACTAGTGCTTGGGAAAAGTGAGATGGGGTCGAAACCCCGGCGTCGAAAAGAAGGACGGAGCGTCGAAAAAAAACATCACAAACACAAAACACACTCCGTCATTTCCCACTGTATGCACAACGGCACAGCGCTGAGACCGTACAAGTTCTGCCATTGAGACGCGTCACGAGCGAGGGTTGTCATGCACAACCTTTCCGATGACACCCTTGCTCATGTCCTTGTGCACTTGACGCACGAGGAAGGCGCATACTTGGTTGGCGGCGCGTGCAAGCGCTTTCGCGCGCTAGTCCAAAATCACGACCATTGGCAGCCGTGCACGCCCTCGTGGGAATTACAAAAGACGCTGCGGCGCGTGCGTGCACAATCTTCGGAAATCGCACTATATGCAATGGTGCCTGGCAACTGGCGGATCCGCATAGAGCGCCTCGTCGCGGTGTTGCTGGACTTGCATGCCAGGGGGGTTGTCACCTTCTGTGCCCCTGACTTTGACAAGTGTCCATACAATGAGCACGCGCCCCTTCTGGGTTTCCACAGGCTGCAAGTGTGGTGTCCACACCAGTGGGTTCTGGCCTGTGAGACTCTGGCGCTGGAGAGCAACCTCGATGAAGAGTACATGCGCATTGTCTTGCACAAGTACGACGCGAGAACATGCCTTTCCGGGCGGCGCCAGAGTGACCCGCCTCCTCCGTGGATTCGAACTCTGGCACTCTGGTTTTGCGCGTCAGATTTGCTGTCCATGGTGGGCTTGTATGGTTCTCATGCGTTTTCTGTGATGGAGACTTTCGAACTGAATTTCTTCGGCACGCTCAACCCGCTACTCTACCGGAAGTGGACTTACGCAAGGTGACAGATTTCGAGTGGCGCACGTTTGCAGCCCGTAAGCCATGTGAGTAAGCGCATGCCTGACTCAAAGCGACCATTTTGTCTGCATCCGTCCAAGCTCCTCACGGAGGAGGCGGAGAGGACGCGTCGTTGTAAGATTTTCGTTGTAAACTAGAGCATTGCACGCTTGTCGCTCGAGCAGTGCAACGTCATCTGCACTCTGCAACGTCAGCAACAAATCAGACAGTATTTGTTCAAGGCGCAGCGTACGGCGCGTGACATCGCGATGGTGTTCCTGTAGTTTTGAAAGTTTGCGCTCGATGTCAAATACGTCGTCGCATGAGCATGTAGTGCCCATAATATCTTGTCGGAGCAATGTTTCTGCTGACCTCTGCACGTCGACCGGCTTGTTTTTCTCCGACGATACTGGTGGGTATAAGGGTCTTGGATCAAGAAGCACCTGGTCTGTAATCGCCAAGCCACACGGGCCACGCGCGCATGCCAAACGCCTAATGCGATTCTGTTTGTTCATGCTCATCACACAGGAGCGAACTCTGGTAGAGGAGTCTTTTACAGCAAGAACCTGCGACAGCACGTTTTGGTATGTAACATGTGGGACTTTTGCAAAAACAGGCGTGGGTGCGAGTGCAGCAGTGAGGACAAGCGTGAGCGCGAACATAAGCACCAAAGTGTAGGAGAGCGACATAGAAGGCATGCATCACGGACAAGCTTCGGCGGCGTTCTTTTTTGTAGATCAAGTTGCAAATGCGAAGGCGTTGACACGAGAACAGAGAGGTTGGAAATCACGTTTATTTACTCATGGTGCCCTCATGAGACATGACTCTCAAAACTGGGTTGTACAATAAGGGCGTTGACAACACAATGTGAACTGGGGCGTTTTAGCGCTTAGTATTAATCAAAGCCACTAGAAGAACCCCCAGAAGAACCAGGGTCGTTGTGATCGTGCTTCACACTGCTCGCCGTAGTGTTCTTGTCAGAGTCCTCGGACCCGAGGGTGACACTGTTTGCAGTAGTGTACTTGTCAGAGTCCTCGGACCCGAGGGTGACACTGTTTGCAGAGGTGTACGGATCATCTGGGTTGTGATCTCCGAGAAGCCTGTAGAAACAACTTGCGGGACGAACCTTTTTATTCACATAGATGGAAGTGGCGCTCCTGTCACCAGAGCCAGTGCCATGAAAAGCTTCGTCATCCTGGTCTGAAGAAGAGGCGTTAGACTCTGGGCGTGACTTACGCACATGGATACTGGTGTCGATATCAACCCGCATTGTTTTCGCGGGGGGAACATGGTCAGAGTCAGACTCTGTCTCGAGTTTAAAAATCTGTCGTTTTTCTCCGACAACGCTTGTGTTAGATGTTGGCTCCATTGTATGCTCTTCTCGACACTTTCTTATATAACCATTCTCGGGTTTCCTGATACGAACCGGGTCTGTGGGTAATACACAACAGATAGGGTCGGGCCGCTATAGTGCACCACGGGCCGGAGAGTGATGACGTCGTCGTTCTTGGTGCCGCAAACCCTGCTGAAGAGGGCAACGCGCTGCTTGCCAAAGCAGTTAGCGACCTGCTTGAACTGGAAGGGAGACCTTCATCTGCTCTTGGATGTGGCCGCGCGCGGCGAACCTAGCTGTGGATGGGTCACAGAAGATGGCGCACCGGTCACCGAGCATGCTGGTGAAGATTGTCACCGTGCTGTACTTTATGTCCTCTGTCGCAAGTGTATTTATTAAAACACTAGTCTTGCAGCAACATCTTCCACATCAAGTCGCTGTCCACGCCATCCATGAAAACAGAGGCTACCCGTTGGTACTGCGTTGTGTCGGAACAAATGCGCCTACAGTAAAACAAAACGCCAGACGGACACTTCATGTTTACGCGCACGTAGTATTTCCAAAGTGCATATTTTGCCTCAAACACTGCCATCGTCTCCGCCTCAATGTCGGCCCCTAAATACCTTGCTATCATACTCACGATGTCGACGTTTACCTTCGCAAACATGCAATTCGCGCCCAGGCGTGGGTGCAAGCCCATGGCAATAGTTAAGTAGTCTTCAGCGAGGTTGCGCGGGGGGTCCAACTGCAGTGAAAGCAACCTGCGGGTCCAGAAGCGAAGCCCACAGATATTCGAAGTGGCGATCCACATGTGCTTCATCCGGACTTTGAATTCTTCGATAGTCTCTACACACGGCTGTGGAAATTCCGCACGCGCAAGCGCCCACACGCGCACCTCCATGCGCTTTCGCTCGCCGTGTTCGATTGTTTGGTCAACGTCATCGTCGATAAGCCTGAGTACTAGCGACAAACGCTCGCTGGTCATCTGCTGTATGCGGGTAACACGGAAAGCATGAAAGCGCGTCGGTGCAAGTGGTAGTGTTTTATTACACCAGAGTCTATGTCCGTCGCGTGCAGGTCAAGTGACATCAGTGGCACCCTCGACGCCTACAGGACGTTCTGTCGCGCCCAAGGTAAGCCGCCGTGGAGCACGAGGTGGCGCTCACGCACTGCCGGTGCGTCCTGGGCGCGCGTAGCCTCGCGCTCAAGATTTGCAAAGGCGGACGTCCGCGCCGGTATATAAACCGATAATGTGCGATAACAACATCGGTCCAATCACCACACAGGCGGTCAAGAACACAGTAAAAATGGAGTCCATTTGAGCACACACGGGCAGTGACATCGTTGTCTTCACCTGTGGCTGTGCGTGGTCTGCGTCCAAGGGTTCACCGTTGAACAAACACGCGGGGATGGATGTTCAGATGCCGTGGCAGCGGAGGCGTTTAGTCTCAAATCTAATTGTGGTTTGTATACGACGTGTACTCCCTGGCGAACTTGAGAGTTTTGACCGAGTTTCACCGTCCGACACTTCCGGGGGTCACTATGAACTCCAAAAGCACTGGAATTTCTCGTCAGCCAAAATCACCCAATTTAATCGAGTTTGAGCTAAATCACTTTATTCTGTAAAAAAAATACTCAAGCACTGACGTGCGCCGTATTCACGAACTCAGAAGCGACAAAGCATCTCGGCCACGGATGCGAGACGCGCGCGACCCTGGAACCCCTTACGCCGCACACAAAGTAGCGTCCGGTCGGACTCGCGATTGCATTAGATCGAATAAAAGGCATCATCATCAGAAGTCTTTGTTTCAAGTCGGTTGCATAGGTCTTAGTGTCGAGTGCAGTGCGGCGAGAAGAGTACGCGCGGCGCCTGCGCCAAGAGCGTCACAGGCGCGCCAAGCTGCGCGCGCAGCCGCGCGCGCAGCCGCGCGCGTAGCGACGCCTTGGGATCCGAGCTTCGATGCCATGCGCGTGCAGAAGGCTTGGATCGCGGCTTCCGGGCAGTCTGTGCAATGGGTGTTGACGGAATATTCTCGTCGTTCACACAGACACAGCACTCCCAATGTCCAACATTCGTGAACTGCGTTCGCGTGGCGTTGAAGTTGTGCCACGTAATACAAGCCTCTACTTCACTACAGCAGAGTTCGGGTAGATCAAAGTTTTCCCACTTCCACAGACTGTAGCCGGGCATCAGAAATGCTAGGTCGTTCTCGCCACTCTCTCCTGGCGCCGCTTTTCTCTTCAATGGCAACAATCGTTCGGAACACCACTGACTTTCACAAGCTTCGTCCAAGACCTCAAATTGGTATCTGCTACAGGCGTCCTCGACGATAAACGGCGACTCGAAGCAACTTACCTCCATTTCGAGTCCGCTGTGCTCGCGGGTCCCACAACCCAGGTCTTCACAGTCTGTCGCTAAGAGCATTCCAAAGATTTCAAATGCTACTCGTGTTGCCAGATGCGACACGCAGTTCGCGCAGCTGTGTCTTTTTTTGTAAAGGGCGCGTTTTTTTTTTGTGAAAAATCAAGACAAATTATTTCTAACAATTTACAACGAGTCTCCAAGTCGCACGCGGGTATCCGTCGCTGCCGATTGTGCGACGTGGCGGGCATGCGCACCGACGTCCTGCTTATGGGCATACAGGCCAACAGGCTGTACGAAGACGCCGTCAAGCTCAGCGGGCCTCTTACGCTCGCGGACAGCGAGCGAAAAAATACCCTTCTCAGACAGGCCATTGACTTGCGTATCAGTGAATGGGAAGAGTGGCTGCAATCTCCGGACTTGTCCGCGAAGATCGGGGCCGCACAAGCGGCGCAGGCTCTGGGTGTGTATTACACAGAGTCCTGCGAGTATCAAAAGGCTCGTGATTGGCTCGAAAAGGCTCTCGAACAGTGTCCACTTGACACAGTGGCTCCGAGACGTTACTGGTATCTGCTTTACGTACTCTCTAGCCTGCACAGCTTCGTGCGCGAGCAGCTCGTGCGCGTGCAGGAGCTCTCACGCGCTGAACTTCCGCACGCCCGAGCGCACTAGCACATCAGTACGTGCAGTGTGGAACCGCGCGTGTCGCTCTGGAGAACAAGTGTGAGCGTGCGCACGTAAGGCGACACCACAGGCTCGGCGACGTGCGCGCGACATACGGGACACTCGGCCTTGTAGCGGTCGACCCACACGCTCACGCAAGTCGTGTGGAAGCGATGCCCGCATACTAGGATGCGCGCCTGGGCGCCAACTTGCCAGTCTCCTTGACACACTGCGCAAATGCCCTCCGTCACCCCCGACACTGTCATGTCGTAGGGGGGGAGACTCCTGCGGGCATCGGGCGAGTCGGGGTCCTCGTCAACCTGTGTGTCTGCAGCGGCCTGCGTGTCCGCGGCTGCGTACGCTTCCGCTGCCGCCTGTGCGGCCGCGCGAGCTGTCGCCCGGCGTGCACGGCGCCGACGCGTGTGCTTAGGCCCTTTTGGGCTCATATGCGGCGTTGGCGTATATAGACGGGTGTGTACTTGTCATGCGCATCCGAGGGACGCGCCATGCATAAATAAAATCGAGCTTTACCATGATGCGCTTGCAGTTGCCTGTTGTCGATTACCGCCTGTGCATTCCCGATCGCGTGTTCCCGACTGCGTACTAGGCGTATGCGGGGAAACACAGACTCGTACATAGATCATCACAAGTTTCAAAAAAAACTTCTTTCCCGAGTGCACAGCGCGCGTCACGACGGCAAAGCATGCCTGCCACAGCGACAGATGTGTACAATATTTTTTCACCCACGGTGAACCTGGACCCTAATCGCCTCATGCAGAACCACTGGAACCGCTTGAGTGCAAAGTGCAAGGATGTCTTAGTGCTCGCCATGCCGATGAAGGAGCTTCCGGTGACAAAGGAGGCGTACATTGCTTCCGGGGCGACTGAGTTCATGCGCGCGCAGTTCTACGTCGTGCGCGTGGGAAGCGTTGACAGCCAAGACTGGGGATGGAGCAACGCGCCGTATGACTGTGCGAAGAAGACCAGTCGCAGCGACGTCAAGCCGCTCTACACCATGGACGAGCACGGCGAGACGAACGGAGAGACCCGCTTTTGGTCGTTTAAGAAAGTATCCAACAATAAGAACAAGGGCGCGCGGGTCGAAGAACCCGTCGACGGCGTGGACACCAGTTTCAACCTTCCGCGCGGCAGCGTTCTCACTTTTTTTATGCGCGAAGAGGCTTATGAAGCAGGCAAGAGCGTCTTTGTCGGCGCAGGCGATCTTGAAAGCATTGCGCCGTACGCACCAGTTCTCCTGCAGCTCAGTGGCACCAACAGCGAGCAGGCCATCAAAGGCAATGGGCTCAAGCTGAGACGGGTAATGCCATTGCGCCAGGAAGCCATATATCCATTTATAGACGACTTGTGCTCGTCGAAGCGCGATGCCCTGGAGCGACAGGACATGGCGCGGCGGTATCCCGCGATCGCCAATGTTGCAAGCCGCTCGCAAGCATGTCCTGTGAAGTGCGAGGTTCTTTCTACGGCATTTGTCTTTCAAGATCAGGAACTACAAGACCAGGGCGTTGTCGAGATCGTAGAGAGTGGACTTGAACCTGACACAGGCTCCGTGCTGCATCTTCCTACAGCCATCATGTTGGCCTCTCTACATACACAGGACTTTGAGCGCGCACAGCGATTCCTGAGCATCGCGCTTAGTCACGACGCGGTCAAGTGCGTCGTTGTTGCTTCTGAGAAGCCAGGAATTGCCGTCGTGCAGCATCTCTATGTGGACGTGCACAAGATGCTGTGGCTAACGACACTACAGAAGATGCGCACGAGTGACAATGCTTTGGAACTTCCATCCACGGATAATATATTTATGTGCTTCGGTCGTCGCGTAGACTCTGGAACCGACCCAAGCAACTTTGGATGCGACGGTGCTTCAGATGTTCTCCAGGTTCTGTTTGTGTTCATTTGGCGAATACCGACATTTATTTCTTTTCTTTGTATTTTAAAAATTATTAACATTTTTTGTTATTTAAAAAAAATGATTAAAATATGTTTTTTTTATATTTTACATGAAAAAAAATGAAAATGTTGTATTTGAATATTTTTGAGGATAAATTGATTTTGACTGTGTATGTGCAGTGGTATAACCCTTCAAAGTCTGTGTTGATGGCGACTCCAGACGGACGGGAGATTATGACGTACTTCGTGTTTGAGATGGATATGGAAATGAAGCGTTCGGTGGGGGTGCCAGAGGTGTCCAACAAGTACTTTCTCATGGACGAGGCTGATGGCTTACACTATGGACTGCGTGTATTTACCATTGAACGCCCACTCCATTGCCCAGAGACGGGTTTATCGAAAAGCACAGACGCGCGCATGTTCCTTACTTGGCAACTTCGGCCTGCGCATAAGATCTGCAATGCTGGTGTGACGGGCAGTCGCACACAGCGCAAGCGTCCTTTTTTTGCGTCTGATGAAATAGATCGCATCAATGCACACAATTGAGCATGGTCCTCTTTATTGAGATTAGAATAAAGAAACATTCTTGAGCAGTGGCACAGTCTTGTGAGTACAGAAATTCGAGTATAAAGCACTTTGTGTGTATGCGAAAAAGGTCAATCGCGAGTGTCTTGATACTATTGACGTTAGCCATAAGCGTAGAAACACTGAACGTTCAACACGAGGACTTGGTGCCATGCCGCAACTTCTTCTGGGATGGCAGTCCTGTAATACTTTACAACATTGCATACGAGATGAGCCGAAACAACATGCTCCAGGACTGGGTCTTTGCATTTGAAAAAGAGAGTCTGACACAAACGTGTATAAACGCAAGCTACTACAGCGCATTCGACGACCCACAAACGTTTATTCGCATAGACCTAGGACGCATTGCTGTACGCAAAAGCGTTTGCTTCACACAAGGCGTTCTATCTGAGAATGTTTCTTTAACGCAAGTGCCTTACTTCGACAACGCCTTTCTCCACATCTCCACTGCACGGAGTTCCGTGAATGCCAGCCACATGCACATGAAAGCATCGTTCCGAGTCAAGATCCCATGGATCTTCAAGGTCAATGTAAAATCACTAGAAACGCACGTGATAGATTACCTGAAGCGCTACTTTACACTTTTAGCTAAGACCATCTGCGTCTAAGTGTGTCCATAAGCCTATGAGTATCAAGGATGCAATTTCAATTCAATTTGCGTAAATTTATTATTTGTACTGTTAAAATCAATCATAAGTAAAAATTTGAATAAATGGATAACACAAACCACAGCAACCGTCACGTGTAATGCTCAAGAGAAAAGAAACCAGAAAAGAAACACAGCGAGCCAGAGCGGGATTGTGTTATGCAATTTTATTGCCGTGCTCATTGCAATGTCGCTAAGAACTATGCTCGAAAGTATTGACCTAACATCGCTGGTCTTATGCGGGTTAGACCCGTACAATCTGTTAAAGATGAGTATGACAAGTAAGCGGATGCGGTTGCTGGTGGACAGCCTCGCGGCAAACACTTTTGCAAGCTCGAAGAGCTTTGAGCTGCTGTTATGTCAACACATGCGCAAGATACTGCTGCTCCGGTTCGACCCGCTGTACCACCAGCTTTTCTACGAGTATGCACTCCAACGTCCATCTGAGAAGCTCCGCTTCATGACACACGTGCACGTCGACGTCGGACGCGTCGTGTGCATGGATGTGCAATTTGAAGTCCCACTTGAATACACGCTCGTGTGCTCTGGCGCGACCCCATCGAGCGTCGAGATCGTGGTCACCTGCTGGAAGATCGTGCGCATGTCGTTTCAGGACAGGCATATAGGCCCGAGAACCGACAATTTGCACGGCGAAAGCCTCAGCCGGACGCTGAACTGCCCCATCGCGACCGTTTGCATGGAGGCGCTCCGCTTTAGAGTGTGCGGTCGACAGAACATTGAGCTCCCATATGCAATTACTCTCGTCGTCTGCAACGTGCCTGTATGCAACACGCTCTCCGCACGCGAGCGCGCTGTCATGGGCTCATGCCGCATGTGCATGCACTGTCACCAGCGCCCGCGGATGTTCAACAGCATAGACGCTCCTTCCAAGGACTACCGTGTCCTCTGTCGCACCTGCTTTGCGCACCTCTTCGTGCCAGAGTACAGCCTGCAAAACACATGGCGCATTTCGAAAGCTCGATTGTTTGAGGCACGCAAAAACTTTGTTGTTTACAACTTTGTTTCCGGTGGCGAAGACAACACGCAGCGCTTCCACTCGGTGGTCCTCAAGCTGGAACTGGCACAGGCGCTGGGGGCGCCAAACTGGGACGAATTTATTCGCCGCAACTACAAGCACCCGCTTCCGTTCAGCCGTTTACAGCAGTTCGGAACCCAGCGGTACAAATGGGCGTCACTTCCCTGGATCGCGAACTGATGTCGATATTTGCCGCAATTCGCGAGACGTTTAAGGTCTGGCGTCCGATCCGCTACAATACGAAACGACGCGGTCCGCGTGTGCGCGCGAACCAGATCTGAAATAAACTTTTTTGAAACAATCGGTACGAGCGTTTTGTTTACTAAAAAGAAAAAAATGTGGTCATCTCCTAAGTCCACATAGTCGTGATCGGAGTTAGCATTTTGAAGTACTGGTCCTCGTCAAGTCGACAAATGTGCGAGGTCTTGAAAGGCAATTCCTTGCATGTTTCTAACGTCTTCACGCATGCCTCCTGCCAGCCCACCCAGTGCACGCGTACGCATTGGTTCCACTCGCCCATGCGCTGAGCTCCTGGATTTACGCGCAGTGTGTACTCCTCGAACTTCTGGAAGTTTAACATCACCGTTTTATGCAGCAGCTCGTGCCGCTGCAAGATAGAAAGGTGGGTCAGGTCCTTCCCTTCAAGTCTTGTCAGATCGTAGACTCCGAGCACGGGAACGCCTGCGTCAGACATAGGCTGGCTATCATGCGTACTAGTCGGTGCACTCGAGTACGCTATGGCCCGACACGCGCTGTCTCCGGGAAGCAGGCGCGAAAGGGATGCAAACTGCGGCTGTAAGCAGTAGATGCGCTCTCTGTCGCATTGCGGTCGCACATAAAGACCGCCAACCCTGTCCACGACAACTGAAAAGAACTCTGCGTCCAATGGCAACAGCATGCACGGTTCTTGATTTTGCCGAGCGTCAATTGTGCACTTTCTGCGCGACGTGTCGGGGATACGCGGAAAGTTTTTGCTTACTTCCAGCAACCCAATATGCGTAAGTATTATCGGAGCCCCGAGTACCATGTGCGATACAAAGCGCATGTCTTGTTCTGAGTCCATTACTTGTACTGCAGCAATTTACGCGTTCTCCGCGCTCAAATTCGAGTTGTGTTTCTGTCAAAATATTTTTTTTAATGCTTAAAAGTCTTTTTTTTTTCCGTAAAACTTTTGTAATTTACTGCGGCGTTTTTTTTTCCGTAAAACTTTTGTAATTTACTGCGGCGTTTTTTTTTCCGTAAAACTTTTGTAATTTACGCGGCGTTTTTTTTCCGTAAAACTTTTGTAATTTACTGCGGCGTTTTTTTTCCGTAAAACTTTTGTAATCTACCGCCGTGTCTTCTGTTTGGCATCCTCGAATTCACGAGAGAGCGTTTCATGGCCAAAAAGTGCGCGCAAAGAGTCGCAACGGCAATGAACCACCCGTACGTGCAACATACGACTGAAACCCCCCGTCGCGCCCACAGCATCGTCACCCGTCTCTTCAACCGGCTTAAACAATTTGGCGCGCATCTTGCTGACACTGCAGAAAAGATGGCGCGTTACATGGAGCAAATGCGACTGCCGCGGCACGACGTCCGCATGCAGGCGCCCTTTATTCCGAGTGGATTAGACGCCGCGTTCGGACGCCCGTGACCAGCGCGCTGTCACGCGACGACTTTCTGCAGTCGTGTCATGCAGTCAAGTCCTCCAGTTGCGTTTGCAAGTGCGTATGCAATGGCGCTGCGGTCGGCATTGTGTGTCGGCGGTGGCACTTGGTTGCTTTTGCTTGCGCTTGCCTGTACTCCAGCGCTGTAGACGTTCGCGGAAGACATAAACGTTTGTTAGAATAAAATATTTTGTACGCGCTCGCGACGCACTCGCATTCTACGAGTCCCTGCGTTTGCGTATTTCCACTCTCTGCTGCATGGAGACAAAGCCACACGACGGCGTGCTGGTGCTCATCGAGCACCTGCTGGTGCGCGCGCGCGCTGCACAACAGAATTCAGGCCCGCAGATTCGACGTCTCGTGCCCGGCCTGCAACACCGTCTGGACAAGGTCAAAGAGCTCATGCGAGTGAGCGGGGAGAACCAGTCCTGGCTCCCAGAGGCCAAGGAGGCGAAATTGAGCCCGATGGATTACATGGACCGCTGTAACCGCTTCCTCTGCAAGCTCGACACCCTCGGCTGGAAACGCAGCTTTCACCAAAACCTCTTCCATGCGGTACATGCATGAGAGGTGTGCTCCTGCGTGTGCTGTGCCTGTGTACTCCAAAATGAATATGTGTACTGAAAGACCTTTGGCATAGGACTTCATCCGTGCGACGGCACGCTCCTTTTTTAAGCTCGAGAAGCCGGGCACCTTCGCGCGCATGCATGGACAACTTTTGCAGAAAAACAACTGGGACTGTATCGCGCAGGAGATCCTCATCAGCACCCCTCGCCGCTTCGGCAAGACCATCAGTAAGTAATTACAGACCTCGGTTTGCATTCGGATTGATATGTGATGCACACGGCACGTATCCCTGACTTGCGGCACGCGGCAGGTGTAAGTATGTTCTGCGCGGCGCTCTTGCTTTCATGTCCCTGTGTGGAGATCAGCATCTACTCCACATGCAAGCGCATTTCACAGAAAATTCTACGCAACGTCATGAAGTTTGCAAGTATGATCGCGGACCAAGACATGGCCACCATCAACTGTAAAATTTTGAAAGAAAATTCAGAAGAAATCTACTTGCAAGGTCCCCTGGGAAAGACCGATGTCCGGATCATCAACAGCTATCCATCTAAGGTATGTTCTGTAAACCAAAAAGCCGGGTGGAAGTGTCTTGCAAAAGTCGGTAAAAGTCGGGTTGCAAAAGTCGGTAAAAGTCGGGTTGCAAAAGTCGGTAAAAGTCGGGTTGCAAAAGTCGGTAAAAGTCGGGTTGTAAAAGTCGGTAAAAGTCGGAAACAGTTGCGGGATTCAATAAACAAAGGACATAGTGTAGACGACTACACTTACGACGTGCGAAGACATAGTAGAGATCTATCAGAAAAAAATAGTGCGCAAATTGATGTACGCCTAAAGAATACAACGTGTTATTTAAGATTTGGGACACAAAGTGAAAAAAAAAGACTGGGATTGGCGAATCCGTATTTCATTGCGCGCCCGGAGATGTACGCGTGAGGCATGTGTAGACACAGCAAAAACGGATGTCCGCAGTGGCCCAAGCCTGCCTGATTTGCACTGACTGTGACCAGAAAGACTACAACAGGCTGGGCCGGTATTTACATGCGGATCGGATCATATGCTGTTGTACACAGCACGGGCGGCTTTAGAGCATGTGCATGGAGAAGCTTACACCGCTCAGTCGGACTTCATAAACCTCTAGCGAGTTTTGGGTTTGCACGGAGTTCTTTATTGATCAAGTCAACATTGAAGTACTTTTCAGAGCGATAATGTTAAATGAACTTGACATTTCCGAGTGATATACAAAAGAGTTGCACGTAATACACACAAACCTCCGTCTCAAACAGACGGTTTATTTCTCTTACGCTGTCTCCCACCCTTGTCTGGACAGTAGCTGAAAGACCTGGCAAGGCGTTGACGTGCACTACGAAACGAGTCGTCGTTTTTAAACTCCCATTGATTGTGATACACCATATCATGATTTCCAGGATCACCTTCAACACCCGCAGTAGCACGAAGTGTTGGCTTCACACCAATTTTGCGAAAAAGTTCATAAACAGACCATGTCGGGTTTGTAAGAGACCTGCTTCTGCTCCCATTTGCTGTCCTCCATGAACCATCTACGTCCTCGAGGATCATCGTACGCACCTTTAAGTTGAACTTCTGAGGCTCGTGCACAAGCATCTTAGACCAGCCTAAGATACAATTTTCAGAGTCTTTTTCTTGGGGCATAACCACCAAAGTCAGCAAATGGTCCTCCTGACATGATTTGAGCAGGTGATGAAGTGTCCATAGACGCCGACAAGCGTTCGGATTGATTTCACCAGTCTCTTGTCCTAAACAAAGTCGATCGTGTAGCGCTTTCGTTTCCACACTACATGACGTCTCGTCGACGTGTGGCTTCCAACTCGAATGCCATCGTTTTTCGGGAAGTAATTTGCTCTTCTCAGTCTTTGACAGAGTAAGCAATACTTCTACAGCAACTTTATCATCCTGTAGAACTTCACCAGTTTTGGTCACTGGCTGAGATTCGTCGGATGGAGACACAAACTTCTGGGGTGAAACCTCCACAACGCTCTTTCCTCCGCTTGCAACAGTCAACGACGTCTCAGTTGTTGTCTCTATCGAGGCCAAGTGAGTTTTCGCGCGTGTTGTCGTGATGCGCGGCGGAGCCTTGGTGTGTAAAAGTGCAGTTGCTGACGGCGGGGGCGTAGGCTTGACAGTCGGAGGCCGCAAAGTATTAGTCGTATACGACATGCACGCAGGCTTGGAAGCAATGGCCGCTGTTGCAAGGAGCATCGTAGATTGATTAACACTCACGCTAGACGCTGCACCTGACTCAGCGTATGCTTGGGCAGCGAACGGAATATCGACAGTCGCAGTGCTGTCACAAACTGAGCCCAAAAAAGGTTCTATCCTCGGGTTTCCAGCTGCAACGTCTGTCGACGCCCTTTTCGGATCGACAGTAGGTCGCGCAGGAATAGGCCACTGACGTAGATTGAAGTGCATAGAGCAGAGAACTTTTCGTAAGATTTCCAGAAACGCATTGCGAGCGGCATTTCGCTTCTCACGGAGCTTGCGCTTCACTGTAAAGCCCTTCCAAAAGACCACAACGTGTTCAGGGAATATATCGTGTGAAACGCGCGCTCCACTCATGGCAAGTTTTTCTATGTAAATTTTACGCGCATGGTCGCGAAGCTCTGAGTCCTTTCTCTCTGCATCTTCTTTCGACAAAGACGGGTCTGGGAACCCAACCCATACACCAAACAGACGGAAAAGCTCGTTGCGATTTGTTTGCGCATTTCCAGTCAGCTCCGAGGCTCTGGATGCCAGTAATTCATCAAGTTCCAGCGCTTTGGCGCGCGGTGTAGCAGAGGCATCAAGTACAAGCCCGGGCTCGACATCCATCGTGGCACAGAGCGCAGATTTGTGGGAAAACAGCGAACTCAGATTTTTTAAAGAGACAAGTCCTCGCGCAATTTCCCTGGTACTAAAGTCTCCAACTTCAGTAACACACCAAAGGTCACTTATTTTTATTATAAAAAACAAAAATTGTAAAATCGACATCGCAATTTACTTCCAGTAATCTTTGTATGGCTTGTCTGATAGCTTTACGCGTAAGAGCACTACACTTCGCGCACTGGGTATCCAGTGCACCCTGTGCGGGGCAGCACCATGCACGGCGCGACAAAGCTGCGCGCCCCGCAAACGAGCATGCAGACGCCTTTGGGATATTGATGGCTCTCGGCATACAATGCACATGTGCATAGCACGAGGCATACGTAGTAAGCGGTGGCGTGCCACCTCATGAACACCGGCAAAATCTACGCGGGAAGACAGAGCTCTCACTCTTTTATCGAATTCTTGTCTAAATCCAATATAGATTTTATGAAAATGTAGTTGACTAAATAAATTTGACTTATACAAAAAAAAAATAGTGTTGAAAGCCACAATCGCGGTCGAGATTACAAATACAACTACTAGAAGCATTCGTGTGCATCAGCATCTAGGATGCTTGCCGCAAAAAAATTCTTATATTATAAATGGAACGCCGGCGAAAGCCGAGCGCGGTGGGCTGCATCACCATTTCCACAAACCCAACGCGCAACCGCCCCGCACAGGCCAAGCCTGTCAGAAAAACCGCGCGGCGGCTGGGTAATGCAGGAAAGGCATCCTGTTTTGATTTTATTTTGTCAGTCGCCGTTGTTATGTTTGAAAGCTCAAGTGCTGTGTTGTATATATTCGATAACCGACACTCCACGGTTCAGTATACATAATATACAGTTGTGTGAAATACAACTTCCACTTATTCTAAATGCTGTAGCACATTGTATTTGCAGACGTAAAATTTGTAATGTTTGGATGAACACATGCCTGTGTCATATTAATTTTTAGTACATTGGTGTTGGCCGCTGGTCGTTGCAGTAGGTATTCTGGAGATTGTACAACAAGCCCCAAAAACCCAACCTCTAGGAGTGTTTTGGCAGACACGGAAAGTATTGCATAAAAAAGTGAATACTGCGCCCATTTTTGTTTATACTCATCATTGCCTTTAATTAGTTCTTTGGAATTGAGCTCTTCATTTCCTAAGTACTTAGCTGTCGAATATTGAATTGTACATACTACGCCAAATAAAGTGAAACAAATAAATTGACCAAAAAAAATCAAGTTGACGAAGAATGGCATTTGAAAATTTTTTTCAGGGCATTTTTTATCATACTGAAGTATGTATGCATATTGTCCTGCGATACCCCATTGTATAATTGGCTGTTCCCATAACCCAGGAAAGCCCCATATCAAAAAATGTAAACCCCATGACACTAAAATATATACGGGTCCTCGAATGTCTCCAAAAAATTTAAAATTATAAAACTTTGTGCTCGTCTTGTCCATGTCAATGGGGTGCAAGTATATTTTTTTGATTTGCTTTTCTATATTGTAGCCTAATAGTACCAGAGCAACCTGCATCCCAAAAAATCCCAAAATTATATCGATATTTGAAATACCAAATGAAAGGGCAACTAAAATAATTTGAAGTGGAGACGTCAGTGCATACTCGAGCCAGCGCGAGAATTCGGGACCAGCAGTAATCTTGTCTTCTTTGAAGTTTAAAAATCTTTTTCCTTGGAAACTAGCTGAAAATATGTAAATAAAGAACGCTACAGCTGTCAAATTTATGTCCGACGCATGTATGACTCCTTCCATCGAGAATCCGTCATATTGTTGATTGTTAGCATTTTTCCACGGAGGTTGTGTCATAATGAGCTCTAGCGATCCGGAAGCACATGATTTTGCAACTGTATTGTGCCACAGTTTCATGCTATTTACATATTCTTTATCCTGAGACCGGAACTGCACATTTCTTGTGAGTTGAATCATGATTGATTGCTTGATTGTCCAAACAACAGTTGTAGCAAGAAGACATGCAATGGACAATATGCAACTAATAATTTCAAGGTTTTTTTGTAAACTATAAAAATTGTTTAGATTAATATTTGTACCGAAAGAAACTCCTGTATATGTATTATTTAAAGTAGTAAAGCTGGATGAAGTCGATGGCATCATTTGCGATTTAAAGAGAGTATTAGACTTTGTATTTGATTTTACTAGCCTGGGATGTTTCTGTTCGTCTATACTACAGAAAAGCAGTCCAATATCTTCACTATCACCAAAAGCTTTTCGCATACACTGAGTATACTTATATACGAGAATAATTACATAGTGTATGCGCTTTGACTGTTTTCTAAATTTATATATTTAAGGTATTACATTATTACAGGTACACGCATGACTACACGATGGGTAACAGGATATTTGTTTCTTCGATAAACATGTACATATCGTAAATATCTAAGGGTGTTTTTATCAATGACTGAAAAAAAAATATCTTATCTGAAACAGATGCTCTTCGAGAACATTTCCAGTTCTATATACACACATAATTCATTGACATACTTTATTATTTTAACTAAGTCATAAAATACCTATGAATTATTTAATATTTGTCTTTAAAATACTTACAAAAGTAGTGTATGGCTATTATCTACCTTAGAAAACTGTTACAATGTACTTAAATGTCATACTGCAAATTTAAAGCGTAGTGTATCAATTTTGTTGTAATAGTCAATGATGTAAACCGATAGTAGGATTATTACTAATGTTACAAGTGTCTGACAGTATTCACATTCATTTAGTGTAGTTATTTTAACATAAGATAAACTATATAACAGGAGACAATGTACAACGTCACAGATAGTTACAGGATAGACATATTAGACAATTACTGACACAAATATAAAATACACGACAAATTTTATGTATAATTTTAAAATAGTAATGATCTAAACGGTACTCGATAGTAGCATACAATAGTACAATCTTTAAAATAGAAGAATGTGTATTACAGTAGAACCTAAACATAAACAGGATTGGGTCTACAAAAGGGCTTACGGTTTAGGGCGGCGGCGTTTCGACATGGCTTCTGTTTCACGACACGCTTTGGTCTCTCCAAACGCTCCACGCTCCTCTCCAAGACATGGCTGCCGCGCGTGCAACTCAAGTTTGAAACTCGATCTTCACCCGTAACACTTCGCCATTCTACGTGCCGTTTACGTCGCAGTGTATCGCCTGTCTCATCTCCGTCTATCATGCTACGATCCTGTGCTTTCTTGTGGCTAGCATATTGACTGAAGTTCCTGGTGGACAGATGACTCTCTTTGGTACCGTTGCTATAAATGTCATACAGGATCGTGACCGCAGTCATCATAAGACGTGCACCTGGTGCACCAGGTACGTTTAGAAACGCCGGTCCGCGTACTCGCCAGGTGCGAGTGCGCGAGTAGGTTCGACTCCTACTGTTTCCTGTGCAATCTTTTAATGAGTCGCGTCTTAACTTAGTGCGAGGTTAAAACACATGCGGTGTGTTAACGCACTCCTCTACCGCGCGCGCCGGCCGCGACATTTGCTAAGTCGTGCCTGTGGCTTGCACATACTCACGTGTTTAAGCATATGAATGATGCGCTAGTATGCCATGTAGTAGTGCTACACAAAGCTGTCGAGGCACGTGCAGACCCCTTTGTACAGTGCCAGTTGTGCTTCGTGCTTAGCGGCTTCCCCGCGCGTGGCGTCCAGTTCGGCGCGCGTGGCGTCCAGTTCGGCGCGCGTGGCCACCAGCTCTGCGCGCACGGCGTTCAGCTCTGCATGCAAGCGTTCGCATTCAGCGGCGACGCCAGAGAGTGCGCTCGCCGTTTCAGTCGGCACACTAGGATCCGCATTGATTTCCACGCTCGCAAAATTCTCTGAAGGCCGAAGGTGGTCAGTTTCAGCCGTCGTGCACATGGCACAGTGCGAGATGCGCCGCACGTCGATAGTCTGGAAGCCGCGCGGGTTGCGCAGCTCGCGGCGCCGGTAAAGGTCGCAGAGGATGCGCACGTCGTCGGCGCAGTATTCACGCAGTTCGTGCCAGCGCCCTTCGGCCGCCATGCGCACGGCTTCGCAGCCCGAGGAGGTTTTCATCGGCACGTTGTTAAATTCGCAGAGCAGATTGAGGCTGAAGGTGTGCCGCGGCCCGAAGACTTCGAGTCGACACGCCTCAAGAATGTCGCTCGTTTTGAGCAGCCAGCCCGCGACCGTCAGTTCCGACAGTCGCAGGGCCTTGTGCAAAAAGGGTATGTCGAACCGTACTCCATTGAAAGCACAGAGCGAGTCCGCACCATCGAATGCGGCGACAAGCGCCGCTGTGAGCCGGGCGCGCTCGCGCCCGCTGTCGCCCTCCGCAGCCACGCGCGCGAACTCGTAGGCGCGCCTCTCCCCCGTCCGGAAATCCTCGGTGCACACGACAGTCACCAGGCAGTGCTCGCGGTCCAGCCCGGTTGTCTCGATGTCGAACGCGAGCATGCGGGCGCCGGTGCGCCCGGCGCTAAAGCTGGATCTTATTTTTTCACAGGGTCCTGTTCGAGCGGCGCCAGCGCCGCCTTGCGCGCGGCGGCGTGCAGCTCCGCCAGCGCCGCCTTGCGCGCGGCGGCGTGCAGCGTCGGCACTGGCGGCGCCTGCGCCCATTCGAGGTCCGTCGCGAGCTCGTGCGCCTTATTTCCGAGCGTGCATCCGTTGAGCATGCGCAATGCTGTGCAAATGCATACGGCGCAAACCCACGCGCTTCCCAGCACGAAAAGACATGTGCGCGCGCGCAACCAGACGCGCGCGCGTAGGCTTGACATGCACGCCGACGAAAATTTAGTGAATTCCAAACCCGGACATACATGTCAAGATAATTTCATTGTACTCTAAACCAAGCTTCTTCCATTGTATGTCCCTGAAGGTGGCGACATGCCCTTTTAGCTCAGTTGGCAGAGCGCGTGGCTTTTAACCACGTGGTCGCGAGTTCGAGCCTCGCAGGGGGTGTCAGTTTTTTACTAGTACATTGACAGCGCGGGCCTTGTGAGCCGTGAGGCTCGCAACCCTTTTAATGATAACGTGTCAAATTCGACGGCTGCTCGTCGCCCACTTTAGCGCATTAGACACTTCCTTTATATTAGACACAATGGACATGATTCAATACAAAACGCACGCGCTTGCCTGCGCCTGTTTCCTGCTTCTTATTCCACATGCGCGCGGGCAAATTGCACCGTGCGCTGCAGGGTACGAAGGGCGTGGAGGTTTAAAGTGCTCGCCGTGTGGATTCAATACATACAAGCCCTCAGTGTCACAGGCCGTGCAGGTGCAAGTGACCTGTAGCGGCTGCAGATGCACGTCAGGTTTAATGTCGGCGGGTATTATCACAGATGGCAGTAGCCCATATTCTAACTTGCAAACTTGCTCGTGGTTGCTTACGGCCGACAATGCAATGATCTCGCTAGTTGTTGACTCATTTGATCTTGAATCGAATTACGACTTTTTACGAATTTACAGCTGCTCTGACGCCACTTGCTTAACCAATACACTTCTTTCAAGTTTGTCGGGTCAACACACTGAGAGTGTAATTGAATTCAACGTGCTAAATTATATGTATGTAAAATTTACATCCGATCGCTCCGTAGTGAAAGATGGATTTCTTGCAACTTGGTATGCTACCACACCGTGTACCATTTGTCCGTTAAACTCTGCACACTCATTATTAGCACAGACAGCCATCAGTGCGTGTGTATGCAACAAAGGATATACAGGGCCACCGGGCACGCAGTGCTCCGCCTGTGCAACCGGTACATACAAGAATAACATCGGCTCCGCATTATGTACTCCATGCAGTGCCGGCACCTACATAAACACTATGGCCGCGGAGGCCTGTATAAACTGTCCCACTGGAAAATACGTTGTTACCACAGGAGCCATCGTCTGCAACGACTGTAGCGCCGGCACATTCTCAACAACCATCATGGCCACAACAGCCGGCACTTGCTTGGGGTGTCTTGAAGGCAAATACTCTACGACCACAGCTGCTAGTGCTTGCATAAACTGCGCGGCCGGCAAGTTCTCCACCGTCGTAGGCGCATCGTCAAACACCGTCTGCGTCCAATGTGTTGCCGGAAAGTTTTCACTAGAAGGTGCACTTGAGTGCTACACTTGCACTGTTGGAAAGTATTATGACAAAATTACTTCCACCTGCATCGCCTGCGCAGCGGGCACGTTCAACAATATCGAGGGCAACTTCGAGTGCACGAAATGCTCTCGGGGCACTTTCGCGGCTGCGTCTGCTTCCGCATGCACCGAGTGCGCTGCCGGAAAGTACTCCGGAACCACAGGCGCCACTGCCGCCGACACCTGTATAAATTGCTACGCTAACTCTCTGTCTCAGACAGGTTCGCCAGCATGGACCAGTTGCGTATGCCAAACGGGGTCCGGCTTCAAATTCAACTCGCCATCCAATTTGGCGCGCGCATGTGGCAGTTTGGTTCTTGGTCCTTGCCCTGTCACAGCTTCGTCTACATGGACAGGATCTATCGCTTCAGCGCTCGTGGACGGAAATACCAACAATTATTTTCAATCAAATTCTGAGGCCAACGCCTACGCAAGGATCGATTTTCTGCAAACAGTGTTTGTGTCGAGGGTCAGGATATACAACAGAGCAGACTGCTGTCAGACAAGACTCAACAATTTCGACATTCGCGTGGGAGACTCTTCGACTCTATCCAACAATCCGGCTTGTATTTCAGGCGAATCATCATTTACGGGAAATAAAGACTTTGGTTGTGATTTATCCGGCAGATACTTGTTTCTTCAACAACGCGTCACAGACTTCATGAACGTTGCTGAAGTCGAAGTCTACGGATTCACAGCCTATGAGACATGTGCTCCCTGCGTGGCGGGCAAGTACTCTAACTCGGCAAGTAATGGCACCGATGTGTGGAAAACATGCGCCAACTGTCCAAGCGGAAAGTACACAGCGGTTTCTAGCGCCTCTGTATGCACCGAGTGCAGTGCTGGCGCCTATTCCGCAACCGAAGCCGCCACCAGCTGCACCACGTGCGCGGCCGGCACGTACGCTGCGCGCACCGGCGTCACCGCGTGCCGCCAGTGCCTGCCGGGCGCGCACGCCGCGGGCGCGGGCGCGAGCGCCTGCGCGCTCTGCGCCCCGGGGCGCTTTGCGGAGGCGCCGGGCGCGAGCGCCTGCGCGCTCTGTGCACCCGGCTCCTTCTCGGACGGCGAAGGCAGCGCGTTCGCGAGCGCGTGCCGCGCGTGCGCGGCGGGGAGCTACGCCGACGCGGGCGCGAGCGCCTGCAGCGCGTGCGCGCCCGGCAGCTTCGCCGCGTCCGCGAACGCGAGCGCGTGCGTCGCTTGCGCGGCAGGAAGCTTCGCGGCAGAGGGCGCGAGCGCCTGCGCGCTCTGCGCCCCGGGGAGCTTCGCGCCCGCGGGCGCCGCCGCGTGCACAGCGTGTCCGTTCCGCGCGACGTCGCCCATCGCCGGGGGCACGAGCCTCGCGAGCTGCTCCGTGTGTGCCGCTGGCTTCGCGCGCAACGCGAGCGCGGGCGGGGCCTCCGGCGAGGCCTCCGGCGTGGCCTCCGGCGCGGACACCTGCCGCTGCGCGCCCGGCAGGTTCCTCGTCGAGCAGCTGTGCGTCGCGTGTCCTGTGGACAGCGTGAAGCCCGCGATCGGCGACGGCGCGTGCACGCCGTGTTCCGACGGGCGCGTGGCGCACGAGCACGCGTGCGTGTGTCCCGCGAACACCGCGGTGCTGAACGCGTCCGCCTCCAACGCGTGCGTCGCGTGCGGCGCGAACGAGTTTGCGCTGCCGGGCGGCCCGTGCACCTGCGTGCCGGGGACGGCGCGCGCGCCGCGGGCCGCCGCACCGTGCGAGCCTGTGTTCGCCGCTGTCGACAGCACGTGCGTTGTCAACCGCCGCCTGCCGCCCTTCGCCGTACGCCTGGGGCGCCGCGCTCCGGAGGGCGCCCCCCCGCTCCCCGGGGAGCGCACGGACGCGCCTGCCCTCCCTGCGGGCTGGGGCCCCGCCCCGCCGCCGTCCGCAAGCCGCGCCGCCGGGGGCGCCTGCCACATGGGGCGCCTGCCGCGCGTCGGCGCGCTGGCGCCCGGGCCCGCGGCCGCCGAGGCCCTCGCCGCCAACCTCCCGCTCGCGCTGCAGCTCTGCGCGCAGGACCCGGGCGCCGCGCGTGTGGTGTGCGCGGCGCTGGCGCAGAACCCGGCGCTCCCCAACGCCAGCCGCAGCGTGCTCGCGGAATTCGCCCTTGCCCAGAGCCGGCCGCTGCAGCGAGCGCTCGACGCGCCGCACGCGCGCCGCACGCGCTGCGCCGCCTGCGACGCGCAGGCCCCGGTCGGCGTCGTCCAGCGCGAGGCAGGCGCGCCCCCCGCGCCGCTGGCGCCCGGCGCCCAGCGTCAGCTCAGCGTCGGCGAACCCATGCGCCTCGAGGCCGAGCGCGTCGCCGCCGCGGCTCTGCGCCGCGCCGTCTGCGGCCCGGGCCCCGGGCCGTGTCCTGCGCTGGCGCGCGCCGCGCCGCCCGGGGCCTTTCGCCGCGGGCATCTGCTGCGCGCG
>RFOM01000056.1 GCA_009926615.1 Pseudomonadota bacterium
CCAAAGAATGAAGACGAATCAGGAATCCGACTGATCACCTTATACAAAGAGACGGGCGAATAACCGGCGCTTTGAAGAATGCGCAGAGCTGATTCGTCGGCTTCGTATTCCTGATTCTGATTGAATTTACCCTCCAGTCCGATGGACACCGCATCTGTGAAGTAAGCAAGGTGCGGTGCAGAAGGAATTGCAACCGCAAATGCATTCACAATCTGCTTTCCGAGGACAATCCTGTTCTTCGCTTTGATATTCCTTTCAGCATGACGCAGCTCAACGTGCGCGATTTCATGCGCAAGAATTGCTGCCAGCTCGTCTTCATTGTTTGCCAGATTCAGCAGAGCGGACGACACCGCAACGAAACCGCCCGGTGCCGATAGCGCAGACGGAGTTTTGCTTTGTGTGACGACAAAACGGTAGCCTGCGTAGGTCTCGGCACGGGTCGAGTGCAATGCAAGATATTGTCCGAGCCGGTTCATGTAATCCTGAATTCCGTTATCCGGCAGCGGTTTGTTTTCGTTAAGAACACGCGCGATAATACTGCGTCCAAGATAATGCTCCTGCCTTGGAGTCAGATCCTCCGCAGATTTTTGAACAACCGAATCATCAATTTCCGAAATTTGACTGAGACCTGTGAGTATCGTCCGGCAGCCCTGCTGAAACTGAACAACAAAAAGAATGAAAATAATAATTTTTTTATTTAAAAACATCGCTGTCCAATCCCGCATCTCTGGCAAACTGATTGAGGTTGAGTATGCCGACATCTTGTTTTTCAAGTTCATCGACAACTCCATAATCGATTTGTGCATTTTCATTGCGAATCATTTGCTCATATTCGGGCGAAAAACCTTTTCCTGCTGTCACAGTTTCATTTCTGTAGACTGAAATATCCGTCGACTTTCCGCGGCCTGCTTCCTTCTGAATTGCACGGTCCGATCCGAGCGTCGACTTGGGAATCCAGCCGGTTTGCTTTTCCGTCGAAATTTCTGCCCATAATCCCTTTTCCTGCAGGATTGTTACCGAATCACCATAGCTGAGTTTAAACTTTGAATTTGACAAAAAACTCGCAGTCTCGCGTGCAACAGTCTGCTGAACGGTCACAATTCCTGTTTTATTCGTCGCCATAGCCGCTGACGGACTGGCGAAAAGAACGACCATTATTGTTCTGAGTTTCATAAGTTTCAATCTATTTTGAATCATGACGCCAAACTCCGTTTTCCCATTGCTTCAATTCTTTTCCCGACAGGATTGTCCTGCACCGTTCCAGCATGACCCGTGCGGGCGGAAAATCCGATTTTTCAAAGTATTTTTCTGCAGTCTGCCATTCACCCGAATAGCAGGCGGTCAACCCTTTGGAATATTCCTGAGCGTGTGTGACCATTCTGCCTTCGGCGAAGGTATAAATCCGTGTCGGTTTGCTTTTTCCTTTGACAATGACGGTATCAATCTCAAAGATCCCTTCCGCTCCGTTTTCTTTCAGGCAACGGACGCATTCTTCACTGATGATCAAGTCAGTCCCGTAGTGTTTGCACAGGCTTTCAAGACGGGAAGACAGGTTCACCGTGTCACCGATTGCAGTGTAATTATAGCGTTCACGTGCACCGATATTTCCGACAACGGCAACGCCCGTGTGCAGGCCGGTTCTTGCACCGAGCTTTATCTGCCCCCGATATTTTGCATTTATTTTTTCATTGTAGAGTGTGACAGCTTTTTGAAATTGAACTGCAGCGTTGATTGCGAGCTGAGCGTGATTATTCTGGGCTACCGGTGCTCCCCAGAATGCCATCACTGCGTCGCCGATAAACTTGTCGACGTAGCCGGAAGAACGCGTGACCAGATTCACGACCTCATCAAAATATCCGTTGAGCACATCGACAAGTTCTTCCGGAGTGAGTTTTTCGGACAGCTCCGTAAATCCGGCAAGATCAGTGAACATGACTGTTACGCTTTTTAGTTCGCCCTCTCTTGAAATGCTCACTTCGCCTTTACGGATAAGTTCAACCATGGCCGGTGACATGGAATGTCGGACCAGCTCGACAAACTTGAGCCGTTCTTTCCAAACGCTTTGAAAACTCCAAATCATGGCGGCTATTCCGGAAGGTATCGCAGAGGCCATCAACGGCACAGGCGAAATCCACGTATTGAAGTTCCAGAAAACAAAACTCAGAGACGCAGTGAGCAACAGACTTACGGCCAGAAATCCGAAAATGGCCGGTGCAGGCATTTTTTGAAGACGGACGAAGATAAAAACACCAAGCGCAAATAAAAAACAAAGCAGATAACCTGCTTCGGAAGACTGTTTTCGTAGTCCTTCGCCCCGCAAAACATTTGCAACAGAGGTTGCGGGAATTATCATTCCGGGAGCCTGAGGATCCAAAGATATGGGTTTGTGATCATACAATCCGCTTGCCGTGTATCCGACAACCCAAATTTTTCCGGCGACCTTTGAAAGATCAACGCTGACAGGCCGGCCGTCCTGCCTGTCGCGCCACGCTTTTATAATATTGTAAAGAGATTGATGGGGGAAACTTTCACGCGCGTAAAATCGCATATAATCGGGCGGGTTTGGATCTGCCTTCGGATTCATTTTTTGGAAGGTCATTTCGGCCATGCTGTTTCCTTTGAGAAAACGCCGAAAGACACCGTCCGAGTCAGTTTCGGAATTCACTGAACCGAGTCCTGCAGCGGCTTGAGCGACAGGCTCAACGGGAGCCTTGGTCAGGCCGCTTTCACTCGCCGCCGGAAAGAATGCGGGAACTCCGGATTGAGCGAGCATTTTGGCGAACGAAACGTCATCAGCAACGCCGTATCCGGAACTTTCTGTAAAAAGGATGTCGTAAATGATCAGCGGCACAGAATACTTTGCCGCGATACCCGCGACTGCACCGTAAAATTCACGGGGAAACGGAAAGACGACGGCTTCTTCTGCGAGGCGGTCGAGGGTTTGCTGATCAACGGTGATGAGCGCGACTTCGTTCTGAACTTTCAGAGGCGTCTGTTTTTGAAAAAAATCAAAAAACACATAAGAAAGTCTGTCAGAGCCTCCCAAAAAAAAGGTTCCGAAAAACGTTCCTGCGAGTACAATCAGCAGAGGGAGTGAAAATTTTCGGGTTTGTGCGCGTACTTTTAAGAACATCTTTTCAGAAACTCCCTTTCCGCGCGACCTCCCCCAGTCTAACTCCCGAATGTTATTTTGCGTTGATTAAAATTTGCCGCTTATGACAACGGCACACCTTAAAAAAAGGTGAATAATTTTTTGATACTTATGACCGGTTTGTTTCCAGAATCGCGAAAATCGGTTCAGTTGACATCCTGCCGGTAAAGGGAACGGACGATTCCGATGACGCGGTCGGATTCATTGCTGCCGAAAGAGATGGCCTCGAAATCGTTATTCTCGGGAACCAGCAAAGCGGGTGGAAGCGCATCAAAGGTCAGCTTTGTATTGCCCATCAGACGTTCGTGTGCCTGCCGGTAGAGTTGTGATCCGCGCATGGCAAACCGCTTCACCGTCACTTCGTGATCACCCACTGCTGCAACAACAATGTCACCGTTGCGAGCTGCCGGTGCAGATTCGACAAGCAGATAATCGCCGGGGAGAAATCCGACGTTCATCATACTGTATCCTTCGACCGTCACAGCGAACAATGTACTGCCGGTTCCTTTGCGCTGGACGTTCAGAAAGGGAACTGTTGCCGTGGCATGCTCGATTGCCTCGTGCGGCGAGCCTGCCTGCACCAGTCCGACAACCGGAACAAACAAACAATTTGCAGCATCGGAAAGTGACGATTTGAGCTGCTTCAAAGAGTCCTGAAGTGAATCCCGCCTCACTGCGGTCCTTGTTCCTTCAAACATTGAACTTCGGAATGCAGCAGAAGTTTCGGTTTGTCCGGTTTGCGCTTTCCACCATTTGAGCGCTTCGGGGGTAGGAACCAGTTGCCGCGACTTTCCGGGGACGGGAGTTTGCAGGAAACCTTTTTTCCTTAGGACAGTCACAACATCCTGCGCACTTCCCACGGCTTTCCATTCAAAATGAGCTGCGATCTCGCGAAGCGTCGGCGGCATGCCGGTTTTGTCGAGGCACTCCAAAATATAGATGACCACCTTGCCTTGAAGGTCCGTAAGCTGTACCATACAAATGTACCCCTATGAGGGAACAAGTCCCGTACTTTGACCGGCGTTCCGGTTAAAAAGCAACCAACCGTAATCCTAAAGGAAGTGGTACATGAATTCTCAAAACCATACAAGTCTCGAGGGCTTGAAAATTGAGAACAGAGCGTCCGCCTTTGCGGGAAACTCGACATTTGTAGGGGATACAAAACCCTCTTTTCACTCCTCTATGAATGGCCTTCAGACCATGCGGACGTCTCCTCTCCGCCGAACGTCTGCAGGGATGATCCTGTTCAAAAGTATCCCCCTGATCCGTTGCGCACCGGTCTTCGCCAGACTGCCGTCCACGCTGAGTCTCAGACCCTATGCGCAGACTCTTGAACTTCTCCGCAGGCATCAAAACACACTGCGCAAAAACGAACGGGACCCGCATCTGCACATCAGCATTGCGTGGATGTCCCTTGCCGGCAGCAGTATCGAATTCAACAGAAGAGCTCTTGAATCTTTCGGGCTGTCGCTCCGGCACACACTCTTTCTTGAAACAGCACAACCCCAGCAGGGTATCGAGGCTCTGTGTGCCGAAACCCAATTTGATGCGATTGTGGCCGAGCTTCCGGCCCATCCGGTGATCCTCAAGCGGGCACAGCGCTGGCTTAAGCCGGCCGCCCACGATCCCCTCAAGCCCGAACCGGCCAACACACTCGAGACTCATCCGCGCGAACGTCTTTTTATTTTGATTGAAGACAATGCCGGAACTGTCAGAGGAACCCCTTCAGGACGCGGCGGGCCGGTCAAATGAGATCATACCGGCACTCCATAAAAAACATCGCATCTCCGTTCGAACAGCGGCGTCTCAAATCACGGGCGGCCGCGCGTATTCCTGTGAACCACGGCAATACAGCTCCTTTGTGGGGATACATCTATCTGCCGAATCTCGATTCCGATTCACTTTTCGCGGCGCGCACGCTGGCACAGGCGTTGTCGGAGCACGTTCTCCGTCCCCACCTCACCCTCCTGCTCGTCTCCCTCCAACACACCCTCCGGTACTTCGGGTCATGGGATACTCTGGCCCGTGTCTATCATGCTCAGGTTCAGCACCTGACGCCGGCGGCGCGTCCGCGACTCCTTTTAACCCAACATCTTTTTGCCGGACTTCACTTTGGTGCCAGTCATCCGGAACTCGAATTTTCGATAGCCAACGAAAACAACCTGCAATTCCGCCAGCACCTCAGTCATTTAAGCTGGCCGCAATGGAAAGACGCATGTCTTTTGTTCGCAAGTCTTCTGCAGCTCAAAAAATCCGAGTGCACTGAACTGACTCGCAGCGTGAAACAATTTTCCGAAGCCGCTCAGGGTATGCGGTTCAGCAGCCCGTTGCACTTTCCGGAAGACCTGAAGGCCGATGACATCTCACGCCGCTTCGGCCAGTGGGCTGTTATTTTTTGGGAGATGTGGCGGCGGCCTGAAGTTTCACTCGGAACGGTTTTTAAAGATCTCCCTCAGGACCTGTGCGCTCAGGATTTTCTGACGTCCAGTTCCGACACCGCGGAGTTTTCGTCTGAACCCGCCTATCCCCTGTCCGTCCTGATGCCCATGCTTGAAAGCTGTCTCAAAAAACTGCTTGGCCGGCTTGACGAATTCGGCAGTCTTGAAAACCGGTTCGGCATCCGTGATTTCCGCATCACACTCGAACTGGAAAACAACCTCAGGATACAGCACACATGCCTGCTCAATGAGCCGATTGTCGATTTCGACAAAACAACCTCACTGGTGCTTGAAAATCTTGCTGCCAAACTGCCCTGCAAAGGACAGGAATTCCAGCATCCGTCCGAGCCTTCTTTTTATTTTAAGGCTTTTCAAATCTACAAACTGACTCTTGAACCTTTGCGTCTGACTCCCTGCTCCGTCAGAACTGACTGCGAACTTCATCAGCAGCGCACCCCTGCACCTTTTGAAAAAATCATTCAAAATATTGAACTCAAACAGGCTGGAGATGCTTATCAGGTTCCGCTGCAGGCCGGCTTTTCCACCGATGCAAAGCCCGACAAAATTGTCCCCTGTCTGCTTCCGGCAGATGAAGAACTCCGGCCCGCCGGACAGGTCCGAAACAGCGCGGCTGCTCCTGCATGTCTGTTCCGTTACGCTCTGCAGGAGCGTCCACTGCATCTTGTAAAAGACAACGTCTGTTTTTCACTGCGCGATATATTTCCTTCCGCAGAATTCTCTGCACACCATCTGGAATACCTCGAAACACTCGCCGGTGAAGACCTCTATGCGCTGCACCATCCGCCCGCACCGGCACTGCTGCTCTCCTGCAGCAACGGCTGTCCTCCGCAGGAGGCGGCTTTTGTTCTGAAGGGCTTTTTTGAACCGCCGGAAAGCCATTTGCAGGAGCGTTTCTTTTAATGATGCACAGCGACCTGAAGCCGTTTTCTGCTCTTATTGACGGAGGAATGATTTTTTAGCGCCATGTATGCGTGGTTGTCTCACTCAAATTATTCCTTCCTGCAGGGCGCATCCTACCCGCATGAGCTTGTCACATCGGCGTGTGAAAGCGGCTGGCGGGGCATGGGCATCTGCGATTTCGACGGTGTCTACGGTATAGTACAAACCTACCTGAGCAGCAAAAACAACCCGCATCCGCTGCATATCTTTTACGGAGCAGAGCTGCTCATCGGCTGTGACATTCCCCCACCCCTGCGCGACGACCCGCTTTCGCAAACGGTCTGGACTCATCCGCAACAGCATGCACCGGTTTTTTTGCAAAACAGAGCTGCCTTTTTTGCCACCAGCAAAAAAGGTTATTCCGAGCTTTGCCGTTTGCTGACATACGCACACCGCAGCGGAAAGCTGGCGACTCCGCTCGATCCTGCAGATCCGGATATCCCGTGGCCGGAAGATGTCGTTGTGCTCTGGCCAATGCGCGGAGTTCAGCAGCTTTTCTCTCCGCGCCAGCAACCTTTTTTTGAACAATGGGCGACCTGTGTCCGGTCGGTGGCCTCCCGCTACAGCAAGCGTTTTTTTATGGCCATCACCCCTCCGAGTACACCCTTTGAACGGCAGGCATTTGCCAATCATCTGCACTGCCACAGACATTTCGGACTTCCGCTGCTCGCGACACCTGATGTTTTTTTTCATGCCCCCGAGCGCAAAGAGCTCCACGACGTGCTCACGGCCATTCGCCTCAACCGGCCGCTTTCCGATATCGAATGGGCCTGTTTTTCCAACGCACACCGCAGCATGCCCGATGCACGGAATTTCGAGCTCAGCTTCCCGCACGTTCCCGAAATAACCGATGCCATAGACAACAACCTCGCACTTGCAGGCTTCTTTCAGTTTTCACTTGCCGAACTCAAGTACCGTTACCCTTCAAAATTTATTCCTGAAGGTCACACCGCCGAAAGTTTTTTGGATGAGCTTGTTCAGCAGGCCCTGTGCGAACGCTACAACCGGCAGCCCCCGCAGCGCATGCTGGATTTGGCGGCCAAAGAACTTGTACTCATCCGTGAACTCAAATTCGCCGATTATTTTTTGACCGTGTGGGATATTGTCCGTTTTGCGCGCCAACGAAATATTCTCTGTCAGGGACGGGGATCGTCGGCCAATTCGGCAATCTGCTTTCTGCTCGGGATCACTGCTGTGGATCCGATGGTTTCCGACGTTCTTTTTGAGCGTTTTATCAGCCGCGAACGCGGTGAACCGCCGGACATTGATGTCGACTTCGAGCATGAAAGAAGAGAAGAAGTCATCCAATATATTTATTCGCACTACGGCAGAACGCACGCCGCCATGGTGGCCAACGTGATTACCTTCCGCCGGCGCGGTGCAACGCGCTTCGTAGGCAAAGCGCTGGGTCTTTCGGATGAACAGCTCGGTGAAGAACAGCCTCCGGAATTCAACGCCCGCTGGGAACGTCTGATTTCTGAAATCAAGGGCTTTCCGCGCCACCTTGGCATCCACTCCGGCGGATTCGTCATCAGTCATGAACCGCTGCACATGCTCAGCCCCGTTGAACCGGCCACCATGACCGACCGCAGCGTCGTACAGTGGTGCAAAGACGATATTGAAGCTCTCGGCCTGTTTAAAATTGATGTTCTTGCACTCGGCATGCTGACAGCGCTGCGCAAAACCTTCAGCGAGCTCGCGCGCCACCGCATCTGCATTCCGCGCACGCTGATTCCTGTCAGGCTCGACACAATCCCTGCAGAATGCCCGAAAACCTACGACCTGATCTGCGAAGCCAAAACGACCGGTGTTTTTCAAATCGAAAGCAGGGCGCAAATGTCCATGCTGCCCAAAGTTCGGCCGCGGACCTTTTATGACATCGTCATTCAGGTCGGCATCGTCCGCCCCGGTCCGATCGTTTCCGGAATTGTGCCGACCTATGTGCGGCGCAAGCGCGGGCTGGAAAAGGTCACCTATTCACACCCGAGTCTCAGGCGTATTCTTCACCGCACGCTGGGAGTGCCTGTCTTTCAGGAACAGGTCATGCGGATTGCCATGGCGGTCGGTAATTTTTCCGGCGGTGAGGCCGATGAGTTGCGGCGCGCCATGGGGGCATGGCGCTTTACCGGAAAAATCTCCCAATTCGAAGAGAAGCTGCGTTCGGGAATGCGGCAAAACGGCATTCCCGAAGACTTTGCCGATCTTATTTACAAACAGGTCGAAGGTTTTTCGCAATACGGATTTCCTGAATCGCACGCGACAAGTTTTGCACATCTGGCCTATGCCTCATGCTGGCTGAAAGCTCATCACCCGATTTATTTTCTTGCCGGACTTCTCAACTCGCAGCCGCTGGGATTCTACAGTCCGCACAGCCTTATTCAGGAGGCACGACACAACGGGCTGCATGTTCATCCGCCCTGTATCCTGCGCTCGGGCTGGGATCACTACGTCACGCGGCAGGGGACTCTGCAGCTGGGATTTCGGTTTCTGCGCGGGATTACCGAAGAACGTGCGCGCGACTTTGTCTCTCAAAGGCAGGATCTTCTGCGCAGCCGGAAAGCAACCGGATCCGCAACGCCTGCGGAATCCAAAAGCATCCCGACTCCGCCGGCAGCCGCGCATCCCTTGGATCTGCACGACATCATCAGCCTGTGTGACTGTTTTTATGCTCACGAAAAAGTTCTTCTCGCGCAGGCCAATTGCTTTGAATACTATGACGGAAACCGGCGCAATATTCTCTGGCTGCTGCTTGCCCGTCCGTCAGCTCTTATGCCGGATGTCGACCATATTCTGTTTCCCGAAAAGCAACCGTTGCACGAAGCGTGGGACAACATGCAGGATGACTTTGCAAGCAGTGAAAGTACCTTTGGCCCGCATCCCATGATTTTGCTCCGCAACATCGGCTGGCCCTATGCATTTCCGGCAGAGAATCTGACTCCGGCGATTGCCCTGAAAAAAAAGAAGCACAAAACACAGGTTGCGGTGGCCGGTCTGATTATGGTCCGGCAAATGCCCGGAACCGCAAAAGGCATGCTGTTCATTACCCTCGAAGACGAGACCGGCACAATGAATTTGGTGTTCCGGCCCGATACTCACACTCTTTATAAACACCTGATGAGCAGCACATCCGTTCTTTGTGTGCGCGGCTGGGTGCAGGAGAACGGCCCCAATCCGTCAATACTGGTCAACGAGGTTCTGCCGTCCCTGCATCAAAAAAACATCCCGAGTCCCATGCCCGACCAGCTCGAACGCGACTATACCCTTTGGTAAAATCCTGCGATGCCGAGGAATTATTTTACTGACCTTGAAACACTCATTTCAGGCAGCAGCATCTTCATGAAGCAGAAATCCGCCTGCCGCCGGAAAACAAAATATCCCTTCAAAAACTGAGAAAAACCCGACTTCTTCAGGCAACCTTTGCAAATACGGCACTTCCAAAATAGCCCAAACCGATCTGCAGGGATAAAAGCCTCCCAAATTCGGGAGTCCATTAGACTATGACTGCAATCAAGTCGGTAAAATTTGAACGAGACCTCAAATACGTCATGGAAGCGCTTCGCGAAGTTCTCGACGAACTCGGCCACAAAGAGCTTCTGCCGTTCATCCCGTTCATCGAACACAGGGAAGAGGAAAAAGCCGTCGCGCTCAACTCAGTTCCGGCACAGTCCTTTAAACTCGTTCAATTGCTCTCGCTCTCCTTCCAGCTTCTCAACATGGTTGAAGAGAATGTGAATGTGCAGCAGCGCCGCTCGGCTCAGTCCGAAGGACAGCTCGAACAGGAATCGGGTCTTTGGCCGTGGACACTCAAAGAACTCAAAAAATCCGGTTTCAATGAAGAGCAGATCCGAACAGCCATCCGGCAGCTGCGGGTCGAACCGGTTCTGACGGCACATCCGACCGAAGCGAAACGCACCACGCTGCTCGAACATCATCGCGAATTGTATCTGCAACTGGTCAGGCGCGAAAATCAGATGTGGACTCCTGTGGAGCAACGATGGCATCAGGACGAACTTAAAAACATTCTCGAAAGACTCTGGCGCACAGCGGACATCTTCGTCGAGCGCCCCGACGTATCATCAGAAATTCACAACATGATGCACTATCTGAAGAATGTTTTTCCGCAGCTGCTACCGTGGCTCGACAAACGTTTTCAAGCTGCATGGAACGAAAGCCGCTTCGACTGCAGGCTCGATTCGTTTGCCGGAGACTTCCCGAAATTTGAAATCGGCAGCTGGGTGGGAGGCGACCGTGACGGTCACCCGCTCGTTACGGCCAATATCACCCGCAAAGCACTGCAGGATTTGCGACTCAACGCGCTTATCGTACTTCGCCATAAACTTTTGGATCTTGCGCGCAATCTCAGTATCTCGGACCAGTCGCAAAATGTTCCCGCCCCGCTCGCCGCGCGACTGGCGGAATATCAGCACAATTTTACAGACCTGCACGAGCAGGCGCAGAAACGCTTTGCGGGAGAATCATTTCGCATACTGGTGCACATCATGATCGGCAGATTGCCGATTGAAGTCGTCCGCGAACACGCAACGCACCTTGCCGAGCGCGACTCCAGCTATTCCGATCCGCACGAAGTCACAAAAGATCTTCATATCCTTTATCAGGCGCTCAAAGAAATCGGCGCACACCGCATCGCCGAATGTGACCTTCACGATGTCAACCGCCTGCTGCAGACGTACGGCTTTCACAGCGCGCGTCTGGACATCAGGCAAAACAGCCGGTTTCACGAGGCAGCGCTGCGGCAGCTTATGCTTCTTGCGGGTGTCGCTCACGCGGAAAATTACGAACGCTGGACTCACGAAGAAAAAACCGAATTTTTGCTGGCCGAGTTGAAGAATCCCCGTCCCTTCACACTGCGCTCACAAGGCTATCAAAGCCAGCTGCACGACGTGATGGAATGTCTTGAGGTGCTGCTCGAAAACCGCAAAAAATACGGAGGACGGGGAATCGGGACTTATATCGTGAGCATGACTCACTCTGCAGCCGATCTTTACACCGTCTATCTTCTTGTCCGTGAAGCGGGCCTTGCCGAAGTCGTCAATCATCAGCTGGTTTGCCCCGTGCCTGTTGCACCGCTGTTTGAAACGATCGATGACCTGCAGTCCAGCGTCGCCATTCTCGATGATTTTTTGAGTCATCCGGTCACCAAGGCAAGCCTTGCGTTTCAACAAAAAGAACTGGGACTCGAACGACCGCAACAGCAAATCATGATCGGGTACAGCGACAGCTGCAAAGACGGAGGAATTCTTGCAAGCCAGTGGCACCTTTATCAGGCTCAGCTTGAATTAAGCCGGACAGCTGCACGGCATGGTGTAGACCTGTGTTTCTTTCACGGCCGAGGCGGAACGGTCAGCCGCGGTGCAGGGCCCGTCCACAGGTTCATGCAATCTTTGCCCAAAGGTGCGGTTCACGGAAAATTCCGTATGACGGAGCAGGGAGAAACCATTGCCCGCAAATACGCAAACCAAGCCACGGCAGTTTATAATTTGGAACTTTTGCTTGCGAGCGTAACCTCCGAAACACTCACAAGCCCGACGAAGCAAATTCCGGAACCTTGGTATGCCGATGTGATGAATTTCCTTGCCTCCCGCAGTCTGGAAGTTTACCGGAGCCTCATCACTCAAGACGACTTCATGACCTTCTTCAGACAGGCGACACCGATTGATGTCATGGAAAACCTGAGAATCGGCAGCAGGCCCTCCAAACGGACAGGTCAGGCTACACTCGATGACCTGCGCGCAATTCCTTGGGTCTTCAGCTGGAACCAGTCGCGATTTTATTTGCCCAGCTGGTACGGGGTCGGAACCGCTCTGGCCGACCTGCAGCAGTCGCAACCGCAGCGGTTCAACCTGCTGCGCGAGCGCCTCGGCGAACTGACGCTTCTGAACTACGTTCTGCACAACGTCGAAACCACAGTCGCATCGGCAAGCGAGGACATTATGCTTGCTTATTCCGACCTCATTCAAAACAATGAGATGCGCAGCAAATATGTAAACCTTGTTCTGAGTGAATTTCGCCGGACCCGCGAAATGCTGATCAAAATGTTCGGTTCTTCGATTGAAACAAGACGCCCCAACGTCGTCAGAACAATCGCACTGAGAGAGTCAAGCCTGACTCTTCTGCATAAAATGCAGATTTCGCAAATTAAAGAGTGGCGTGCATGCCCGCCCGAAGATCACGCCCGCAGGGAAATGCTCCTCAAGAAACTCTTTGCGAGCGTCAATGCCATTGCCGGCGGTCTGCGCAACACCGGCTGAAACCGTTCACGCACCAAAAATCCGGACCAATTAATCATATTTCAATTACCGCTAAGAACAACTTTCTTTCCGGCAACGACAGTCGTTTTCTTCAATTCAACGACCTTGTTGTCACGAGTGATATTCACAGCCTGATACTCGCCCGAAACGAGAGAGCCGATCGTGGCCGTTCCCTTTGAGGATATCACTTGAGATTTATATCCATTGCCGGTGCAAGCATCGGCAGACGCTGCCGGCAACGCTTGGCCGCTGTAGACACACACGAGCGAGCCGGCCTCAAAGCCGGTAAAGCCAACCGAGCCGGTTTGCGCCAGTTCAAGAAACGAATGCTTCTGCTGAATAACAAACAGAACATCCGCAGGCAGATTCAATTGTGCCTGCTGCAAGGATGTGACGGGCTTCAATGATTTGCGCAACTCAACATCCACGAGAACATCCAAATTCGAACCGGCTTTTGTTGTGCCATTGAAAACGAGCGAACGTGCAACCTCGCCATTTTCGGTGAGAACGACAACCCTGACGGGTTGCGCCTGCGAGGACAGCGTCACTTGCAGATAAGGGTTTTCCTTTGCGAGCAGCAGTTCAACCCTTTGAAGTTCCTTTTGTGAGTCTTCGAGTTCAAACGACAAAGCAAGAGTGGCATCTTCGGCGCTTTGTGTATTGCCCGAAAGTAAGTCGAGTTTCTGAGATTGATAACTTTTAGAAACCACCGTATCGCCCTGAATGAGGTTAACCCCTTCGATAGTTGCCGTGACTGCGCCCGCATCGGGATACGAGGCCGGGGAAATAAAAAATCGAAAAGGCTTTCCGCCCTTTGAATCGGGATTTCCGGCCTCAACACCGCAGGCGCCTAAAATGAGCACCACGGCCGGAAGTGTGAAGTTATGCAAGATTCTGCCCGAAACTTTCGTTGTCTTCATTGTTGGTCTCACTTGCTTAACGGGAAGAGTTGAACATTGACCTGCATGACTCTGGCGTTGTCCTGCGCCTGCGACGACAGAAGAAGCAAATATTTTCGAAAACGATTGATCTCATCTTTTATCAAATCAATCTGTTCCGCACTTACTGCAATCGTTACCGAAGAAACATCTCTTTCTGCAGGTGGACTCGTGATCAGCGAGTCTTTGGCAAGGTTCAGCATTTCCTGATGATAGCGAACAATGGCGAGTCCCGGAACAGCACCTCCGAGACTAAAGTCTTTTTTGACCTTGATGTATTTTTTTATTTCAGAGTCCTCGGCGGCAACCGCCTCAACAAGGCCGATACTTTCAAGAAAATTTAAACACCTTTCGGCGGATTGCTCTTTCAGATCCGGAGCTATCCTGTTGCACACATCTGCAACCGATTGCGGCTCGTTCATCGAGAGAACTTCGAACACGACCGAGTTGACCCATGAATTGAAGAACTCCAGTGACTTATTGCTGTTTGTCGATTCGCTGTTGCGGGCACGCAGTTCAAGAATCAGGGCGAGGAGACGGTCACGTTCCTCCGGAGAATCTGCATGTTTGACCCTGATCATCGCGAGGAAATAGTTTTTTTCCGCACGGGACATCTTCAAAATTCCGGTCATTCGTTCGCCGGCTTTTACAGATATTTTGCGGTGACCGGAATGAACCTGAGCCATCGTGTTGTTGCTGCCAAAATCGAAAAATTCTGAAAAATCGGCAATCGAATAGGATTTCCGGACGCGGCGAACTTCGTCATAAACAGCTTTTAAGTATTGTCCGGCGTCGGAATAATCGAAGATTTTGACCCGCTTCCGGATTTTTGGAATGTCGATTTCCATCACCACCCTCTTTAAGTACTTATCGACTTTTTTTTATAATCCTTGAGTCCAAAAATATTTATGAAATCAATCTAATAAAAATTATATTTGTAAAAACTTAAATGAAAGATGTAATTTTTACCCGCTATTACAAATAATTACACTATTTAAGAAACCAAAAACAATATCAAACTGAAATTAATCGAAAAAGTTCTTAAGTTTTTTACAAAATTAACGATAAGAATTATGGGTTCGTTGACAACCAATACGAAAGGAACCTGAAATGAAGATTCGTCTCGTTACCCTTTTGCCCTTGAGCCTCGCAATCCTCCAGAGCTTGACCATCGCCTGCGGGACGCAACCCGGAGTCGTAATCTTGGCTCCGCGCAGTGAAGACTCAAGCGAAATAAAGAGCAGCAAGAATCTTGTCCAGACATTACAGGGCGACGGTCGCTTCTCAATACTGGTTACTGCCGTTAAGGCTGCAGGACTCGTTGAAGTTCTCGGCGGCTCGTCGACTTACACGGTGTTTGCGCCGTCGAACAAGGCCTTCGAAGCATTGCCGGCCGGAACACTGGATTCACTTCTGAAACCCGAAAACAAAGAAAAGCTGAAAGCAATACTGCTCTATCACGTGGCTGCAGGAGAGCTGAAGGCTGCGGATGTTTTAAAGGAAAAAACCATCACTACAGCACAGGGCAAACCAGTGTCTGTTAATGCCGCCGGTGTGAAGATCAACAACTCGGGCATTGTCAAAACAGATATTCTTGCAGACAACGGAATCATCCATGAAATCGACGCCGTTCTCCTGCCTCCCGACGAAAAATCCGGTGACAGCATCGCAGCTGACGAAGCGATGATGAAACCGGCTGTTGCCGCACCAAAGTCATTGGCTGCAGCGCTGGAAGCTGAACCCCGCTTCTCAATTCTTCTTGCAGCAGTAAAAGCGGCCGGTCTTGCAGAGACACTTTCCGGTTCGGGCTCGTTTACTGTGTTTGCGCCGTCAAACAAGGCTTTTGAGGCGTTGCCTGCGGGCACAGTAGAGTCCCTGCTCAAGCCTGAAAACAAGGAAAAACTGAGGTCTGTCCTGCTCTACCATGTCGCAGCAGGAAGCCTTAAAGCTGCCGATGTTCTCTCCAAATCGAGCATTGTGACGGTTCAAGGAAAACCGGTGTCAATCAATGCCTCAATGGTCAAAGTCAACAACGCCTCTATCATAAAAACGGACATCGCTGCCGGCAATGGAATAATTCACGAGATTGATTCTGTACTTCTGCCGCCCGCAGATACGTGCGAGAAAATGATCAGTTCTGCGCACTAAAATCGCTGTCTGAATGGTGAACGTAACACGGGCCGGTCTCTGACCGGCCCGTCTCGTTATTCCAAAGTTCCGATTCAATTGGACCGTATTTCACAAGTCTGATCGACAATCCGCCCGTGCTCAATCGGAAAATGATTTTCCCGCACCGCTTTTAACTCAGCGTCTTTCGCCGTTAAATTTTACAGCGCGAGGGGTAATCATATTTTGAATAACCAAATCGCCGGTCACGACTCCGTCGGCAAGAACATAATGCTCGTCCGCATTCATTCCCTCACCCTCAAGAGCAAGATTCACAACAATCCGGCCGGCTGCGCCCTGTTCCGTTTTGGCAACTGATTCCCACTTGCGGTTTGCCGAAAGCACTGTGTCGCCGGTTTTGAGTGTTTTGGCTGTCACCCAACCGCGCTTGGTCATAAACGGATGATTTTCGGTTACGCGCACAACTGAGCCTGAAACCGTGACGCGCACCAAAGGGTTCTTCTCCGGACCAATGGTCAGTTTTGCAACCTTCGCCGGTTTGCCAAGCACAGGATTCAGCACAACATCACCTTTGCGCAACTCGGTCATCAACCGGTCAGTGCCGTCGGCCATGCGGACTTTGGTAAGTTCGTCAAAACATCCGTCGTTGTTGCGGCACACCCAATCCGCTTTGTCTTTTGTGATGTACTCTATGCTGCAGCTCTTGGGGTCTTCGGGCTTGTGATAGCGAAAATAAGCACAACTGTTTGAAGTATGAGTTTCCGATTTGGCTCCGCCTGCATTCTGCAATCCGTAAATCGTGAAATTACGCGTTGCTCCTTTTTGAACGCATGTTTGACAGCTTGTATTGCCTTTGTCGTCCGTCGTGCAGTTGCAGGGGTATTCCCTGTCGACGTCTGATTCATGCCGGACTGTATATTTATCGGGTGCCGACTGGCCGACAGCATTAAAGCGCCCGCCGAAATCCCTGAATGCCTGCTTGAGTTGACCGAATGCCGGACTCTGCGCCTTCTTCATGTCTGCCCAAAGACCGGTACCGTTAAGAAAATCGTCATCAACCTCATATGCCGATAATGCCATTGTCGCGGTAATTTCTGCCGAAAAATCGTCGTCATCGTTACCGTCGTTGCGGTGTATTCCATGTGCATGCTTGTTGATTTCGGCAATAATGCGTTCGGCTGTCCGAGGCCAGTCAGGATGACAGGAGGTCATAATCGCACGATCTGAGGTTACGACAGTCGGTGGAGTGTTGGGTGGAACAGAGGGCAGCGACTTGGTCGTCTGCATGCATTTCTTTCTGAAGGTCGCCGTGTAGTTCACCAGAGGCATTTCGACCTTTGTGCAGAAACCGCTCGCCATCGTGCCGAGTCTTTTGGTGGTTGAATTGCAACCGTAGAGTAAGCCTTCTTTCTCGGCCGCGTTGAATTTGAATCTGTCCTGTCTGTGATCCACGGGATGCGCTGTCCCCGGCACAGCGTACAAGAAGTACCTGAACTGAGGTCCGTTCTGAATGTTAGGCAATACGCCTATAAACGTGTTGCGTATTACATCCGGAATCTTGACCCGATCCAAAACGTCGTGAATAAAAGTGCCGTGTCCGCCTCCCCAGTTTTCGGTTGCGGGACGATTCCCGCGCCACCCGCTATTGTAGGCCGGATAAAGCTTTTCAGCCCTGAAGTTATTCAGAATGGCGTAATCGTCTTCAATAGGATCCGGAATCCCGAGATCGGTTTTCACCTGAAATTCATCTGCATTCGGGCCGTCGGGACGCGGCTCCAGCTCTTCAATCGTATAGTTGCCGTCTCCGGTTCTCTTCCTGAAAGCCAGATTCAAACCGCCCCCGCCTGTCTGTTTCGCGCTCAATGGTCTCATATAGAAACACGTATCTGCAGCACCGTGCTTGCCGAGAAGACCCTTATTGCCCGACGTGAGCCCCAATGAAATTCTGCCGCTGAGGCTGGAATAAAATCCACCGCGGTCATTGCGGCCGTCGGGCTTCGCCTTGACGAGCGCAAAGTTTCTCCGGTTTCCTTCTTCATCTTCCTTGTTCATCTCGTATCCGGTCACACTGACGGTGACCCGCTTAAACTTCGGAGTTGCATCAGCAGCTTTTTTTCCCTGTTTCTCGGGAACACAAACCTGAATTTGCCCTTGTCCGCTGCCGTTGTCCCAACTGTAGAGCCAGTTTTCCTGCGGGTTGGCTTCGCAGCGAAGATCGTCAGTCCCGTCTTTGCGGCGGATTTCGGTGCACGAACTGAATTGATATCCCGTTTCATCTTGGTCATTGTTTCCGCCGACCACATGGTCTGAGTGTTCGCCGTCACGAATTGTCGGCTGAAGCCTCGAACACTGCGGGTTAAAATATAACGCACCGTTGGTCACTAGTTGCGTGACTGCAACCATAGCCGCTTCATTCAAGCGCCTTTCGGCACTGACCTGTTCCGTGTTTTCTCTGTTTTTTCGGAGATTTCTTGTGAGGGAAATAATCGACACGGTCGCAATCGCAACACCGGACGCCATGACCATGCTCGTTGCCATTGCCGAACCGCGCTGGTTTGCCAAACCTTTCAGAAAAAGCCGCCACATAAGTTCACTCCGACAGCACGGCAGACCGGTCGCAGGTTTGGAGTCATTCCGGCCGCGCCGCCGCCTAGAGTCCGGTTTCGGCAAAGACTGGCAAATATCTGAATCAATCCGGTTAAATATCTGACATCACTGGTTTTAAGTTTATCAAAAAAATAAACAAATTGACTCACGAATTCCGACTGAAGGAACCGTAAGGGACGGCAAAACCTTCCTGCCGCCAATTTTTCTGGAATGCCAAGCACGGAACAATGAAAGACAATCGGATGAGTGGAGGAAATGCCAATGCCTTTGAGCACAAATCACATCCTTTTGTCAGTCTTGTTCTTTGCAGCGGGCTGCAAGAAAACTGTGGTGTCTGACAAGGTCGTGCCAATCGCAATCGCTACGGCCACTGCGGAACCACTGAAAAAAGGCATCGGTGACGGAGTGCCTGACACGAAAGCGGTCTTGCGCTTCGTCAATGCCAACTGCGAGGCCGAAAGAAAAAGCGTTCTTTCCGTCAAAGTCGCCGGCTTGGTCAACACCGACTGGATTACGATCAGCTGCAGCGACAAAACCAAAGAAGTCGTTATCAACTCGAAAAAAGGTTACTGCAACGTTCTCCAGCTGAAATCCGACGTGTCGTTCCAGAAAAAGGATTCCGAGGGCAAAGAAATCAGAGAAAACTATGTCCGGACAACTGCGTCAGCCGCCGATCGGGTGTTTTTTAAGGTTGATCAGCCGGCTGCGAAATCCAACGGCCGCACGGGAATAAACATTCACTTTGAAGACACCAACGATGATTATTGGAATAAGGCCTACATGATTTGTCTCAAAGACACGAATGCGACCATCCCCGAAGAACCCATTACCGGAGTGCGCAATCAGGCGTGCAAGAACATAATCAACGGATATACCGACACGGCAAATAAAAAAATAAATCCGGTTGTCGAGTGGAATGATTTTGAGTTTACGGCGGAAAGTGATGAAGTCCAGTTTACCGTTGAAGGATTCAAGGACGTCGGATGCAATCCCAACTGATGCGATTTAGCGGCGTACCGGAGCAAACTCTGCGGAGAACATTTTCGTCCCTATTTTTTGTGCTCTGCGGGACTGCTCCGGTCTGCGGACACGCCGCCGGAACTTTCGGAGTTACCGCACGTCTTGCCGACTCTGAAAAAAAACACTTCACTTCATTTGATTCCGAAGCTGAAGCGTCATTTTCCGGAAAAACAGAAAACGGGTGGTCCGCATCCTCACAAATCAATTTACTTGCGGATGAATCTCGTGTCAGTTCGCCGAATTTACACTTCACACTGACCGAAGCCGGCCTGTCGAAAACCTTTGAGAGGCAAACCCTCTCAATCGGACGACTTCTACTGCGCAGCGAAGCGACAGAGTTCTCCGAAGGTGCAAACACATTCATGCTCGACGAGATCGCTGCAGACGGAATCGCATACAGCCGAGAGGAACAAAATTTGCGCTGGAGCCTGATTGCCGGCGCTCCCTCGGTCGCAGCTCTGAAATTCGATTTTTCATCCGGAAGCACGAAGTTTTCGTTTATCTACAAAGGCCAGCGGCACAAACATGTTCCCGCTGCCGTAAAAACAGCTGCCGCACCCGATAATCCGGATACTCACGCCGCACACACACAATTGGCCGAAGCCGCCATCAAAACAAAATCAGAAACCCTCGAAACCGAGGGAATGTTTCAATTGATGTCTCAGGGAGCCCGCCGGAACATCAAAAACTTCAATGCCGCTTTTGGTGATTCAACAGTTGGCAGTATTGACCTCACACAGCCGGCTTCCGTGAATATTTACCGCGCCGGAGCGCAGATCAAATTCCCGCTCGATGCGGAAAAAACTTCCTCGGAATGGCTGGTGCTTTCTGCGGCCGCCGGCAATGAACTCAAAAGCTATGAAGATGCTGCCCTCCAGCCGGCCGGACAGCCTCTTTCCGGACATGACGCACAAATGGCGGCATCCTTGGAATTGCGTTCGAGCGCTTTAAGCGCGGAAATCGGCGGCCTGCTGCGTTATTCATCTGCACCGGAATTTGCATTTAATGCCGAAAAACAGGAGGGCGGAGAATACAAACTCAGGCCACTGAAAGGACAGCTGTGGTCAACGATCAGGTTCAATTTTTAAATAAACGGTCAGCCGGTCGGGCAGAACCGTAACTGCAAGATCCCCTTTTGAAACGGAATTGACTCTGTTGAAAACAAGGTAACCGATTCCGGCTCCCGCAGCAGACCCGACCAAAACATCCGACCAGTTGTGTTGCCTGTCGACTGCACGCGAGGAGGCAATCCACGCAGCAGTGGAATAGAGAACCGACGCGTACAGCCACGACACAGGGCGGCTCTTGATTTCGTGAAATCCAAGTTGCGAAGCATAAGTTGCAAACGCAAATGAGTGTGACGAATGGCCGCTGAAAAAGGACAGCCGATCATCGCGGCCGGCTTTTCCGGTTCTCTCGGCTGTGTCGAAAAAAGGCCTTTTTCGGCCAAAGTAAACTTTGGCGCCGGAGGTCAACAATTCTGTCCACAAATGTGAGTGAACCAGCCCGCGAATATGGGTTACAAGCGGGAAACTTGGATTGTCCGAAAGGATCGATCCCGCAAGCGGCACGAAAGAGGCTCCTGCCAACGCGCCTGCAAAAAAACTTGGATGACGGGTCGGTCTTCGTTTTTCAGTTGCCGATTCTCCGCCGAACGGCCAGCGCGGTGATTTCGGCGGGTCAATCCTGCTCACAGCGGCTACGAGCAATCCGCCCAAAGGAATCGTATACAAATCCTGATCCCATCGGCCGGGTGCATAACGGATGCATGCGGATTCGGGCGGCAAGGCTGTCTCTGCAGGACTGTTGCAAAACATCGGACTCAACCCCGAAAAGTTTTCGCGCGCGCTCAATATCCTGTCATCAGGATTGCAGAAAAATCCTTACAGATGAATGTCACGCAGCACGTCCATCAGGTCTTTGTCAGGAACAATCTGGTACTGAATGCGCGAGTCGGAATTGCTTGTTATCCATGAAA
>RFOM01000057.1 GCA_009926615.1 Pseudomonadota bacterium
TGAAGGACGATCCCAGAAGCACAAGTGTTTCAAAAATCAGCCCTGCATTTGTTCCGCTCATGTCGGTCGACATGACGCGGCGTGTTGCAAGTATTTTTCCGGACGCATCGTCTTTTCCGGTCTTGCCAATCAAATGTACGACGTCACCGGTCGCAGCCTTGCCTGAGCCGAGTTTCACTGCGAGCAGTTTTGAAAACCGTCCGTCGTATATCTGATGGATTGAAACAAGTTGAGCATCGGCGGTGATGCCTGATTTTGGAGACACATCGACAATCTGGACGCTCACCGGCAAGCACGAACCGGGCTTAAGGCCGGGACCGGGGACGCCTGAGTCGGGATCCACTGGATTTGGATTGGGGTTCGGATTTGGATTGGGGTTCGGATTGGGGTTGGGGTTCGGATTCGGCAATTGGTCTGCATCACCGCCTCTTTTCTGAACATCGTCGACGCCGCCCCGCCTCTTGTCAAAGCGGGTGACGCTTTTTCCGCATGCCGCGATGAACGCAGCGATGCCGCCCAAGATTGAAAAATTGAGTGCCTGTCTGCGAAGGGAATCGTGTTGAGGCACAGTAGGAAGACTCTCCTCTGTGCCATTGTCTCTGACTTTGGAATCAAAATTTTCGGAGCTCATGGGTTCCCTCCTGATTATTAGTTGCGAGATCGGCACGTTTGTCCGAAAGCTTGAGGAGATTTTATAATGTTAAAGAAAAGAGTGGGTCTTACAGAGCGTTAAGCATGCGCAAAAGGTCCCGACCTTCGGCCGATTTGGCAAAGTTTTGGTTGTTCGGCGGCATGCTTCCTGAGGCAATTAAGTCCTGAATCGACATTTGCGGTCTGTTTTTTTTGAGCTTCGGGATGATCTCCTCCAGTCGCCGTGTAAATTCGTGGCAACTGTTGCAGTTGTAATGCAGGGAGTAAAACAGCGGCTGAGGCGAAAACGGTTTGAGCGTTGTCAGCGGATTGCGGGTATAAAACTCGGTATACAGACCCGCATCAGGTTTGTCAGAGACTTTCTCTTCTTTTGTTGGAGAATCCGTCTCAGCCAGCTGAACCATGTGAGTCTGCCTGTCCTGACCGCAACCTGCAGCTGCGAGCCACAGACTGCACAGCAAAAGCAGTCGAATTTGCACCGGCAGGACTTTCAACAATGACATTCCCGACCTCCCGATTTTTTCCGATTTCGGCAGATTTTTTCCTTTTCTTGAGTGCAGTGCCGCTGTTGCGGCTACCTTTGGCTTCGGGGGTTGTTATGATTTTCAATGATCGCCTGCATGCCGCCACTCTTTTGCTTGAGCGTCTTGTCAAATATCCTGCTTCGGACGCCGTTGTTCTTGCGATTCCGCGCGGCGCGGTTCCCATGGGGATTTTCATCGCCCGTTCACTTGGCTGTTCGTTTGCACTTGCACCGGTGCGCAAAGTGGCTTCACCGCTTGCTCCGGAGTTTGCTTTGGGGGCAGCCGACATCGAGGGTAACTTTTATCCCGAGGACGAAGCATTGCATCTGCCCGAAGAACAGCTTCGGCTGTGGTTAAAAAAGAGTCTTGATATTCTCAGGCACAGGGATTTTCGCTGGAAAAAACTGATTTCACGATGCGAACTGAAAAACAAAAAAATCATTCTTGTCGATGACGGTGTCGCAACAGGTGCGACAATGCGCGCTGCCCTGATGTGGGCAAGGCGAAAACAGCCTGCAGAAATTATTGTTGCCGTGCCGGTGGCTGCGCGTGAAGCGATGGTCATGATGCGCAATCTTGCCGATCATGTGGAGTGTCTGCATGTTCCGGATCACTTTTACGCCGTCGGTGAATTTTACTCGATATTTGCGGAGATCTCCGACGATCAGGTGTGCCGGTTGCTGACTGATTATACGCAAAGTGAAAAAACTTTAGACACACACCCGATCTGACAATGCAAAAAAAGTCTTGGCGGAGAGTGTGTTCGGCGCTATGAAAACAGGGGTACCTAAAAGGGGGGCAACATGCTTTTTAGGTTGATATCTGCTTTTACGGCGCTGACAATTGCGGCGGCTTTTTTGGGCTGGGTCAAATCACACTCTCCGGACGGACATGACGGCAGGAGAATCGATGAGTTTTTTTCCGTTCAAGGCGGTCCTCCGGCATCGGGCAAAAAAGTACGCACAAACCGTTTGCAAGTGGCCGATTCGGCGCGCTGAAATGCGCCGTTGAAAAGTCTTTGCACACGACATTCAGCATTCTTTCAAAAGAATCCGGTCAATTCTTTTTTGTCTTTCAAAATTTATTTTTGATATTTCCTTTCAATCCGTGAAGTGTGTTCGGGAGTTCATCCACAGAGCAGGAGGATTCCCAGATGAAAAGGTTCAAAGAGCACGGCAGGTTTGTGCCTTGTACTCTATGCTTGATTGTTTTTGGAAGTTCGTCGGCCTTGGCTTCAGATTCTCTGGACGGTGCGCTGAATCTTATGCTCCGGTTGTCGGATTCAAACAGTCCGGCGATTCCCGCGCCTGAGGACTGCCGGATGTTGGGCCGGATTGCCGGTTCGGCTGCAGCCTCTGACGAGCTGCACCGGTTCAAAAATCAGGCCGACTCATTGATTCACAAATGCCTTTCACCGAGAGAAGACGATTCATCGGCCGCTGCGCAGGTGAGTCCTCAGGACGCAGTGTGGGACGGTGTTCCGCTGTGCGGGCAGGACAAGACAAGAACACTTTTGTGTGAACATAATCCGCTGACGGGCCGAGGTCTTTTTGCATACAGCTCAGCGTCCTCGCCCGAGAACTCTCCGACCTTGGTGTGCGCACACTTCGAAGGCACGTCGCGCAGTCCTTTTGATTTTTTGCAGGAAGCCGGCAGCCGTTGCGTCGTTACGGAGTTCGACTGGCGTTATGAAAGCAGCCGTTCTGATGTTGCCGGACTGAAGTCGTGGGTGAAGTCGCCGGTCGGCAGTGCAGCCCTTCAAATTCCCTCACTGCTCAAAGAACAGTGTTCACAAGTCTTCGGTGATTCGGTTTACTGCACGCCGACGCTGGTGATTCTGCCCGAAAAAGATCCCGCTCAGGTGACCATTTGTTCGTTGGAGACGAAGGATTACCGATTTACGTTTGCTCCGGTTCTGCAGGTCAATTCATTGAACAGCAGATGGACATGCGAATCAAAATCACTTTTTCTTGCGGATAAAGATCAGCGGCTGAGTGTTGCCGAAAGAAGTTGTGTGCCCGATCATCTCGGGCGGCTCATGAATGATTACTGCCGGCTGCCTTACATGCCCGTCGCAAGGAAGCCTGTCAGGACATATATTCCGTAGACCCCTGCCCTGCGGATGCGGTTTCCTGAGCGCGGGTGCTGTTGAGTTTCAGGAGCTGCATCTTTCCCGAGAGACTCAAAAAGGTTTGCACGTAGCCTTTGGACGAAGGCAGTTGCTCTGCCCCTTTTTGGCTGAGGAGCGCGTTCATCCGGACGGTTGCTTCTTCCAGATGATAAAACGGCACCTTCGGGAACGCGTGGTGAATCGAATGAAAATTCAGTCCGTTCATAAGCCATGACATCAGCGGATGGGTTTCAATATTCCGGCACGCGTAAAGCTGGGTTTCAAAATAGTTTGAGCGCTTGCCGGACAGCCCGTAGTGTTCGATTTGGGCGCGGAACTGCAGCAATCCTCCGCCGATTCGCTCGACAATAAAATAAAGGAGCAGAGCTTTTCCGAGTTGTCCGTTGGCTGCTGCAAGGCCATAAAGCGTTCCGTTGACGGCAAGAATTCCGACAAGGTCGCACACGATTTCACGGCGCAGTCCTTTGGACTGACGCAGGAATCCTTTTGCGCGGCTAAGGTGGCCCAAAATCATCCCGATACCGCCGCCGACAAACACCGAAATGGGGAGCTGATTGCGGATGTAAAACTTTTTGAAGGGGCCTGCCGCTGCATATTCGTCTTCGGTGTACGTCACGCGTTCAGGATCGCGGGCGTCAATGCCGTTCATTTTATGATGAAGTTTGTGAAGCTCGGAGTAAACGCCGTGTGGCCACAAGACCGGCCATGTGACGATTCTGGCAGAGATCTCATCGAACCACCTGAGGCCGGTGAGTGTGTGGTGAATTGCGTCGTGGGTGGTCACTGCCGCTGCGGCAAAAAAGATGCCGGCAAGAACCGCGAACAGATAAAATCCTGCTTCGCCCGTGTTGAAGCGGTAGCTCAGGACGAGAGACAATGCGAGCAGCGAGAACGATGAAAAGAAGCGCCGCAAACCGGGACCGGCACTCATGGTCTGCAGGTCAGCCACAGTTTTGCTGAGCATTGTCCCGGGAAGATCAACTTTTCGGCTATTGCTGCATTCACTCATCAATTCATAATTCATAGCAGTTACACCACCCTCGCAGTTGAAACCGAGTGTATGTTATCAGGCAAAAATCGGGGGGTGCAACGACTTTTTTATTTTTGCGACAAATAAGCGAATTTAGCCGTGGGTTCGGACTCTTGGGGTATCGGTAATGCTTGAAAAAAACAAAAAAAGTGGCTTTTAACTCACCTGATTGCATAGCTTAAGTCGATGCCCCACTGGAACTTTTGCCGCTCGTCCCCCCGAAGGTCAATCACCCTGAAGTGCGGTTCGATGATGACTGCGCCGTCCAGAACGGGCAGGCCCAGTCCGAGGCTTGCGCCCTGTTGCCACAGGTACTCCGTTGCCGAAATGGAGTGCGATGAATCGCTGCCGATTCGGGAGTTGGACGTCAGGTCGATTTTTCTTCTCACGATGCCGCCCTGCAGCGAAATTGCCGGCACCACGTACCAGTCGCAGACCAGTCCGAGGTCAATTAACGCCTTAAAATTTCTTTCCGTAATTGCAACGGCCTTGGGACGTTCGACATCGGCTGCCGGCTCGTAAGAAACTCGGATTGCGGGCCTGACAAACCAGCTTTCGGCGGGCAAACCAAGGTAGCCCTGAGCGAAGAGCTCGTAACTTGCAATTTGGTCGCTCAAGCCCGCGGCATCTTTCACCTGCGTGTTCACAAGCGCCGCGCCCAGACTCAAAATATTCGAAATAATTTCAGGATTCACAGGCAGACCTCGCCTCTTTCGAAAATCCCGCGGTTCCGAACAGCTCAACGAGCGCATTGCAGAGCGCTGCTTTATCGGCATCCGCAGGGAACCCCTTCACAAAGGCAGCAAGGAAGGCTGACGAAACTTTACCGTCGTGACTCAGAAGAAACGCATCACGGCGCTCGCACTGCGCCATTTCCGCTGTGGTGTCCGGCCAAAGACTCAGCGACGGTTCCTGCCTGAGAAAGCTGTCTGCGGTGCCCAGTGCGTTAAAGACTTTTCTGCTGAAAGCCAGCTGGCCTGCGGATTGCCGCGGATGGACGGAAGCTGCTTTGTACAGAGCCCGTGCGAATAAAGTGCCAATACAGTAGAATGTTCCGCTGCATGCCGTGTCACCGGCCAGCTGATAGAAAAAGAAGGGTTTTCCTTCGAGCGAGCGGGCAGCGATTTCGTCGGCCGTCACACCGCCTTCAAGTGCATTGACGTCTCCGGTCATGACGTACGACACGAAATCCGAGTACCCTTCGTTGAATCCGGACATGGCAAATTCGAGGCCCATCCGGCCCTCAAAAAATTTGTCGTTTTTTCGAATTTCGGTCTGTGCTGCATCTGGCTTGGTGCAGCTTTCATTTTTTTGCCGGAAGAAAGAATTTTTGAACAGTGCGTGGCCGAATTCATGGGCGATGACTTTGGTATTTGCAGCAAGCGGCACATCTTCAACAGATGAGCGTCGGAAGAGAATGAAATTGTTTCCGTCGGGATTAAAAGCGGCGTTTGTTTTCGGCGAAATCCGGGTTTCGGATTGTCCGTCAATGACCTCAATCGTCGGCTCAAAAAAAATCTGATAGCGGCCGCCGATCGTTTGCTTCAGGACATCAGGATTCAATCCGGTCGCCGGTTCAATGTTTTCAAAGACCTGTTCAAATGCGTGGAAGCTTGAAAAAATCATCAGCGTTGTTGTATCGCGCGGAACCATAACTCCGTTTTTAATTGTGTACCTGAGGCTGTTTTTATTGGCTCCGCCGCTTATTTTTCCGCTGACGATGGAACCCACCGTGGAGTCTATTTCGAGCTTTCTGCCCGTGAGAATTTCAAAGAATTTTCCGCGGGCTGAATCCGGATCTTCCATTGTCGGCAAGGTCTGTTCGCTGATGTTCCAGCGTCCGGACAGGGAGCCGGCGGGCGGACTATAATGAATCACCTGCGCCTTGTAGGGAAAGGGCGGATGACCTGTCTTGGAACATGCACAAAGGAGCAGGAAGGTTGTTAAAACAACGTGTGCCGCAGGGCAGAACTTGAATCGTATTTTTTGATTCCTTCTCATTCAGAGTCCGCCTGATTTGAAAAGATATCTGCCGTAAAAGTGATTCCGGCAAGAGGAATGAAGGGCTGAATCCAGTTGGGGATCCAGTGGGCCCCCGCTGTCCAGAGCCATTGATCCGAAGTGCGCCAGTGAATCAGTGCCCGCAACGCAGGTTCGATATACCGGTTTCCGAAACAGGGTTCAGTTGTGTCAATTCTGGCGCTGTTGTTCAATTCGAGGCCTGACATGGAGGTGCAGGTTGTCAAAAGCAGTTCGTGTTCCACTGCTGCATTGAACGAATATCTCCACCAAATTGCCGGCAGATGAATTGTTTTTAGAATTTTTGAGTAACCTCTGTCCTGCTGTTTTCCGCCCGTGGCCGAGAATTGTCCGGCCAAATAGGAGAAACCGGCCGAACCCGATTCAAACGAATGCGCCACATTCAGTGTTCCGGCTGACAAAAACAATATCTGCTGCTGCGTCTCTGCCGAGCGCTCAGCCTTGGTTTTCAGCCTTGTGCCGGCTGTATATCCGGTGACGGCAGCCGACCAGTTGTTTGCGTTGATCAATTTATATCGCAGTTTCACAACCGGAACAGGAGCAACGACGTCGTTTTTGCTTGTTGCCCAGACAAAGACGGACAAGCCGCTGAGAGCGTTCGTGCCCAATGTGAACCGCTCGCTCAAACCATAGTCAACGGCAAACGTCGGCAGGTCCGCCACGATATGGTTTTTTCGCGCAGTTGCCGTATCAAACAGATTTGGAATTCCGCGCGAAGGAGAGTTTTGTCCGGTTGCATCCGCCGGAATCGAAATTCCGCGCTGGGCTTGCGCGTGCATCGGAGAAAGTGCGCTAAAAAGAAAGAGCATGACTGCAGCGACAACATTGCGCGGGGTGCATTTCCGGTTTGCAATGTTTGAATTGTTCTTCACGGCAGGTTGTCCTGCCTGAGGAATTTTGTTGCTTCGGAGCTGAAGCGCTCCCATTCCTGCTGTCCCTGACTGCGCGCGTCGATAATCAGATGGTGGTATTTGGGCTTCAGTTGCGATGCCGAATTATTCAGCCGGTGGATTGTCCATCGGCTAAGATCTTTGTCCCTCAAGATCTTTTCCGCTGATTGTGAATCGACAAGTTCATCGTCCGGAGAAAGCACGACAAACGTTTTGACTGCACCTGTGTGCGTCATTGCAAATTCAGTCCATTCGTCGCGCAGGTCGAACAGAGCTCTGTAATTTCTCAACGGGGTACTTTCACGGGCCCGATAATCCGGATGATTCAAACTCGGAATCGAGCCGAAAGGAATACGGCTGAGCAGCCTGATCAGAACGGTTTTTTTGCGGAGAGCAAGTGCAGGGGAAATAAGAATCATTTTTGTCGGCAAAAGTGCGTCGCGGGACGTATCGAAAACATTCAGTCCCGTCAGTGCTCCAAGAGAATATCCGACAAACAGCCGCTCATCTTGTTTTGAACGGCAAGTGCTGACTGCAGCATTCCATTGCATCAGGAACTCTTTTTTCCAGAGTTCGGCCGTGATGTTTTTTTCTCTTTCGGGGTCAATAACGGGAGCGTGTCCTGTAAGAACTCCTGCGCTCGCTTTGAACCCCGCCTGACGCGTCAGTTCGGCGAGGTCGTTCATCCGGCTTGGATTGGTATTCAGACCATGCAGTACGAATGCGCATCGTTCCTGAACATGCGGGACGTTGGATTCTGCACTTGCTGTTGCAGAGACTGGCACGGCTCACCTCTTTTAGCATCCGGTAAATATCTTCCGATTTTGCCGAAAAATCCAATTTTTGCCGTTTGTTGTCGTCGACCCCGAATTGCCGTTTGTCCGAATCTTCCGGCGTGCAGCTCACGGAAAACCCACAAATGACCGATATTCCAAGACATGAGGAGGAAGTTCGCCGCAAAGGAGTTGTTTTTTCATGAATGCTTTTGAAATTATAGCAGAAAACAGGATCCGCGAGGCACTCGACAATGGCGACTTCGACAATCTGAGCCTTTGCGGTCAACCGCTCGATTTGGATGACGGTCAGTTTGTGCCGCTTCATCTGCGCCTTTGCCAAAGAATTCTCAAGAATGCGGGCATCCTGCCGCCTGTCCTGCAACTCAAAAAGGAAATCATTCAGCTTTCGGAGCGTTTGGCGCAGACTGAAGACGAGGGTGTCCGCGAAAGCATTAAGCGCTGCCTTTTTGAAAAGACTCTGAGGCACGATGTGCTCATGGAGCAGCAAAAAAAGGTCTCCTGAAGATTCAATTCCCCTCATTCCCGATGCCGTTTTGCTGAGAAATTCCGGCTGGTTTTGGATTTCCTTTAAAGCCCGTCCACGGTTTAGCCGATAAGACCGTCATCTTTAAAGAGGGGCGGGTCAGGTGAACTTCAAATCAAGTTTCTCTGCAGTAACGTTCTCACTGGCAGTTCTCTGCGGTTGTCAGCAGGGTTCGACATCGGATTTCATGAGCTTGGGGGCCGAACAAAAGCCCGAAGGTTTTTTGCTTGCGTCGGACATTACTGAAGACAAAACCAAAGCCGGAAGCTTTGTCGTCAAGTGCGTCATGCCCGACGGAAAGAAGATTGAAGAAACAAAAACAAAAGACGAAATCGCCAAAAATAATTTTTGCAAGCCGGCAGTTGTTCCGCCGGCCGGCGAAAAGCCACCTGTCGCCGCAGCGGGCGGCCTTCCCAAAGAGCCTCCGAAAGCGGAAGATTTGAAATCCGACGGAGGTCCGCAGAGTCTTCCTTTTGACAAATCTCCGGTCGTTATCAAGCTTATCACCTCTGTAGCCAAAGAGAGTTTTTTAAAACGCGATGCTTCGATTGACGTCACCAGAGACAGGGCAAAATTGATTGACGGTGCCGACTTTTGCGTTGTTCCCGCAGCATTTGGTGCGGACAGCGTCTGCAGATTTTCTTCGACGCATTTGCGCATCACGGGTCACACGCTGAAGTCGTGCGCAACGATGTCGGACAAGGCTTTTATTTACGAGAAGCATTTTACTTTGGCACCCGCAACGGTTTCGGCTTGTAAGTGAGGCGCTGAAAATGATGAAGAAGCTGAAGATGATTTCTTGTTCAAGCAGCTCAGCAGAGACGACGCCGCGTCTGTGGTTGACTGCAGTGGGCAGCGCACTTCTTTTGACCGCATGTATGGGTGAACCGACCGGACGCCGAAGCGCGGTCGACGCAGCCAAGCTTTGCAACGGCGATAAGAACGCCGTTTTTGCCGGAACCTGTCTGCAACGCGGTTCAGGCCTCGGCTCACCGGCCTCGCGCGAAGGCGGTGGCGGAGGCGGCGAAGATGGACTTGGGGGCGGTGAGGACGCTGCGGCAAAAGAGCGTGCCGAGGCAGAAGCCAGAGCCAAAGCTCTTGCTGAAGAAGAAGCGAAGGCCAAGGCTCTTGCCGAAGCAGAAGCGCTGAGGAAACAGAAGGGCGGCGGAGAGCCTCCTCCGATTGGCGAGGAGGAGAGACCTCCTCCGGTCCTCAAAGAACCGCCGCCCGAGGAACGCGCGCCCGCAGTAAAAGACGGCGCAGGTAAGGTCAGAAAACTCAAATTTTCCCGAGACACGTTCGTGGCTGTTGCGCAAAACAGCGTCATTCGGAATTGCTTTGTTCCGGCCGAAACAATTGTAAGTTTTTCCGGTGATCTGGCTCCGATCGACAACTTCAAGGCTCTGGGCATAAAGCAGAATATTATTGTCGGCGTGACGGACGTTCAATTGCCCAAAGAGCAGCGCGACGAGTGCGGGCTGAAAGGCGAGGACTTCCTGTATTTGGACAGTCACGCCCAGCTGATGTGAATACTCCGACAAAGCGCTGACTCCAAAAAAAACACAAAAGTTTAGAAATATTCATCCGATCCCCTCTGAGACATCTGATTCAGAGGGTTTTTATGTTTTCGCGCACGTTGAACAGGACATTTGTATTCTTTGCCGGCGTTGTGCCGGCTTTGATCTGGAGCGGTTCCGCGCATGCGTTTTCGCTTGGCCTGAGGCCGTACCTTGGTTCGGAAATCGTCACTCTGCCGGGAACCAAACTCTTCGATGCGGACGGAACGCAGCGTACGCTTGATGTCAAAGACGTCTCAAAGAATTTTGTTTACTTCGGCGGCGAAATTGCTGCGACTCCTGTTGAACTCGGTGCTTTGTCTGTCTCGTTGCTTGCAGGCTTTCGAATGATGAGTACAACGTCGGCTCCGTCGGCAACTGCACCGATTGGCGATGCCCTCAAGCTCAGTTACCTGCCTCTGGGTGCGTCGGTTGATTTTGCAATTTCAAAAATACGGTCGTCGGGATACTTCAGTTACGATTTGGGAGTCGGCCCCAGTTTTATTTTGAATGTTGCAAGTCCGGCCAACAGCGCCAATCTGCAAATGAGCAAATTATCAAGAATGCGATTCGGCGCACTGGCAGAATTTTTTGTCATGCCTTCGCTGAGTGTGTTCGGCAATTTTGATTTCTCCACCGGTTCATTTCAGCTCGGTGCACAGACACTGTCGTTTGCCAGCGCCGGTTCGGACAATGTTTTGCAACTGTCCACTCAGGCCGGCGTCAACAAGCTTTCCGCACTGAGTTTCGGCGGCGGAGTGGCCTACTACATCCCCGTACCCGCGAGCCAGAGGCCGGCCACCGGCAAGGACACGGAAAGCAAAGAGCCGGCATCCAAGAAAAAGCCCGCAGGCAAAGGCACAGCTCCTGCCAAAAAGGGCAAACCAAAAGGCAAAGCTCCGGCGAAAGCGAAGCCCTGATGCGAACGCGAAATTCCGGAGTGTGACAACGGTTCATGCCGGAAAAGGGAGGTTGCGGTGAACGTGCAGTCGACTCTTGGACAGGAAGATCAGGGTGATTTTGACTTTGATTTTGTGATTGTCGGTTCAGGATTCGGCGGAAGTGTTTCGGCCCTCCGCCTGAGTGAAAAAGGATACAGGGTTTGTGTCATTGAGCAGGGTCGCCGTTTTCGGGCGCAGGATTATGCAAAATCAAATTGGGATCTGCCGCGCTATTTGTGGGCTCCTTTCATCAAGTGTTTTGGAATTCAGCGCCTGACATTTTTCAAAGACGTCCTCATCCTCAGCGGAGCGGGTGTGGGCGGCGGAAGCCTTGTTTATGCAAACACCCTGATGGTTCCGTCGGACAAAGCGTTTGCCAGTCCGGCGTGGACAGTTTTGGGTGATGCCCGTGTCGTCCTGCAGCCATTTTATGAACTTGCAAAAAAGATGCTCGGTGCTGCGAAAAATCCGAAAATGACGTTTATTGACAACACAATTGAAGAATACGCAAAGATGAAGGGAATGCAGGAGAGTTTTGCGGCAACGGAAGTGGCCGTGTTTTTCGGAGAACCCGGACGAAAGGTTCCTGACCCTTATTTTGCGGGTGAAGGTCCCGATCGAACGGGATGTAATTTTTGCGGCGGATGCATGGTCGGCTGCAGATTTGATGCAAAAAATACGCTCGACAAAAACTATCTTTATCTTGCCGAAAAACGAGGCGCGCAAATTCAGCCGCTGACAAAAATAACCTCTCTCAGGCCGCTCAATGCCGACGGCAGCAAAGGCTGGGAGCTTTCGGCGCAAAAGGTCGATTCTGTTTTTTTTCCTGCTGTAAAAAAGATTCGCGCTAAAAATATTATTCTGGCGGGCGGAGTTCTGGGAACACTCCGGCTTCTGCTCGAATGCCGCGACCGGCTTGGCACGCTTCCCAATCTTTCGCCGCTGCTGGGTCATCATGTACGGACGAACAGCGAGGTTTTTACAGGCAGCACGGAATTGAATTCGACGCGGAGTCTTCCTTATTCACACGGGATAGCGATATCTTCGATTCTCAAGGCAGATGCCGATACAGCCATCGAACCGGTGCGGTATCCCGCCGGTTCAAACTTTATGCGGCTGCTTGCCGCCCCGCTTGTAAGTGATCCGAGTGAATTCAAAAGATCGCTCAAATTCCTGTGGCGCATTGTCTCGCGTCCGGTTGAGTTTATCCGTTTTACATTCAACTCAAAATGGGCTGAAAACAGCGTTATTTTTTTGGTGATGCAAGACCTCGACAACCGTATTCAGGTTCGCTTCGGACGAAGTCCGTTCACCCTTTTTCGCGGCGGTCTTGTGTCACGCAGGGAAGAAGGGAGTGCACCCGTGCCGTCCGAAATTCCCGTTGCCAATCAGTTTACCGAGTGGTTTGCCGGACGTGTCGGCGGTCAGGCACAGTGCGCCGTGACTCAGGTGACAGTCAATATTCCCACGACGGCGCATATTCTGGGCGGTTGTCCGATGGGGCATTCTCCGTCTGACGGAGTGATTGACGCGCAGCACAGGCTTTTCGGTTACACGGGCGTGTGGGTCTGCGACGGTTCAGCGGTGCCTGCAAATCTTGGAGTGAATCCGAGTTTGACGATTACTGCAATGACCGAAAGAGCAATGACGTTTATTCCCCCCAAGGCCTGAGTCAGTTTTTTTGATTCAGTTCATTTGCCAAACAAAAAAAACCTCAGGCGGTCGTGCGACCGACTGAGGTTTTGCGAACGAAGAGCAAATACCGGTGCTCTTAGCGTGGACCGGGTACGAGAACAGCAGTTTCGTTGGCTTTAACCTGAACGACCGACTGGGTGTTCTTGAAGAGCAATCCCGCTGCCGCTGCGCCGCCTGCTGCGCCGATGAGCGGAGCCCACCACGTGATGGAACGGTCTTGTCCCATGCCGTCGATGACGACTGCAATTCCCGCGCCGCCCAATGCACCCAGCAGGATGTTTGTGAAGCTCAGGTTGTTGCGGTCATATCTGGTTGCAGTGACTTCGGCGTTTGCAGCCATGTTGTAAACAACATCACCGAACTTGACTCCGGTTACATTGAAAATAGCTTTGGGAGCGGTCATGCGGATCGTACCGATGAGTCGCGAGCCTGCAGCAAATACCGGCGCACCCTGAACATCTTTAACTGCGACAGTGACCTGAGGAAGCTTGTCTTCCGAGAAGGCATAATCGCCGATTCCGGGGAGGTTGATGCTTTTCTCGGGGTCCGATGTAATTTCAACCGGAAACTGAATCGCAATCAGGCTGTTTTTTGGAATGAGATATCTCTGCGAGCCATTGGTTGCCTCAAAATAATCGGCCGATGCCTGCTGGACAGGTGTCTGTTGCACGGGTGTCTGCTGGGTCGGAACCTGAGGTGCCTTGCTGGCATCCTGACTGGGCGGTGTGTCGTTTTTAACTTGTGAGGCTGCGGGTGCCGGCGGCTGTTCACCGGATGAGCTGTCGTCCGAGCTGCATGCAGCAAGGCTGATAATGGTGAGCAAAGTACCAAGTGGCAGAACGAGTTGACGCATGGGGTGTCCTCCAAAACAATGAATAAAACGTGTTTTGCCCCGCGGACCTCAAGGCACAGGGGACTGGACCATGACAATCAAGATTCGTGCCATCGATGGTTAAATTTTTAGACCCTTGTTACGGGATGTTGTCGCCTGACCATGACTGACCGGACGCGGCGCCTGTCAATTTGTTGCTCATCTCTGTCGAAATATTGTGCACTTGCCATCCCCCATTTCCATCCCGAATGTGGCAACACTGACTTTTTAGTCAACCTGTCAACATGATGAGTTTTTTCAGTTTGACTGTTGTGTGCGAAAAAAAAGACGATGATACATGTAGAATTTAAAGTTGTACCAATCAGGGGAGAATCAATATGCCGGTCAGCTGGGGCGAAGAGGGTGCAGGGGCCAGTCTTGCTTCCAACATGAAGGCCTTCCGTAAGGAATTCTCGCTGAGTCAGGAACAGCTTTCGGAACGGTCCGGTGTTCCGAGGAGCACGATTGCCAGCCTTGAACGCGGCGAAGGCAACCCGACTCTGCAGGTCCTTATGGGAATTGCACGCGGTTTCGGCGTCGGCATCGCTGACCTTCTGGTCCAGCGGCAGCCGCGCGCGACCCTGTTTAAATCGGATCAGCACGGTCGTCTGACCTATCCGTTGAAGGCAACGGGCGAAAGTTTGTCGGAGATCGGCGTGATCGAAACGCTGCGGCTGACTCCGGCGCAGGCACGGTATCTGGTGATCGAGGAAGTCGTTCTGCGCAGCAGGCAACAGATTGTTTCAAGCCCGCATGCGAGCGGCACTGAAGAGTATTTTTTTCTCGTTGAGGGCCGGTGCGACGTCGAAGTCGGGGGTGAGACGTTCGAAGTCAGCGCGGGTGATTTGCTGAGGTTCGATGGTGACCAGAAACACTCGTATCGTGCAATCGGAGCAGAAAAAAATGCCCGCGGTTTTTCGGTGGTGGTTCAGGCGCCGCGGGTGTAGGTTTTTTACTTTAAATCGCGTCAATAGGAGTAAACGCCGCGACCCGATTTGCGGCCCAAATGCCCTGCGTCCACATACTTTTTCAAAAGCGGGCACGGCCTGTATTTGCTGTCACCCAAGCCATCGTGAAGAACTTTCATAATCGCAAGGCAGGTGTCCAGACCAATGAAGTCGGCAAGTGCCAGCGGTCCCATCGGCTGATTGGTTCCAAGTTTCATGCCCGCATCGATGTCTTCAGCCGACGCGATGCCTTCCATGAGTGTAAAAAAGGCTTCGTTGATCATCGGCATCAAAATCCGGTTGACGATAAATCCCGGAAAATCCTGCGAGAAGACAGTTGTTTTGCCTGCCTGTTCGGCCAGTGATTTGGTCAATTGGCAGGTGTTCTCGGACGTTGCGTGACCGCGGATGATTTCCACGAGCTGCATCACCGGCACAGGGTTCATGAAGTGCATGCCGATAAACTGGCCCGCACGTTTGGTTGAACTTGCGAGGCGGGTAATGGGCAGGCTGCTTGTGTTGGAAGCGATGATTGCATGGGCGGGAAGAATCTCGTCGAGTTGTTTAAAAATGGATTTTTTCAACTCTTCCTGCTCGCTCACGGCTTCGATTGCAAAATCGCAGTCTGCAAAATCTTTCAGTTGGGTCGTACACTTTATGCGGCTCATGATGACCGGCGGATGTTCGGGAAGTTTTCCTTTCTCAAACAGCTTGGCGAGGCTTTTTTCAATGGTTCCGAGGGCTTTTTTGAGCGATGCGTCCGAAACGTCCATGATGATGACGTTGAAACCGGATTGGGCCAGAACCTGTGAGATTCCGTTGCCCATCTGGCCGGCACCAATCACGCCGACGCGCTTGATTTGAGTGGTCTGAGTCAGTTCCATAGTCATTTTTGGGGTCTCCTCTTCCCTGCTTAGCGAACAGATTGGTCAAAGAAATAGGGTTTGAACTCCAATGTCAAACGTCAGCCTTGCCGCAATCCCACAATTTTCGGGTTGAAATCGTCATGGAGTCGGGATTAGGAGCATATTGCCGCATGTTTCAGGAGTGATCATGATTTATCAGCAACCCCTTCCCGCTCCCTACCCCTCGCTGACGGATGCCGAGTTGCAGCAGCGCATCATGGAGGCCAAACGCTCCCTTGGTGACAAGGTCGTTGTGCTCACTCACCATTACCAGCGGCCGGAGATTGTCAGGATCGGCGACATGCGCGGTGATTCGCTCAAACTTGCCCAATTCGCAGCCGAGCAGGAAAAGGCAGAATACATCGTATACTGCGGCGTTCACTTCATGGCGGAAAGTGCTGATATTCTTAAGCGCGGCAAGCAGACCGTGATTCTTCCCGACATGGGAGCCGGCTGCGACATGGCCGACATGGCCGATGCCGACGATGTTGAGTTTGCGTGGAACGAACTGACCGAAACATTGGGGCATGACAGCATTATGCCCGTCACATACATCAACTCCACGGCGGCTCTGAAGGCTTTTGTCGGGCGCAAGGGCGGAATAGTCTGCACAAGCTCAAATGCCGAAAAAATTGTCCGGTGGTCGCTGCAGGAACGCAAAGCGCTGTTCTTTTTTCCCGATCAGCATTTGGGCCGCAATACCTGCAAGAAGCTGGGATTCACTCCCGAAAGCATGCTGTTGTGGAAGCCGGCAAAGATCTTGGGCGGCAACACTGCCGATCGAATCCGTGACAGCCGGATATTTCTTTGGGAAGGGCATTGTCCGGTGCATGCCATGTTCACGCTCCGGCAGATCGATCAGCTCAGGGCTCAGGATCCCGAAGTAAAAATTATTTCTCATCCGGAATGCCCGATGGAGGTTGTCGACAAATCAGATGCCGTCGGCTCCACTGAATTCATTGTAAAGACGATCGCAGAAAGTCCGGCCGGCAGTAAATGGGCCGTCGGTACTGAAATGAATCTGGTCAATCGCATCGCAGAAGAAAACCCCGACAAAACAGTCGTCAGTCTTAACAGGTATATGTGTCTGTGCGGAACGATGAACCGGATTGATCTGGCCCATTTGGCATGGGCGATGGATTGTGTTGCGGCAGGCAGACCCGTCAACGTTATTTCGGTTGCGGAGCCCGTGCGATCGCTTGCGCAATCGGCTTTGACCCGTATGCTGTCCATGAGTTGAGCGGCCGCACTTGAGGGAAATCGGCACAGTGCCGGATTTGAATTGAGAGGCAAGGTTGGAAAAAAACGATCCACACGCACCTTTGCAGGCACAGACCGCCGGCGGATCTTCCGCTCACGGGCAGCGCGATTTGTCGCTCGAAGAAATTATTCAGCTGGCGAACAAAATTGGTCTGGAATACGCCGACAAGCGTCGCGACGCCGAGCGCCTTGAATTGCTCCGAACGACCGTGCGTGCCAAAATTATGAACCGTATTGAAAGTGAAGCCGGCTCCGAAACTACAATTCCGGAAGGACGGCTCAAGCGACTTGCCGAGGCGGATGCCGAGTATGTTCAATTGCTGGAACAAATCGCGTCGAGCCGTGCGGAAGCCGAAAAACTGCGCATCAGATACGAGAGCTACCGCAATTTGTTCGATGCCAAACGCACGATGATCAGCTACAAAAAAACAGAGCTCAAGACTCTTTAGCGGATTCAGCCCTGTGGCGTTGCAGAAAGCCCTCGGCGTTATGACGCCGGAAGCTCGGCAGTCCTATAAAATCGACAAACACCGACGACTCTACAATTCTGTCATACATGCGTGCGCCGATTCTTTCGGGAAGCGACTGTTCCCAGAACGACTCATTTGCAGGAGCACTTCTGAATCCTGCGCGCACAGGATCGTAGGTTGCCTCCGGCGGAAGATAGTTGGTTGTCAGAATAGTCACGCGCCCCTCGTTGTACCTGCTGTTGATCAGGTCATCGAGTTTTTCCATCTGCCATGCTTTTTCGGCGCGACCCTTTCCGAGTTCGTCGATGAGAAGAACGTCGGCCTCGCGCAGCGGTTTTAGAATTTTCTCTTCCGATGAATTTTGCGTGTACGTTTCGCGGAGCTGACTGAGCAGGAACAAAAAGTCAACGAAACGGGCGGTGCAGCCTGTTTCTTCAACGAACCACTTGAGTGCAGCGCAGCCCATCAGTGTTTTTCCGGTTCCCACAGGCCCCAGAAGGGTCAAAAAGATCTTTTCGGGCGCGGATTCCTGCTCGCTTAAATACCCTGCAGCATTTTCGCAAAAGTTGAGTACCCTTTCGCGGCAGTCGGTGAGTTTTTGAATCAGCGCGGAGTTTTTTCCGAGATGATCGAGTTGAAGGGTATCAAACGATGCGCTGCAGTAGCGTTGGGGAAGCTGAATTTTATTGAGAAGCTCTGCTCTTTTCTGAGCGGTTCTGCAGCTGCAGGCACCGGCGATGATTTCGTCTTTCAGGGTCAGCAGATTGAATCGCCGCAACTGTCCCGTGCCGCCGCATTCTTCGCAGCGCACTTGCGGGTCGCAGGCAGGGCAAACGGCGAATTCGCACCGGTTGCCTTTGGATTTCATGTAAATGCCCGTCGGACTTTGGCTGCAAACACAGGCCGGCGACGTGGTGCCGAAGGTCAGCGGGTCTGAACTGCCGCGCTGTCGCGATTCATCGCTTTGCTGAAAACGGGAGATTTGTTGAGGGGACTGTTCCCTTGATCGCGCGAGCTTTTCCATCTGCGCAAACGCATCTTCCATGTTCAGTATTTTACCCTTGGGCATCATTCAGCTGTGGCCTCAAAAATCCTGCAGGTCTCGTACCGCACGGCGGACTGTCCGGTCCAGTGCCTTGAGTGAGGTGCTAAATATTCTATTATTTTCCTGATTTTCCAAGGCGATAGACTCAAGAACTTTTAGAATAAGCTCCGGCGGGAGCTGATCGTCGGCCCAAGATTTGAGCACTTCGAGATCCTGCGAAGAGACAACGACCCCCCGACTCCTCAGTTCCATGAAGGCATTCAGTACGATTTGATACTGGTTCAGATCGTACTGCTTCGGCGGGGTGGTCATTGTGTAAAATCCTCAGTGCCGGAAGAGGACTACGGGTGCAGTCCGTCGGGATTGCCGCGGCCGCATCAGGCCTGACGGCGTCCTCCGCGCCATGCGAAATAGCCGTTCACGCCGAGGTCTTCTTCGATTCGGATGAGACGGTTGTATTTGGCAACACGGTCGGTTCTCGATGCACTTCCTGTTTTGATTTGGCCTGCGTTGGTTGCGACGGCCAAGTCGGCAATGAATGTGTCTTCGGTTTCGCCGCTGCGGTGTGAAATAATTGTCGTGTAACCATTTTTCTTGGCCAGCTCGATGGTTTCGAGTGTTTCGCTGACCGTGCCGATTTGGTTGAGCTTGATGAGGATCGAGTTGGCCGTGTGAGCCTCGATTCCGCGCGCAAGAAGTTTTGGATTCGTTACGAAAAGGTCATCGCCCACCAGCTGAACGTTCTTACCGAGCGCGTCAGTGAGTTTTTTCCAGCCTGCCCAATCATTTTCGTCCAGACCGTCTTCGATGCTGACGATGGGATATTTCTTGGCCAGAGTAGAATAAGTTTCAATCATTTGATCGGAGGTCTTTTGAATTCCCTCGCCTTCGAGATTGTATTTGCCGTTGGCAAAAAATGAACTGGCCGCGACATCGAGGGCGAACGAAATTTGATCTCCGAGCTTGTAGCCGCTCTTTTCGACGGCTTGGCAAAGCAGCGCCAGAGCCTCTTCGTTGCTCGCAAGGTTTGGAGCAAAGCCGCCCTCGTCGCCGACGGCGGTGTTGAGACCCTTGTCCTTGAGAACTTTCTTCAGCGTATGAAAGATTTCAACACCGGCCCGCAGTGCGTGCGAGTATGTCTGAAAGCCGTGCGGGACAAGCATGAATTCCTGAAAATCAACGGTATTGTCGGCGTGCGATCCTCCGTTGATGACATTCATCAGCGGGACGGGCAGCTGTCTGGCGAAGCTTCCGCCCAGATACTGATAAAGAGGAACGCCGAGTTCGATTGCGGCAGCGCGGGCGCAGGCCATGGACACGGCGAGGATGGCGTTTGCTCCGAGCTTTGTTTTATTCGGGGTTCCGTCGATTTCAAGCATCAGCCGATCGATCGCAAGCTGCTCGGAAACGTCGACCTCATCTTCAAGGATGGGTGCGATATGGTCATGAACGTTTTGCACGGCCTGCAGAACGCTTTTGCCGAGGTACAGACTCTTGTCGCCGTCTCTGAGTTCGCAGGCCTCATGTTCACCTGTACTCGCGCCCGAGGGTACGCTCGCGGTGCCTACAACTCCTTCATCCGTGTAGACATCGACTTCGACGGTCGGGTTACCGCGTGAGTCCAGTATCTGACGGGCGTTAATACTCAGAATCTTCGACATTGAGACACCTCCTTTTTTATAATTGCCAAATTTCAGTGAAGCCGGAACAGGCTTCTGCGGGCGGGAGAAGTTATGCACCCCTCATTTTAAAAACACAAATTTTGTTTGCGACACTTGACTTTGGTTGATGCCTCTTGTTTATTTTTTGGCAGGCATATGCAAAAGTCCGATTTAATGCTTGGGTTGTCGGTGACCCTCGGTACTATCGACGCTTGTTTCTTTTAGGAAAGGATCCGCTTCATGGCAAAGAATACAACTGTTTCCACCAGTCAACTCGTTGCAGCTGTTGCTGACAAGTTTACCCAACTGCCAAAGAAGGTGACGAAGGAAGTTATTGCTGACTTCCTCGCGACCGTCGAAGGCGAAGTGGCTTCCGGCCGTAAGCTCCGCATCGACAAAGTGGGTATTCTTCAGGTCAAAGAGCGCGCCGCTCGCATGGGCCGCAATCCGCAGACAGGCGAAGAAATCCGCATTCCTGCATCCAAGAAGATCGCGTTCCGCGCTGCCAAGTCGCTCAAAGAGCAAGTGACAGGCGCCAAGAAGGGCGCTCGTACAGCCAAGAAGGCTGCTCCTGCCAAGAAAAAGAAGAAGTAATTGCCCTCCGGTCTCAGGCCGGAACAATTGACCCATTCCAAAGAACGGACAGAGTTTGAAAAGAATCTGTCCGTTCTTTTCGTATTTAATTGAAAATTCTGAAAACTGTCGGGTGAGAAATTTTTTCCCACGGGCGTTCAGCCGTCTTTCCGATGCCCTTACGGAGGAGGCGCTATGGCTCTGGGCCCGCTCCAAAAATTGAAGCCGACGAACCGCGTGCAACAGTACATCTTTCGGATTGTGATGTACTTGGCGCTGCTGGGTTGTCTGTTTATGTTCATCCGGCTTTTCCATGAGCAGCGCAAACGCAATGACGCGGTTGCGAGCAAAGAAAG
>RFOM01000058.1 GCA_009926615.1 Pseudomonadota bacterium
CCGCCACAATCTCTCTGAAATGGTCCCATAACGGCGGGTATGTCGAAAAAACCTTCCTAGTGTCGGTGCTCGATGTGAACGATGCTCCGACCCTAAGTACAGCTTCGGCCGGCGGAACATTCAACGAAGACAGCAGCTACACAATTACTCTTGGCCAAGGTGATGATGTTGATACCGGCAACACATTAAATTATCAGTTTGTGACACTCCCGCAACACGGTGCATTTGGAGCCCTTCCTACCGGCGTTACTGCGCCGACATCCCTGAACGGCAGCATCACATATACTCCTCAGGCGAACTACTTCGGGAGCGATACGTTTTCTTATCGGGTTTGCGACAATCTCGGTTTGTGCTCCGTCACAATAAACAATGTGACTCTTAACGTACAGTCGGTAAACGACGCACCCTTGATCACAGCGGACGCAGCAACTTCAACATTGATTCGAGTAAGCGAAAGCGGACCTGCCGTAGCTATCACTCTTGCTGAGGGGACTGATCCTGACGGGGGAACACCGAGCCGAAAACTCGTCACAGGCCCAACACACGGAACACTCTCAGGCGCAGGACCAGTCTTGACAACTCCGTTGACCTACACGCCTGCAGCGGGACACACGGGGATATTTCAATTTGTTTACGAAATCTGCGACTCCGCAGCAGCGTGTGTGACGAATCCCACCGTCTTTATTGAGGTGCTGAGTAAGGATCCGGTTTTCAACAATTCAACGAATGATTCTGTTCGCAACATTGCTGAAAACACCGGTGCAAACACAGCCACAACACTTAATCTGAGCGGAGCAACGGATCCGGATGGTACGCTCCTTGGTCAAACAATATCTTATACCGTTACATTGGAGACAAACTTAGGGGCCACCAGCAATGTAAGCACAGTTTCTGCAACCGGCAACGGAACCGTTGATTACACCCCGAATCTGAACACTTCCGGCGTTGAAATTCTTAAATACAAAGCCTGCGACAGTGCCGGAAATTGCACACCATTCAGGTACATAACAATAAATATCGGAACACCGGCTCACCCTATTCTTCTTACCGCAGGAGATTCCTCCGTGACTTCAGGGCAGTCAGTAACCACGTCATTCATTCTTGGACGATTCGTAGATCTCAGCGACTCTTCCGCGACTTTGGTATACGATTTTACTTTGCAGACAACCACGCCAATCAACGGACCTACGGGAACTCCGAAGTCCAGCGCAGATGCCAACCGCACTGTTGGTTATACTTCACTTGTATCAGCCGGCACTGAAACATTCAAATATAAAGTTTGCAGACAAGGTACAACAGTTTGCTCACCCGAATATTCAGTCTTCATGAAAACAGAATGAATAGATAAATGCGCAGCGATCTGCTGAATTTCGCCTTATGCCTCAAACTCAACGCCAAGTGACTGCAGATGCGATACAAACGCCGGCGCAGTTTTTTGCATGCACGAAGGATTTAAAACCCTCACCCCGTGTGCCCAAGCGGACAGAACCAGTCCGCTCAGGGCAAACCGGTGATCATTGTGCGTGGGCCAGTCACCGGCCAAGGAGTGCGATGTCACTCCGGAGTGCACCGCAAAACCGTCAGCCAGCTCTTCGGCAGGAAGACCGAGTGCCTGACAGTTTCGGCAAAAAGACGCAATGCGATCAGATTCGTGGTGACGTATGTGTCCGACGCCGCGAACTTCGACCGGAACTCCCGAAACAATGGCCATCACTCCTGCCGTCAAAGCCTGATCGCTGCAACGCGACATGTCCAAATTCAACGGCGCAATTGCCTTTTTGCGTTCCGCAGAGCCGAGGATTCGAAATGAGTCCGGCGAAATCTGTGCCTGATATCCGAAGCGCTGAAGAACGGAGATGAATTCAAAATCAGGCTGAACCGTTGCGCTGCCGATATTGCCGACCTCAAGGTCAATACCCATGACACACGCCATTGCCGCATAATAACAGGCTGTCGATGCATCGGCCTCGACGCGGTATGCCGCGGGCGCGGACAGTGCGCAGCCGTGGACCTTAAACTGCCGCAGCTCGGCATCTGCTTCAATATTCGCGCCAAAGCCAGCCAGCATATTGAGGGTCATCTGAACATAATCAGGCTGAACCAAGTCCCGCGGCCGGCTCACGGCACATGTATTTCCCGAACCTGCAGCTGCAAGAAGAACGCCGCTTAAAAACTGTCCGGATGTTGAACTGTCGACGCTGCACCTGCCGCCAAGTTTTGAAACGGAAACTTCAAGTGGAAAAGAAAGACTCTCCGGTACACCGATAACAGCACCCAGTTCGGAAAGAGCCGAAAGTAGCGGGGCAAGCGGACGGCGTGCGAGTTGTTCGTCGGCGGTCACCACAAAGCGTTTGAGCGGAGATTCCGGATAAACCTTATTCCAGTTGAGCAGGACTGCCGGCAGAAAACGCCCGAGCGTGCCTGCCTGCCCGACATGAATCAGGGCTGATTGCGGATCGGAAGATTTGCTTCCGTGCGCAGGTTTTGGGGGAGTGATAAAAACCGATTCGGGAAGTTGACTCAGGTCCAGTCCGAATCCGAGTTGTTCGAGCGCAAGAAATCCCCACCACGTATCATCGGCCAGCAGCGGCACATGAATTTCGATAGGCCGGCCCCCCATGGCAGCCAGAACAAGAGCGCGGTTGGTCACGCTCTTGGAGCCGGAAATCATCAAATGCCATTTTTTTTGAGACCATTTTGAGACACGCAGTCCCTGCTTCAGCACATCAGGAAGCTGCGCTTGGAAAAGAAAGTGTTTTTCGTGCAGGTGCGACCGGATGCTCACGCCGAAACAACCTCTTCAACCGGCAGGCAGCGCGCCCCCGATACCAAACCGAAGCTTCAGGGATTAAGAACCCTGATTCCCTCGGGAGATTTCATCAGGCGCGCTTCAGTGCAGGCCTGCAATTCTTCAAAACTCAATCCGACGATGATTTCGGTGACAATCAAGCCTTCGGGAGTGACCATCATTGCGGCGCGATCGGAAATGATTTTTTTAACGCAACGTTTTCCGGTCAGCGGCAGCTTGCACTGCTTCAGAACCTTTGGACTTCCGTCGGGAGCACAATGTTGCATCACAACGACCACATTGGGTGAACCTGCGACCAAGTCCATTGCTCCGCCCATGCCCTTGACCATTTTTCCCGGAATCATCCAGTTGGCAATATCACCCTGCTCGGACACCTCCATGGCTCCGAGAATGGTGAGATCGACATGACCGCCGCGGATCATGGCAAACGAATCAGCCGACGAAAAAATAGAAGCACCCTGTGCGAGTGTTACCGTTTGTTTGCCTGCGTTAATCAAGTCGGCACGCTCAAAGCCCGCGGCCGGAAAAGGCCCCATGCCCAGTATTCCGTTTTCGGACTGCAGGGTGATGTTCATTTCCGGCCTGATTTCGTTGGCCACCAAGGTCGGAATTCCGATACCGAGATTAACGTACATACCTGCACGAAGTTCGGCTGCCGCGCGCCGCGCCAGCTGTTCGCGGGATAAAAGTTTCAGACTCATGATATGTTCTCCCTCAACTTCACGCGCGCGGCTGAACAGTGCGTTGTTCGATTCGTTTTTCGTATCCGCGGCCGAGCAGCAGGCGTTTGACGTAAATAGCCGGTGTGTGAATGGCCAGCGGATTCATTTCGCCCTCACCGACAATCTCTTCAACTTCGGCAACGGTGACCTTGGCAGCGGTCGCCATCATCGGATTAAAGTTCATCGCGGTCATGTTGTACTGCAGGTTGCCGGCAGGGTCGGCACGCCAGCCTTTAATCAGCGCGAAGTCTGCCTTCAATGCCCGCTCAAGAACATACTCACGGCCGTCGAAAATTTTTGTTTCCTTGCCTTCGGCAACCAGTGTTCCCACTCCGGTCGGCGTGTAAAAAGCCGGAATTCCCGCTCCGCCTGCGCGAATGCGTTCGGCAAGTGTTCCCTGCGGGATCAGGTCAACCTGCAATTTTCCCGACAGAAACTGCTGTTCAAAAATTTTATTTTCGCCCACATAGCTGGAAATCATTTTGCGGATTTGACCGGTCTGCAAAAGTTTGCCGAGTCCGAAGTCGTCGACTCCCGCGTTGTTGGAAATGCAGGTCAGGTCTTTGACGCCTTTCACGCGCAGGGCTTCAATCAGATGCTCCGGAATACCGCACAGGCCAAAGCCGCCGACCATAAGGGTTGCGCCGTCCTGAATATCGTGAATGGCTTCGAGAGCCGATTCAAAAAGTTTTGATTTTCTGATCGTGCTCATACCGCTGCAACCTCTCGCAGACGCTTGCCGTTCTTGTGCAGGAAAATTCTCAGACCGCCGAAAGCGAAGCCCGCAAAGGCTCCCAAAAAGGCTCCAAGAACAATCGCAATCCGGCGTTTGCTTGTCGGTTGTTCGAACACGTTCGGTTTGTTGCCTTCCGTATTCAGCGACACAAGTGTCGGCATGAGAAGCATGTTGACACTTTCGGCAACCACGTTTGAAATCATTTCCGAATTACCGCTCACGCGGCTCACGTATTTTCCGCGGGCACGGCCGGTAATTATGCTTCCGAAAGCACGTTCGGCTTCGCGCCGCGCAAGAGGAATAAGCTGAAAGATTTGATCGCGCAGTCCGCGTGCACGCTGGATTGTGTCATTGGCCTCGTCTGCCTTCATCCGGTTTTCGGCAAGCAAAAGAGCGACCATTCTTTGCATGCGTTCGAATTGAGCCTGAAGAATATAATACTCCTGAGCTTCCGCAATCGCCGCACCGGACAGTCCGGTGGTTCCGCCCTGCGGCGGAATTGTGAACTGCAGTGACCTTTGTTCCGTATCCAGCGATGTCATAAACGCAGTGAAGTCAGGCGACGAACGCGCAATTTTGTTGAGCAGGAATTCAATCTTCAGATAGTCCTGTTTGGACTTCAGCAATTGTTCGCGAAAGAAATCCTTCCGATCATCCTGCTCGTCGGATGCGTTCTGATTTTTGGATTTGACAACCCCCGGCTTTGCGCGTTCGGGATTTGATTTTGAATCCATCAGAGCGCCGTCGGACATGGCAAAAAGCAATGCATCTGCAAAAATATCACCGGCCCTTGGCGACAGTCCCTGCACAGGCACATTCACTTCGAGAATGAAATCCCGCGGACTGGACGATTCGCGCAGACGCAGCGGAGCTGCGCCGTCTTTTTTGCTGAGAGTCTGTTGAACCGCAAGTTCTTCGTCGCTCAAGCCGGCATCTTTGAAGGAACGAACCAGATCAGGAGTCTGATTCAAAACTGAACGCCACACCTGCCTTGAAATTTCGGTTGAGTTCAGATTGTTGTTGAACGTCTCAACAAACTTTTTGGTGTCTGCCACAGACGGTTCGTCACGCTCCAGTGAAAGCGGAATTTCGGTTTTGAAGCTGTTCTTTACAAAGCGCTGCCCGATGACAACGCCTATAATGAGTCCTGCCGCAAGACCAATAAGAATTTCGGTCCTGATCTTCCAAAAGAAGCCGAGCAGTTCGACAAGATCAATCTCGTCCGAAGGCTGGTTGTAACCGTATGGAAATTTTTCCCTGTTTTGATCCGGCTGACTTTGAGCAGATTCTGATGGTCCGCTTGGAGGCATGGAATTCGGCATTTAAACCTCTCCCGTTGGTCTGTCCTGAAATGGATGCATAAGGCCCATCTCATAGCAGAAATCTTTCACAACCGGCAATTTCCAGTCCACAAACTGTTGAACGAGGGTGTTCAAATCGGTCAGTTCGGCGCGTTCAAACTCTCCGGCCGATTTTTGAAGGTCGACACAGTCCAGCGACGGCAATTCTGCCAAAAACCAGAGCTGTTCCTGCCCGATATTGCGTCGTTCCGGATGAGCCTGCCGCACTTCCGGCGGAAAAACGTAACGACGCCAGAATTTGGATTGTCCGAGAATGGTCACCAGCGCAGGATCAACCCCAAGCTCTTCGTTAATTTCGCGTAATAATGCATCACGAACCGAGGCGTCATTCTGCTCAATCCCACCCTGCACCGTTTGCCAGACCCCTTGAGGCTGAGTCCTCAGACACCGCAGATACTTGTCGCCGATACGGATGAGGGCTGCCACATTGGGCCTGAAGACGTCGTTCTCCCGAGTGCTCATTTCATTGTCCCTTCCTCTTTTAAACACGGAAACATGGCCCCCAAGTCCGGCACCGTCCGACCGCCCTCCGGCCCCTTCAATTCAACGTCCAGACACATCAAATAAACTTTATTCTGTTTAATTTTCCCAATAACCGCCGGCTCATGCCTCCAGCGGCACAAATCTTTAAGTGAGGTCAGAAGAATTTCGTTACCCGAAAGATGCAGCCGCGCCGAATCATCGAGCTGCGCATGATCTGACAGGTGGATCACACGCGCAGGTCGAAGTTCTCCGATACCGTAATGAGCACCCAAACCGGCAAGCGTCTGCAGATAACGCTGCGGACGGGCCAATCCCGTAAGGACAAAAAACTCCTGTTTCAACTCGGCTGCAGAACAGTTTTCCAAACGGAAACGGCCGTTGTCATCCAAGCTGACGACCTTTGCCAGTTTGGCTTTTTCAACCGCAAACAATTCGTTTTCCGTCTGAAACTTTTGCAGGATAAGGCGTGCACGATGCACCGCGCCGTCAAATTCATCTTTGTTTTGATTCACACACAGGCGCGACCAGACCAGCAGATCCGCTGCAGGAATCGTTGCAGGCCATAATTTCCAAGGCCAGCCCATCCGATAGGGCCCGAACGGCAGACAAACCCGCGGAGCAGTCATCAGCAAATGCGGATCCCAGAGCACAACATCATGATGAACAGGAAGTGAAGTTTGCGACAAACCGTCGTCAAGCAGGACAACCAAAGTTTTACTCTCTGCGCCGCCGGTTTGTTTTCTTAGTTCCATCACCTTGTCGAGCAGAATTCTTCGATTGGCTCCCTGAGCAATAAAGAGTGTATTTCCGGACGTAATAAAATCTTTGAGCAGAAGAGCATGTTCCAGCCCTTCGTCAGACAACGTAACATTCCAAAAATCAGTCTCGGCAGAAGAATCGGCTGCCGAAATTGATACAACAATATCACGCTTGGATGCGGCTGCATTTCCATATCCGCGGGCCAGCACAGCGACATCATGCCCTGCTGCGAAGGCCTGTCGTGCAAAAGCCCGAACAACCGGACTTTTTCCCGTACCACCGGCAGAGACGTTTCCGACAGAAATAATCCTCATCGGGTCGTTCGTCTGCAAAGGACTTAATTTATGCCGCTTCAAAGCCCTTAAAGTCGCAGCAAACGACCACAAAAGACTCAACGGAAAAGCGGCAAAGACGCTCAAAATCAGAATAAGCGGATGCCGCCGCAAAAGAGGCCGATCAATTTGCCCGCGCGCGCGCTCAAGCCATGCTCCCGTCATGTCTGACGGCTCCCGTCAGTCTCATCCACCGATGCATCCTGAGACGAAAACTCGCGCATCCGTTCCAAAATATACTGCGGAGTTCCGCTTGCCACGCAGCTTCCCTTGGAAAACAAATGTCCCTCGTCAAAATGCGACAGATCAGTCAGGTTATGCGTGACGGCAACAACCGTGCGCGTCTCTCCGGCCTGCTTCTGCCAAGCCCAAACGGCAGACCAAAATGCCGCGGCGGATTCCTGATCCAAGTTCGCCGTGGGTTCATCGAGGAGCAAAACCGGCCTGTCGGCAAAAAACAAACGGGCGAGCGCAACCCTTGCCTTCTCGCCGCCGGACAAGCCTTCTCCCATGAAGCCAACCTTTTTATTAAGAAAAAGTTCTGCACCGGCAGGAGTGTGCGCAAGCATAAGACTCAGCACGAGCGCAGAAGCACGTTCACGCGCGCGCTGAAGTTCCGGCTTGCCTGAGGGCATCACCGGATAAACGATATTTTCAAAGACTGTCCCCTGAAAAACATACGCAGTTTGAGTTGCCAATACCGCGTTTTCCGTACCACCGAGAGTTCCCTCGGCGGGCGGCAAAAGGCCGGCCATGAGTCGAATCAGGGTCGACTTGCCGGCACCGCTTTCCCCCACAAGTGCAACACGCGAGCGTTCTTTAATGACCAGATTCGTCTTGTGCAAAATGCGCAGACCGTCGATCGTTTCAAAAGCCGCATCGCGAACTTCAAGTGCGTGTCCGCTTCGCATTTGAATATAACCGGAAGCAGAGGCATGCGAGCCGGACGAACGCGCATTGTGAATTAAAGACCATTCTTCAGAGAGTCGCTGCCAGACGGCTTTGAGCTCCGAAAATTGCGATACAAACGACGAAACATTTTTAAGCGGCCGGAAAGCAAGTGCTGCCAGTACAAAAAGCGTAGCGTATTCTGCGGCAGCCGTCTCGGTATTAAGATTCAACTTCCACTGCAGAGCTCCTGCAATCACCAGCACGGCAAGAATCTCCATGGCCGGCCGGAATGACGTTCTCAAAAGTAAAGTGCTGCGCATGAAAGAATAGTAACTGTCGCTCATCCCGACAATGTCACTGTGCTCACGCCAGCGGGAATTCATTCCGTAAATCGCAAGAAGCCCCTGCCTTGTGCGCATACCGCGGGTTGTCAGCTCTACCTGCCTTCTTGCGCTTTCGCGTGCAAAAAATTCAAGCCGGCGGCTGACAGACCGCAACAGAAGAAAAAACGGCACAAAAACAAGAATCAGAATAAAAAAGAAGTTTGAGGCAATAAAGATCATCGACGCGGCGACGCCGATCACCACAAGTCCGTCGCGCAAGGCACTGATGGTGCCCTTGCTGATGAGTCCCTGCATCATCGCCGTGTCCAGCAGAGTGCGATTGGTCAATTCATCCGGATTGCGGGAATCCATAATACGCCCCGAGGCAGCCAGACAGGCGTTGAGAAACGAGGACCGCATGGCATGCGCAACCCTGTGCCCTGCCCGTTCGAGAAGATAATTGCTGCCAAAACTCGTCAGCAATCTGCAAAAGCCGATGACAATGAGAAAAACAGGAACCAGAGTTGTGAGTTCCTGCCGGCCGATTTGCGAAAGCTGCGGAAGAAGTCCGGCAACCTGCCGCGGAAGTATGCGCTGAAGATTTGTATCCGGTGCGTTTGAAAATATCAGCTGCAGCAACGCTCCGCTTGTAAAACCAAGTGCGATTTCCGTTGCCGCATGCAACGGCGTGATCAGCAGACCCAGCACGACATCAACCCGCGATGTCGACCAAATCAATTTAAAAAGCGGATGCGTCCAAAAAGAATTGCCGGAAAAAACGTGTTTGGAAAGTTGCGGGCTGCCGGCTTGAACAGATACTGATTTCAATTGTTCAGTCCCCATTCTTTTTCCTCAAGGCACAGATCCCGCGCAGCTTTAAAATGAAAACGCCGGCCTGATTCACGAGGCAGATCGAGAAAACAATTCACAATCTCATGAGCCGCGTTGCGCGCACTCTTTGCCGGAAAACGGCCGCGCAGGCCGACAAGTTCTTCATGCATCTTATTTTCGAGCGCGGGAGACTGCAGCACTTGGAGTGCATGTTCGCTCAATGCCTGCGGACTGGCCGCATCCTGAATAAATTCAGGCACAAGTTCGCGCTCTGCACAAAGATTTTCCAAACTGAAATAAGGCAACCGGACGATACGTCGGGCGATTGCATGCGTCAGCCAGTGCATTTTGTAAACCATGGAATGCGGAATACCCATCAATGCGGTTTCCAGCGCTGCTGTTCCGGAACAAACCCATGCATAGCGGCATCCGTAAAGCACTTCGATGAGCGGTTTTTCAGAAATAAGCTCCACATCGGCACGCACCTGCTGAGCTCCCTCTGCCGCAAGTGACTCATTCAGCAGGAACTCCAGCCGAGACCGACTGACTGTCTGTGCCACAGGCACAACTGCCCGCAAACGGCCCTGCAGGGCAGAGCGCGTTCTCACAAATGCTTTGACCATTTCGGGAAATACACGCTCAATTTCCCCCGAACGGCTGCCGGGGACTATTCCGACGCACGGTGACTGATCCGATCGCAACGGCAAATCGCTGCGATGTTTGCCGAGAAAATCCTGAACTTCGTCATTCAGAGGGTTGCCGATAAACTTGGCCTGAATTCCTGCGCGCTGCAAAAGTTTTTCTTCAAACGGCAAAATGCAGGTGACAAGGTAAGTGCAGTCCCTGAGTTTGACGACCCGCTTCAGACCGTGAGCCCAAACCTTTGGGGGAATATGATAAACAACACAAGATCCCAAATGAAACGCGTCTTCCATGAGACGCATGTTGAGTCCCGGATAATCAATGAGAATCGTCAAATCAGGAAGACGGTTCCGCAACTCGCCCTGAAGCCTGTGCGCTGCGGCAGACAGTCGCGGATATGCTGAAACAACTTCCGCAAATCCCATGGCACTGAGCTCGTCAATATCGACAACAGCTTCCACGCCTGCTTTTTTCATCTGCCGGCCGGCACTGCCCCACAAAGAGACCTGCAAACCGGCTTTTGAAAATTCAGAGACAAGAGCCTGCGCAAGCAATGCACCCTGAGCATCGCCGCTCGCTTCGCCGGCCAACAGACAAACAGACAAACGCGCGGAATCAGATGGTCGCTGAAAGGTCGTCATGGTTGCCTCCTTCGGCAGGCCGGACAACTCCGCGATTCGCCGACGCAATGAACTCGGCCATGCGCAGTGCATGAGGATTGTCCAACAAACCTTGCTCACGGCAAGCTTCCATGGTTTCGGCGACTGTAGGCAAGGGCGAAAGAAAGAATTGTTTGTAAAGTGACTTGAGAACGTTGAGGTCGGTCGCTGTCAGCCCCCGCCGGCGCATCCCGATAATGTTCATCCCGCGAAGCGTTGCGCGATCGCCCTGAGCGACGCAGTAATTCGGAACATCCTGAACGACAATCGAACCTGCTGCGATCATGGCCATGTCACCGATGCGGCAGAATTGATGAATACCGGAAATTCCGCCGACGACAACACCGTTATGAATTTCAACGTGACCCGAAAGCTGGACGGAATTGGCAAATATATTGTCGTTGCCGATGATGCAGTCGTGCGCAACGTGCGTATACGCCATAAAAAGATTGTTGTTGCCGACGACCGTTTTGCCGCCGCCCTGCACAGTTCCCGGCTGAAGAGTCGCACACTCGCGGATTTTGTTGCGGTCACCGATCAGCAGCAGCGTCGGTTCGCCCTTGTATTTAAGATCCTGAGGAATTGTGCCGACGCTCGCGAACGGAAACACTTCGTTGAATTCGCCGAGGGTCGTATGGCCGTCAAGCACAACGTGGGAAATCAATTTTGTGCCGCGCCCGATTTTAACGTTGGCTCCCACTGTACAGTAGGGTCCGACAACAACCTCGGAATCAAGCTGCGCATCAGGATGCACAATAGCGGTCGGATGAATGGACACCGGCTGACTCATGATCTTCTTCCCTCAAATCAAACGCATCTTTTCGGAGACGTTTTGCTTCAACCCTTCGGAGCCTGCGAAAGAATCGCAGAGAACTTTGCCTCTGCAACAATTTCACCGTCCACTTTTGCGACGCCGTTAAACCAGACAAACGGACCACGATGGCGCTCATATTTTGCGTAATAATGAATAACGTCACCCGGCACGACCGGCTTACGGAATTTAACTTCATCCATTCCTGTCAGCATGCACTTTTTCTCGACCTTTTTCGCCTGCCGCTCGAAATTTGCAAAACACATTGCCGCAGCAGTCTGCGCAAGACCTTCAACAAGGTACACACCCGGAACGATCGGCTGATTCGGAAAATGACCGGCAAGGTAGGACTCGCCGCCGGTAACACACTTGACGGCGTGGATCTCCAGAGAATCAAAGTCGATGGACATCACTTTATCGATCAGCAAAAGCGGCGGGCGATGCGGCAGCAGCTCGCACACTTTCAGATAATCAAACAACGGCTTATTCACTTCCATGATTCCCCTCCCGACAGCATTCATTCACAACGAACATGAGCGCGGAACTCATGGCTCTGTTTTTTCTTTTTTTGGTCTGCGATTTTCCTGACGCTCTTTGACAATCTGCGAGAATACGGCTTCGCGCTTAAGAAAATCACGATTGGGCCGCGCCGGAAAACCGACGTAAACACCCGCTTCGTTCAAACTCCGCGTTACACCCGACTTGGCCAAAACGGTGACGTTGTCGACAATCTTGAGATGTCCGGCAACTCCCACCTGCCCCGCCAAAGTGACACGGTTGCCGATTTCGGTTGAACCGGCAATGGCGGTTTGCGCGGCCAGAAAACAGGCTTTTCCGATACGTGCGCCATGACCGACCTGAACCAGCGAATCAAGCTTGGTTTGCGCACCGATTTCTGTGTTTTGAAGAGCGCCGCGATCGACTGACGCATTGCTTCCGAGTTCGACATCCGAGCCAAGTTCAACTGAACCGGTTTGCGGTATTTTTATATTTTCGGTCCCCGACGGCGCGAAGCCAAACCCGTCGCCGCCGACAACGGCCCCCGGATTCAGAATGCACCGGTCACCCACGCGACATCCTTCACGCACAACCGTATTTGGATATAAAATACAGTCGTCACCGATTGAAGATCCCGCACCGACGAATGCGCCTGCGTAGAGCACCGTTCCGCGGCCCACCACGGCACCCGGTCCCACATAGACAAACGGAAAAATTGTCACGGACGGATCAATACGGGCTGTCTCATCGACAAAGCATTGTCCCGACACTCCCTGAAAACCAATTACCGGCTTAAAGAAGTACTGCGACACACGCGCAAAGGTCGCATACGGATCCTTGCAGACGAGCAACAGCGAACGGGCATGTCCGACTAACAGCTCCGCATGAGCCTGACTGCAAAGAATTGCCCCTGCGTGACTTGCACGCGCATCTTCAACGTAACGTTCGTTGCTCAAAAACGAGAGTTGACTTTGCGTCGCGGCCGAGAGGACTGAAAGTCCGCTGAAAGGACCTGCCTTCAAAGAATCTTTCTCTTGCCCGAATACTTCACAGCCAAACCTCCCGCACACGTCGGAAAGTGAAAGGCTCATTACTTTTTGACCTTGTGCCGAGCGTTGTAAAGCGTGACGATGTCACCGGTGATGTCTGAATTTTGCGCGATATAAAGAACAGCGCCCGCACCTTTTTCGAAAACCAAGTCAAAACTGTGCTTTTTTGCATACTCTTCGACGAGCGCAGAAAGTTTTTGGAAAATCTTTTGGGTTTCCTGCATTTCTTTTTGGCGGACTTCCTGATCAAGGTTCATTTGCGAACGCTGGAAGGCCATGAACTTTGCCTGCAGGTCGCGCGCGCTCTTGTTCTTTTCGTCTTCGCTCAAAACGGCGCGCTTGGCTTCAAAATCTTCCTCAAGCTTTTTGAGTTCCTGCTGTTGTGAAAGAAGCTCCTTTTTGCGGGCTTCAACTTCTTTTTCAATTTTTGCCTTGGCAGCTTTGCCTTCTTCGGTCTGGAGGATTGCAACTTGAAAGTCGATCAGCGCGACGCGGTTCGCTGTAGCAGCGGAGCGGGCGGAGCTTCCGGCAGCCTTGGCCGATGCTGCAGAAATACACGCGAAGGCAAAGCCGACGGAAACCGCAGAAATAGCTATGCTTTTGAAAATACGGGAAAAAACCACTGATTTGAGAGCTGCACGATGTTCCATGAGGTCCTCCGGTCTAATTTTTCAGCGCGTCAGGCTGGAGACGTTATCATTTCCAACGGAAAAGATGAACTCCATGGTCCCCAGACGGCCACCTTTCTCCAATGGCCAAGCCCATTCGAAACGGAACGGGGCGATGGGGGTTTGCCAACGCAGACCGAACCCAACGTCATGTTTGAAGTTATCGAGCTTCAGAGCTTCGTGATCGTCAAGCACAGTGCCCGACTCCGCAAAGGTGACAAGGCGCAGATTGGCCTCGGGAATGAGCGGAACGAAATATTCGGCTGACCCGTAGACACGACGGTTGCCGCCGGCAAGGATCCTGTTCACAGTCGGAGAGAATGGCCCGTTCAGTACTTCGATTCTCGGACCAATCACCTTATCGTCCTGAAAGTAAGCTTTCATGTTGTAAAGCGTACCGAGGTTCAGCCGCTCCCAGTAAGGAACTGTCTTTCCGTTCAGCGGATAAACCATTGCCGGCTCGAGCGAAAATCGGAAGTTGGTTTTGAATTCTTCACCGATGAACAATGGAACGTAATAGTTGAGCGACATTTCGGCGAGGCCGAACTGGTTATCACCGCCGATGATTTTCACTGCCAGCGCGTTGGTCGCAGAGAGAGAAAATCCCGAAGTCGGCATCAGAAAGCTGTCGGTTCTGTCGTAACTGACAGACTGAGTTAATTTTTCGGTCACACCCTGCTTGGTAAACAGCTTGCCGACGGGAGTTACGTCGTTGCGGACCACTCTTTCAACAGAGTAGCCGCCGCTGATACGCAGGTCTTCGATAATCTCACGGCCTACACTTAAGCCAAGCCTGAAGACGTTCGAAAATCTTTCTTCCTCAAAGGGAATCGGCTGCGAACGTTCATACTCGTAAGAACCGAATCCGGTCATGCTCCACGGGCCGTCGTTGAAGCTCGGCTCGGTCAGGTTCAAATTGAGGCTGCGCCCGCCGTTGGGGTTAAAGTTTGCAGTCAAACCTGCATTCCAGCCTCTGCCCAAAAGGTTGGCTTCCGAATAGGCTCCCTGAGCAAAGAAGTTGACCGAACGCGTGTCCGATGACGGTGAAGCTCCGACGGACGCAGAGAGAGTTCCCGTCGATTTTTCTTTGACCCGCACGCGCAAATCCATACGGTTCGTGCGCACGTCGGGTTCACGCAGAATCTGAACTTCCTGAAAATATCCGAGCCGCTCAATGGCCGCCTTGCTTTTTTCAAGGCGGGTTGCATGGAACAGCTCCCCTTCGGCAACTTTGACGTTCCGGCGAATCACGTTGTCGCGGGTTTTGGCATTGCCCTCGACAACGATGTTCCTGAAATAAACTTTTTCGCCCTTGGTAATCGCAAATTCTATGTCGATTTTTTTGGTTTCGCGGTTTGCTGCCGTCTTGGGGAGAATATCGGCGAAAGCATAGCCGTGATCACCGTAAAGGTCGGTCAGCATGCGCAAGTCGGATTGAAACTGGGACACACGGAACCATTTGCCGGACTTCATCAGAAACTTGTTCAGGAGTTGGGACTCTTCATATATTTTCTTGCCGTCAGGATTGAGCAGAAGGTCACCGCTGATTTTGATTTCGCCGACCTGAAACCGCTCACCTTCTTCGATATTGAAACTGACGTCGACCGTTTGCCGGCCGACATCAAGACGCGACTGTGGAGCAGAAACATTGGCTTCGGCAAACCCGTTGTCGCGGTATATGTATGACAGGAATTCTTTGTCTCGGTTGATAAACTCATCTTTGAATGCACCCGCACTGGTCAGCCACGACGACCAGCGTTTTTCGCGGGTCGCCATGTTGCCTTTCAGCTCCGCGTCGCCAAAGTGCCAGTTGCCGAGCAGGTTCACGTGAGACACCCACACCGGATTGTTTTCGATGACCTGATAAACAAGAATCACTTCACCCGTATCACTGGGCTCGGTGGTATAGCTGGAACGCGCGAGATAGTAGCCTTTTTCAACATACATTTGTTCAATAAGGCGAAGGTCGGCAGTAATTTTCCGCTCATCCAGAATTGTGAATTTTTTCACCTGAAGTTTGTCGCTCAGCGAAGAAGACGTGACGGCATCAAAGCCGACAAATTTAATCTCTCTGACACTGGGTTTCTCGTCGACAACAACAACAAGCGCAACGCCGTTGGGACGAACCTGCGCGTCAATGCGAACGTTGGTAAAGTAGCCGCTGTTGAAGATTGATCGGATGTCGTCGCTGACATCCGAGCTGCTGAGTTCACCGCCGACCTTGGAATCCATCAAACCGAGAATCGCATCCGGCTGAACGGCTTTGTTGCCCTGTACTTTGATTTCTACGATTTTTTGCTGAGATTGCGCCTCTGCGCCCTGTGCGGTCGACAGGCGAACCGAACTGAACATCCCCAGCGTGAGCAGGCAAATCAACAAAACGGCAAGCCGGCAACGCCTGAAGCTTTGGATCATAGAATATACATCCCTCTGAATTGACGAGCCGGCCGACTATTTATCATTACCGGAAATTTTGCAAATCCGGAGAGGACCGGAGTGCTGAATCAACGACCGGAATCGCCGATGATTCGACCGTCCCGCATCTCGATTCGTCGCGGGAGTGAATGAGCGAATTCCTGATTGTGAGTCACAACCAGCAGGGTTGTTTTTAATTCGCGGTTTATTTCAGCAAACAGCTGATGAATGTTTGCAGCATTCCGACTGTCCAAATTTCCGGAAGGTTCATCTGCGAGAACAAGCACCGGCTGATTGATGAGAGCACGGGCAATGGCAACACGCTGCTGTTCACCTCCGCTCAGCTGCCCCGGAAAGTGTCCCAGCCGCTTGCCCAAACCGACCCGCTCAAGAAGCGCAGTGGCCCGCTTGCCCGTTGCTTCGGGTTCACCGCCCGCGATGAGCCCCGGCATCACAACATTCTCAAGAGCACTGAATTCAGGGAGGAGGTTGTTGTGCTGAAATACAAACCCGATATGCCGGTTGCGAAAATGACTGACTTCCCTGTCGCTGCCGGTGAAGGGATTCATGCCGCCGACCCTCACCTGCCCTTTGGTCGGAGAATCAAGAGCGCCCACAATATGAAGCAGCGTGCTTTTTCCGGAACCGCTTTCGCCGACAATCGCCAGACACTCGCCTGCAGCTACGGTAAAAGACACTCCGGCAAGCGCTTCGAGCTGAAGTTCACCCATCGGGTAAATTTTTTGAAGATCGCTAATCTCGACGGCATTCTGAGACATTCAAATTTCCTTCGCATGCCAAATTTTAAACAGCACGGTCTGAGAGTGTTTCCACAGGATCAATCCGCATCACTTCGATCGCCGGCCAGACAGATGCCGCAACCGACAGAAGCAAACTGCCAATGCTCACCATTAAAAGATCACGCCATGAAATCAACACAGGAAGTCCTCTGCCCGAGTAGGCATCCTGCAGCAACGGCAGCGGAACATGTGAAACAAACTGCAGGATAATGAGTCCTGCACATAGTCCTGAAACAACGCCGAGAAGACCGATACTCGCGCCCTTGAACAAATAGAGCAACCCGAGGTCAGTTCGCCTCAGGCCCAGCGATCTGAGAATGGCCATTTCTCTTGCCTTCCTTCGAACCGCAAGTACAAGAGTGATTGTTATACTGAAACATCCGACAAGAATGACCATGTAAAGGACAAATGACATTCCCCAGCGTTCCAGTTTAAGCGCTTTGAGCAATGCTTTGTTGGATTCAGTCCATGCCTTTGCACGAAGATTTTCGGATGCAAGTTTACGGCTCAAGTCTGCGGCAATCGTTTCCGCTTCCAGCGGCTCCTTCAATGCGACCTGAATTCCGGACCATTCATCCTCCGCATCCAAAAATTTTTGGGCAACATCCATGCGCGTGAAGATTATTTTTGAATCGTGGGTCACTGATCCGGTTTTGAAGGAAGAATAAACCACAACGGGCTGCTGCGCAGGAACGAATCCGCCCAACCCCTCGTCCGGCTGTGTCGAGACCAAGGTCAACCGTTCTCCGAGCTCTGCATCAATCGCTTCGAGCAAGGTTTCTCCGCCAATCATTGACGGAAATCCGCCCTCGGCAGTTTTCCCGTTCACTTCAGGCCGAACATCCTTTTCGAGATCCGAGAGTGATGCATCCGCAACCGACAGGTAACTTTTGAAACCCATGGTGCGATCGGCGGTTGCGGTATCAATTCCCCAAAGAAGCGCCGTGATCGGCTTTTTCCTCGACTGCAGAATGACGTCTGTTTTAATGAACGGAGAAACGGACAAAATCTGGTCTGAAAGTCCGGCGATCTGCTTAAGAAGGTCTGTCTTGGCAGGGATCCGGCCGAATCCCTCACGCACAACAATCTCGATATGCGGCTCGACGACCAGAATTCTTTTTTTCAGTCCCTGAACGAAACCGCCCATCACACTGAGAATCACCGTAAAAGCACAAACGCCCACAGCAATGCCTGCAACAGGCAGTGCCACTCCGAGCGGAGATTGGGTTTTACGCCGGCGTTTGCCCCACGACGAAAGCAGATATCGTTTAAGCAAAAACCAGATGGCGGCGCTACCGCTTCGCGGTTGATGGTTACCTTCCACCGGCAGATCTTTCCATCAAAGTTTGCAACCCGCTCACAAGTACGGTTGCGGAATCAAAAATATCCGCAGGCGTTGCATCGTCAAACATGTACGCAGGTGAACTGACCAGCATATTTACACTGTCCACGCAGGCCTCATTTCTTTTTTTCGGAATGTGTTTTGCTCCCCAACTCTCAATTGCAGTGACTGCATTGACTGCAGATCCGTCACCGAGAGTCAGCTCTGCGCCGCGAAGTTTGGCTTCCCTGCACAGCAATGCCAAAACAACAGGAGCAATGCACATCGCGGCCAGCGGTTTCTTCAGTTCCAGAAAAGGCATCAGAGTATTCTTAACATCAGGTTCAAGTGACGCATCCAAGCCGCTAAATGCAAAATTGCACAAATTCTTTGCAACACCAAAGCCGCCCGACAGAGCCACTCCTTCGTATTCGTTCACCGACAGCTGGCTCAGAGGACGAATCTGTCCGCGGGCGATCCTCGCGGCTTCGTGCAATTGATTGCGACTCTCTTGAGCATTTTCTTTGCCTGTCAGGTGATCGACGACGTGGCTTGTTTTGCGGTCAGGAGCGAAGCAGTCGAAAGGGATACCCTTGCGGCTGAGCGCTATCAGTAAACTGACCGCCTCGGTGATTTCGGAACCGTCCTTCGCCCCACAACCGGCCAGTACAACGGCAACACGTGCTTTTTTCTCAGTAATCTTAGAGATCGCGTCCATTTTGCGCTCCTTTGCAGAGTCAGTTGTCGGCCGCAAACATTGCACGGCCCGCCGTGCAGACCCTTTCGCTGAAAGGACCCTCAGGTTATAGACCCTACCCATCTGAATCATCAAGAGGATGAAAGCATGCCTTTTCGTTCGCCGGCTTCACTTCATTACAGAACAGCTGCAAGGTCTGAGAATATAACTCAGCGGGGAGCTGCTCTCTTTGGTGTGAACGAGGAACAGTTCAGCAATTGGCGCTGGCAGATGAAAAATCAAATCACCTCGGCCGAAGACGCGCGCAAAGTCCTGCATCTTTCCGAGAACGAAACACAGGCATTCCACGAGTTGGAAAGCCTGTTTCAAGCCGGCGTGACTCCCTATTATCTGGCATTGATGGACTTGGAGAATGAATTCGATCCGGTACGGCTGCAGGCAGTCCCGCGACTTGACGAACTAAAGGACAAAATAGGCATCGAGGATCCGCTTCAGGAAGTCGGTAATTCACCGGTCAAAGAAGTTGTTCATGTTTACCGTGACAGAGTCGCTTTCTGTGTTGCACAACTGTGTCCGGTTTATTGCCGCTACTGTTTCAGAAAAAGGCGGGATGACGAAGTCGGTTTGCACTTCAACCCTAAAATTGTTGATGCAGGCGTGAAATATATCGCGGAAAACAAAGAGATCAGGGACGTCCTCATTACCGGCGGAGATCCGCTGATTGCTCAGGACGGAACGCTGGAAAATCTTCTCCGGCAGCTCAGAAACATTCCTCATGTTGAAATAATTCGCATCGGTACACGAGTTCCGGTGACTTTGCCTTATCGTGTCACCGAAGAACTTGCGGACATGCTCGCACAGTTTCATCCGCTTTGGATCAATACGCATTTCAACTGTCCGGAAGAACTCACTCCCGAGGCGGCAGCCGCAATTGACACACTGCTGAGCAGGGGAATCCCTGTCGGCAATCAGAGCGTTTTGCTCGCAGGAGTCAACGATTCACCTGAACGCCTGAAAGCACTCTTGGAGGGTCTGGTCAGAATTCGCGTGAGGCCCTATTACCTGTATCAGGCTCAAACGGTAGAAGGCACTGCGCATCTGCGAGTACCCATCGAAAAAGGATTGGACCTCATGCGCAGCTTGCGCGGGAACACGACCGGATTTGCAATCCCTCAATACGTGCTGGACACGCCGACCGGAAAAATTCCGCTCTCGCCAAATCATGTCATCGGGCGCACGGAAGATGACGTTCTTCTTTTGGATCTCAAAAAGAATCCGTGGCGCGAACCGAATCCGATCAACGATTACGTCACTCAGAATCCTCTTGGATTCCCGAACCTCTGATCTGCGAAGATGCCGGCGGCAATTGGGGATTATCTTCCGGTTTAATCAGACCCGCAGGCTTGGCAGGACGATCCGTCAGAGGCCGCCGGAAGTATTTTGCGTTTGCGTTTTTGTAGAATCTTTTAAGCACCGATTTATATTCGGCGCGCCCGCTCAGTGACTGAAGCTCGTTTGAAAGAAAAAGCAGAAGTGACATGCGGCCAAGAAAATCTTCCTGCCTGTCAATCAAAAAAATAGAACTGCCACTTTTACCGAGAAGCATTACGGATGTCTGATGAAGCCCCCAAACGAACAACCAGTGGGCGCGGGGAAAATCCTGTGCAATGCGCAGCCTGAGAGTTTTAAGCTCGGCTTCCGTCACACTTGTGCCGTCCGCAAATGCGGGAGAGTAAGCGTTCCACTCTTTTTGGACAGGCTGATACGGCTGCAGCACGTCTGAATGAGCGGCAATGAATTGATTCAGATCCGAGTGGTTCACTCCCTGAGGCAACGGTAAGCGGGCAATCGTCTGAGGTGATGGCATGACAGGTTTCTGAATCGGCGGTTGAGTTGCAAC